>JAJVIA010000006.1:0-37857 GCA_022072245.1 Anaerolineae bacterium
TAGTCGTCGTTTCGATGCGCAGCGGAATCGGCAGCGAACCGTACTTGAGCTGCACCGCCAACGCGTTCGCTTCGGGAATCGAAAAACGGCCCTCGATGACGCCGCGTCCGCCGGTAATGGGCGAATTAATGGACGGCGACGAAATCACGCGCTTGTCCAACACAATCGCCAAATACTTGCCGACATTGTTTGTCGTGTGGTCGGCAAAAATGGTGGCGCCGCCGCTGCGTAATTCAAAATCAATCACGGGCGTATTTGTATTTTGCTGAAAACTGACCACCGCGTTCTGCAAACAATCGCCGGTCATAACGGTCGTAAAAACTTGGCTCGCCGTAACCGGATTCGTTTCGGTCACTGCGCCCGTCGAAGTGATGGGCGCAGAAGGCGCGACGGTCGGCGTCGCGCTCACTGGCGACACGGCGCGCGCGCACGAATTCGCCGCCGAGGGCCCCGTCGTTTGAATGATGGCGCCTTCTTGCAATGGCGTACTACCCGCGTCCACAAATTCCAGCAAACCGGTATTGCCAAAGGCCTTGACCGCATCTTCGGGATTTTCAATCCCGGGCAATTCCACCACAATGCGGTTGGTCCCCTGAACCTGAATCAACGGCTCTGACACACCCAACGCATTGATACGTTTGTCAATAATACTGCGCGCCACTTGCATTTGTTCAGCCGTAATGGCTGTGCCTTCCGGCAAATCCGCCTGAAGCAAAACGCGCAACCCGCCCTGCAAATCCAAGCCCAGATGGACTTTGACTTCGCGCGTAACATCGCCCAGTTGAATTTTGGGATTGCTCAACGCAATCCAGCCCGCAAAAATGGCAAGCAAAACAATCAGGGCGAGCGAAATATAAGTTCGTTGACGCATGTGACCTTTCAAACTCCACGAATTAAAAAGCATTAGCCGTAGGGCTAACGCTTTGGCAAGCAAAGCAAGATTATAGGTGAATCAACGGGCATGTCAAAGTTTTTGTTCGTCAGCCCAATGCGTTTTTAGGAACGCCAGCGCCTCGTCGCGCGTCGTAATTTCGCCCAACGCTTGCGCTTCCAGCGCCGCCTCTAACGCCGCGCGCACGCGCGGGCCCGGCGCCAATTCCAAATGCGCCATCACCTCATTGCCGTTCAAAAGCGGCGGCGGCGCAATCTGCTGCGCGTGCGCGTTAAAATACGCTTCGAACATGCGCGTCATTACGGTTTGCTGCGCGGCGGCGACGGCGGACGGCAAAGCGTCGCCATACGTCGCGCGTTGGTCGCACCACGCGTGCGCCGCCGTATCCACGCCCGCGTCGCCCGTATCGCGAAAAAAGCGATACATCGCGCGTTTGCTCATGCCGTTTTGCGCCAGCAATATCGGGCGCAAGTGATTGGCAATAATGGTTTTCACCCAATGCACCTGTTCGTTGCTGAATCGCAAACGCCGCAGCGCGGGAATCGCCAGCGCGACGCCTTGCTCTGCGTGACCCAAAAAGCGGATGCGGCCCGACGGCTCGACGCTGCGCGTCGCCGGTTTGCCAATGTCGTGCAGCAAGAGCGTCAAGCGCAGCATTTCACCGCGCGTATAGCCGCCCATTGGACGCGCGGCAAAATGCGCGGCGAGTTGCGCGGCGAACGCGCCATCCGCCAAATCGGCATACTGCGCGCGTTCCGTTTCAGCCGCCGCCGCGACAGCGCGCAGCGAATGTTCCCACACATCGTAAATGTGCGGCGGCGATTGCGTGACGCCGCGCAGCGCCTCCACTTCGGGCAAAATGGATCCGAGCAATGCGAACGCGTCGAGACGGCGCAGCGCCGCCAAGACATTGTCCGCGCTGAGGATTCGCATCACCTCATCGCGCACGCGTTCCGACGGCGCGTGCGCGAGCAGCGGCGCGTCGCGCCGCAGCAATGCCGCCGTCGCATCGTCCGCGACCAAGTTCAATTCTGTTTCCAAACGCACCGCGCGCGCCAAACGCACCGCGTCATTGCGAAAAATTTCATCCGACACGGCGCGCAAACGCTTGGCGGCTAAATCGTCCAAGCCATTCAACGGGTCAATCACCGCCGCGGCAGCGCCTTGCCAATGCACCGCGTCCGCCGCCATCGCGTTCACGGTAAAATCGCGCGTTTGTAAATCTTGGGCAATGTCTTGGCCGCGCAAGCGCGCAAAATCAACCAGCGCGCGTGTCGTTCCACTATCCCAAATCACGCGCGCCACGTCGAACGATTCATCCATCACGTAAAACGCCGCGCCGATTTCGTCCGCAAATGCGCGCGCCAACGCGGACGCGTCGCCCGCCACGACCACATCTACATCGTGAATGGCGCGTCCGAGCAGCAGGTCGCGCACTGTGCCGCCGACCAGATACGTTTGCGCGGCGCGCGTTCGCAAAAACGCGCGCAAGCGTTCAAGCATTATCATTCTTGGTTTTGGTTTTGGTTTGGCGTCGTCCCGCGCCAGAGTTTCGAGGTTTAACGGCGGGACTGTAGCGCAGAATCGGCTCGTCTTTTAATCGCATTGCGCGACAATGCAGCAGCGTCTCTTGCGCGCTGCGGCCCGAAGCGACAACGCGCCCGCGTACGCTGGCAATCCAAAGGCCCGCGTACAATTTTGAGCGAACGACATCGGCGCGCGTCATGGGCGATTCAAAAAAAAGAGCTTGCGTTCCACAAGGAACCGCAAGCCCGTTCTCAGAGAACTTTGGCAATCAGTTCCGCGCACTCGACCGGATAGCGTGCGACGGGAACGCCGACCGCTTGGAACGCTTTGATCTTTTCTTCGGCGGTTCCGGTGCCGCCTTCAATGATGGCGCCCGCGTGGCCCATGCGTTTGCCGGGCGGCGCAGTCTGGCCCGCGATGAACGCGACCACCGGTTTGGTGACATGCTCTTTGATGTACAGCGCCGCTTTTTCTTCGTCCGTGCCGCCGATTTCGCCAATGGCGATAATCGCACGGGTGTCCGGGTCATTTTGAAACATTTCCAAAATTTCGACAAAATTCAAACCGCGCACCGGGTCGCCGCCGATGCCAACGCAAGTGGATTGCCCGTTACCTTGTCGCGTCAAAGCATCTACGACTTCGTACGTCAACGTGCCGCTGCGCGAAACCAAACCGACGGGACCCGCCTTGCAAATGTTGCCGGGAATGATGCCGACTTTGGCTTGGTCGGGACTAATCAAACCGGGGCAGTTCGGCCCGATGAGTTTCGTGCCGCGCTTGTTAAACTCGCTCTTGACGCGCATCATGTCTTGGACCGGCACGCGTTCGGTGATGCAAACGACCAACGGAATGCCCGCCGCGCTTGCTTCGAGCATTGCATCCGCCGCGCCGCCCGCCGGCACATAAATAACCGAAACGTTCGCGGCGGTGGCGCGCACCGCCTCCGACACGGTGTTGAAAATCGGCACGTCCAAAACAGTTTCGCCGCCGCGCCCCGGCGTCACGCCCGCGACGACATTCGTGCCGTACTCGATTGAACTTTTTGTATGAAACATGCCTTCGCGTCCCGTAATCCCTTGCACCAAGAGACGCGTATTCTGATCTACCAAAATGCTCATGCTTGCCTCGTTGAATAGGATTGTTGCAGTTCGCGCGCCGCGCGTTGAATCATGCGCCGCACGCGCGCGAGATTTGCTTGAATTTCCGCAGGCGTCACGGTCAAATTCATTTGCCGCGCGCCCGCGCGGCTTTGGCCATTCGCTTCGCCCACCGTAATGGCGATTTGACCCTGCGGCACATACACCAAAAAATCTACGCGATACCGCGCGCGCCCCTCGCGCACAAACGTTTCGCGTTCCACATCCCAAGCGTCCGCGCGCAGCGCGTCGTATAACGCTTCGTGCGCGGGCGTTCGTAAATACAAATCATTCCATTCGCGCGCGTTGGAAAATTTTTCCCAATTCGTCCACAAAAACAGGACGCGCCGTCCGCGTTTGGAAAGAATCGGCGGCACGCGCGCTTGCAACGCGCCCAACTGCAATTTGTAATACGTTTCGTCCGCGCGCGGATGCTGCGCTTCGTCCGGCAATAAATCGCGCCGCCGCGCCAATTCATGGCCCCGCACCGTCGCAAAGGTGTCAATGCTCCATTTGCGTTCCCGAAACGCGGCGGGCAAATAAAACGCCAGCGCCTGCGCGCCGCTAAAAAAGCGCGGCGCGTGCCGCGTCGGAATGCGATACCAACGTTCGCGCGCGGCAATTTCCAAATCGCGCGGCGTTTGAACGAGCGCGACGAGAACGGTATCGTCAGGATTCATGTTTACGCGGTCTGCGCGAATTCGCTTACGACTTGATACAAGATGCGCGCGCCGAAACCGACATTTTCCAAACGGATGCGTTCGTCGTCGCCATGCACGCGCTCCATTTCGCCCGCTTCGTCAAACATCGGACAAAAGCCATAGACTTTGACGCCAAGTTTAGTAATGTGCCGCGCATCCGTCGCGCCGACGACCAAATCGGGCAGCACAATCGCGGCGGGGTCGTGTTGTTTCAAGACGCGCACCATCGTATCGTACAGCGGCGACTGCGGGTCGGCTTCGATGCCGCGCGTCGTCGGCTGATGAAATTCGATTTCGTATTCCTCGCCCAATACGGCGCGCAGTTCGTGCAAAAACGTTTCGGCGGTTTGTCCCGGCGTCAAACGCGCGTCCACCTGCGCTTCGGCGACGGAGGGAATCACATTGATTTTGCTGCCCGCGTTCAATTTCGTCGGCGTCGCGGTATTGTGCAGCATCGCATAGAGCAAACCGCGCATCCCTTCGTCCAGCGGCAAATGGGCGAGCGCGCGCTTGCCGTTTTTGCCCTCTGCCAATTGGCGCAAGCTCGCCGCGGCAGCGCCGCCCAACGCGTTCGCCAAACCTTCAAGATAATTGCGCGCGGTCACGCTGACGTGCATCGGAAATTCCGCGCGCCCCAATGTATCCAACGCGCGCGCGAGATTCAAAACGGCATTGTCGCGCTGCGGAATGGACGCGTGGCCCGGTCGGCCGAACGCGCGCAGCGTAAAACGCGCGGCGCCTTTTTCGCCGGTCTGGATGGTGTAAATGCGTTTGCCCAAGATGGTCGAACCAAAACCGCCGCCTTCGTTAATCGCATATTCCGCGCGAATCAAATCGGCGTGTTCGAGCGCCATCCACGCCGCGCCGAAACGGCCGCCCGCCTCTTCGTCCGCGTTCGCCATGAAAATGACATCGCGCGCGAGCGGAACTTGATTGCGCTTGAGCCAGAGAAAAACCGCGAGCTCCATCGCGACCAAATCTTTGGTATCGAGCGCGCCGCGACCGTACAAAAAACCGTCGTGAATTTCGCCGCCGAACGGGTCATATTTCCAACGCGCGGGTTCGACCGGCACCACGTCGAGATGCGCCATCAACAACAAGGGCGCGCCGCGTCCGCTGCCGCGCAAGCGCGCCACCAGATTGCCGCGCCCCGGCGCGGCTTCTAAAATCGTCGCCGCAATATCTTCGCGCGCCAAAACTTGGGCGAGATATTGGCACGCGCTGATTTCATTGCCGGGCGGATTTGTCGTATTGATACGAATCAAATCACTCAAATACCCGACCGCTTCATCACGGACCGCTGACCAATTCATAACAAGCTAAAACTGAAAAACTTTAAGCGCCTTGCTTTTCAGCTTAATTTTTTCCCTTGACGATTTCGACGGCGAGTTTCGCGCCCTCTTCGAGCGACGCGGCGGTTTGCATGTGCGCGTCGGCGAGAATGCGCCGCCCCTCTTCGGCGTTCGTGCCGACAATGCGCGCCACCATCGGCACGTTGGTCTTGACCTGACCGAGCGCTTCGACGATGCCGCGCGCCACTTCGTCGCCGCGCGTGATGCCGCCAAAGATATTGAATAGCACCGCTTGGACGTTTTGGTCGGCGAGAATGATGCGTAACGCCGCCGCCACTTTGTCGGCTTTGGCGCCGCCGCCAATGTCTAAAAAGTTCGCGGGTTCGCCGCCGTAAAATTTGATTACGTCCATCGTCGCCATCGCCAAACCCGCGCCATTGACCATGCAGCCGATGTTGCCGTCCAATTTTACAAACGAAAGGCCCGCGGTGCGCGCTTCGCGTTCGGCTTGGTTTTCTTCGTCGGCATCGCGCAGCGCTTCTAAATCGTGATGCCGATCCAACGCGCTGTCGTCGAGAACCAATTTGCCGTCCGCCGCAATCAAGGTATTGTCGGTTGTAATGAATAACGGATTGATTTCGACGAGCGACGCGTCCGTGTCCACAAACACGCGATACAAGCCCAACGCGATTTTGACAAATTCGGCGACGAGTTTTTTATCCAGCCCGATGCCGAAACCCAACTCGCGCGCCTGATACGCTTGCAAGCCGAGCAGCGGGTCAATAGTCTGTCGCTTGATTTTTTCCGGCGTGACGCGCGCCACCTCTTCGATTTCGACGCCGCCGGCGGCGGAAGCCATCATCACCGGCGCGTCTTGCGTTCGGTCCACCACAATGCCCAAATAAATTTCCGCTTGCGCGGACACGGCGGGGTCAATCAATACTTTACGCACGGGCAAACCTTTGATGCTCATGCCAAGGATAGCGCTTGCGTATTCTTCTACTTGGTCCGCCGTTTTGGCGACTTTGACGCCGCCGGCTTTGCCGCGTCCGCCCACCAACACTTGGGCTTTGACGACGACGGGCAAACCGATTTGTTTCGCTATTTCGCGCGCGGTTTCAGCGTCGTACGCCACTTTGCCTTTGGGCGTGGGAATACCATAGCGCGCAAACAATTCTTTGGATTGATGTTCGTGTAGTTTCACCAGAGGTCTCCGAATCAGGGGTAACTGTAGCGAATTATACTTGATGTAGCATCTCGTAACAAAAAAATAGATTGGCGTCACGGTTTTGGGCAATGAATTCGCAGCAACGAAAACACGAAACGTTACGATGCTGGGCGAATAAATTCGCCGCAACAAGAACACAAAACGTGCCTACGCACGTTAAGTCTGCAAAGGCAGACTTGCGCTCTTGTTGCGGCGATTTCTAATCGCTTGAGCGGTCTGACATCTTGGCACGTAAGTCTGCAAAGGCAGACTTGCGCTCTTGTTGCGGCGATTTCTAATCGCTTGAGCGGTCTGACATCTTGGCACATCAGTCTGCAAAGGCAGACTTGCGCTCTTGTTGCGGCGATTTCTAATCGCTTGCTCGCCACGCGTTGCGCGCGCGCGGAATGTGCGATAGAATCGCGCGCGAGGAGTCGTGATGAAGCGCAATTATTTTTTATGGAGCGTTGGACTTGTACTTGTTTTTATTTTGAGCGCGTGCGCGGACAGCACGACGCCAACCGCGCCCGTGACGGCGACAAATACGCCGACGCCGACGCGTCCCGCCGTCGTTTTTCCCACCGCCGCGCCCGGCTGGAAAATTTTCAAGCGCGCGGCGTATCAGTTGGCGCTGCCGGATTCGTGGCAAGAAATTCAATTGCACGCGGACGAAATCAAAAACGCCGTCGCCGCCGCCCAAGTCAATAATCCGCCGTTAGCAGAGACATTGCGCGCGCTTTTGGAAACGGAACAGTACAAAGGACTCGATTTTTACGCGGTGGACAAAAGCGCGACGCCGCGCCCGCGGACGATTTCGATTGCGCGCGCCGCGCTGCCGCCGAATCAAAATATCGCAAGCATTGCGGCGGCGTACGCGGAAACGCTGCCGCAAGCGGTGCGCGGCGCCCAAGTGACCAAAACGCAAGCGCCGTTCCAGCTCAACGCGCTGAATGTCGCCGCGTTCGAATATACGCTTTCGTTTGTGGACGCCAACGCAAAACTCGTCACGCTGCGCGGCGCGCAATATCTTTACGTTTTGGATACGGGCGCCGCGTATCTCGTGACGATTACGGGCGACGCGGCGGATGCGACCTTGAGCGAACTCGCGCGCAGCATCGCCGCGACGTTCGCCGCCACAGCGCCGTGAAAAAAATCCGCCGCACATTGCGGCGGATTTTTTATGTAACTCACGTTACGCACGCATAGTAACGCGCGATGCGGTTCAGCGTCTAAAGGTCTATAGCACGCGCGTAACGTGAATGATGCGATGAATTCTAGCGCGGCCAAATTTTAAATTTGTCGTACGGGAATTATTTTTTCACGGCATCGTAAATCAAGAGCCGATTGTTGCCCGCATCCGCGATATAGATTTGACCGTTCGCATCCAACGCGATGCCGGTCGGCAGCTGCATACTCGCCAAGTCGCTGCCGGGCGCGCCCCACACCGCGCGCACTTTGCCATCGGGTCCGTATTTGATGACGCGATACCCTTCGGGGTCGGTGATATAGATATTGCCGTCCGCGTCCACCGCGATGTACGGTTTATTGACGACCGATTGCGAATCCCACGCTTCGACCTCGATTTGGCGCACGGGATTCCAATCCGCGTCAAAAACTTGGATGCGCCGATTCCACGTATCGGCGATATAAAAATTGCCGAGCCGGTCAATGGCAATGCCGACAGGTTCGAGAAATTCGCCAATCTCGGCGCCGGTGCCGCCGAACGCGTCCAGCGCCTCGCCGTCGGGCGAAAATTCAATCACGCGCTCGTTGCCCGTATCCGTCACCCACACATTGCCTTGCTTGTCCAACGCAATCGCGCGCGGGCCGTACAATTCCATCAAGTTGGAATCGTACTCTTCGCCCACGTCGCCGAACGCGCCCCACATGCCGAGCAAGTTTCCATCTCGGTCAAATTTTTGGATGCGATGATTCCACGTGTCCGCCACATAGACCGCGCCGTCCGCGCCAACGGCAATGCCCCACGGCTCATTGAATTGACCGGGCGCGCTGCCCTGTCCGCCCCACGCTTTGACGAAATTGCGCGCGGCGTCAAACTTTTGGATGCGATGATTGTTGGTGTCCGCCACATACACCGAACCGTCGGGACCCAACGCCATATTTTTGGGATTGTTAAAGCCGCCCTCGCTGCCGGTGAGCGTCGCGCTCGCTTGCAAATCATTTACAAATTGTTTGGTGTACGGGTCATCCTCCACCGCCGTTTGCGGCACGACGCCGGCGTACTGCCACAATTGATTTGCAATATCTTTGCGGACGTACAAGGAAAAGCGATGGACATAGGGCCAGCTGTTCAAATCATACGAGTACTTGCGATAGAACCAAATATCGCGCACGATTTTCTTGAAATTTTCGGGCTGCAAAAATCCTTGCGCCGGATTGCCGTTTTCATCCACGCCGCCGAATAATTTCATCCACGTCAAACCTTTGTAATCTTCGGCGGGCCACCAGACCAAACGCATCTGCCGTTTGAAATAGCGATTGCCGAGAAACGGTTTCACTTCGGCTTCGTTCGCGTCGCCCACAATCACCACTTCGGCGTCAAACGGTCCGCCCGGTTTTTTACCGTAAAATTGCGCGTTGGAATAATCGCGCAGATACCACACAAAGGGCCACGACGAATCGTCGTCATAGGCGACTTTGATTTTGCCGTTTTCGCAATTCACTTGAATTTTGGCGTCGTTGGCGTTACCCGCGCACAAGCGCTGCGAGAGCTCTGCGATTTCACGCATCGCCGCAGGCACATCCGGAGTCCCTTGCGCGTACACCAATACTTCGGTCGCCATATCTTTGTTGTAATACGCCGCGCTCGCGGTAGTGCGAATCGTGAACAGCGCCAGGATGCCAAATAACGTTACGAGCAGAACGCGCAGCGCGTTTTTCAGACCGAGCGTCATGCCCAAATACACGACGCCGCCCGTACACGCGCCAATAATCAAAATGGCGACGATGGCGCTCGAACGCGCGGCAAGGTCGTCCAACGGCGTGCCGGATAATGGCGCGGGTCCAAAAAAGAATTGAAACGCCAACACGAGCAAACCGAGCGTGAACAATAGCGCCATCCACAGCGCGCCCTGTTTGAATAACGCGCGCCAATCCGCGCGCAATACATCGTTCATGAAATAGCCCGCGACGAACGACAGCGGAATAGCAAGGTGCATATTGAGCCACGGCATTTTTTCGCCCGCCCACGAAAATAAAACGAGGACGCCAATGCTCCACACGCCCAACAAAGTGGGAAAGCGCGTGGATTCATCGTCGGGATTGTACGCCAACGCGAAAAAGAGGGGCATCAAAAAGCCGAGCAGCAAGACCGTAAAATTCGCCGCTTGCAAACTGTCTTTGCCGCCAAAGAGTGGAAAATTCTGCAAGAGCCAGCCCGCGTCGGCGGCGGCAGGATTGGGCTGCACGATGCCGGGCGTGAACCAGATGTACGCTTCGAGCGCCGCCAAAAACGCCGCCACGCCCGCAAAAAGCGCCGCGCGTTTCCAACTGCGCCGCCACAAAATATACAGCAGCCCCAAGCCGCCAAACAGATACGGCAGATATTCGTACATCGGCAGCGTAATCAAGAAATAATAATACTGCGGTTGACCGCCGCGCTGGACGCTCTGTTGCGAAATCCAATATCCGAGCGAACCGACGAAACCGGAACCGATGCCTGCGGGATTGGTGAAAAAGGTGGTAAAGAGGATGAGCATGATGGGATAAAACCACACCGCGCAAATTAACCACTTGCGCCAATTCCAAATCAAGCCCACCGCCGCCGAAGCGACAATGAAAAACACGAGCGCCAAACCGCTCGCCTGAATCGAAGCCACCGCCGCGTAATCGGTCGGGTCGGTCGTCAACGCCGCGCCAAACAACCGATTGATGCCCGCAAAACCGTACTTGATAAATAATGGCGTCGCGCCCATCGGCACGAGAAATGTGCCCAGCACGAGCAGCAAATCGAACGCCGCGACGTCAAACGCGCTCTCGCCTTCCGGAGTGTGTTTATCGCGCCACAGTCCAAATTTTTCTAGAATAAACAGAATGACGGCTAAAAACGCGAACGGCAAACCGAAAACCGCCGCGAGCGCGGCGTTCGCCATTTTCGACGCGGGCATCCGTTGATTGAACCAATCGAACGTGAACGCAGAGGCGAGAAAATAACCAAACAACGCCATAAAGATAAACGTCGTCTCCATCGCCGTGAACGCGAACGCCAACATCGCCACCGCGAAATACAACCAATTCGTTTTACGCGCGGCGAGATATTTCATGATGGCTAACGCCAGCAGCACGACAAACACTTCGACGTAAATGTCGTGGCGATCCACGCGCGAATAATGCGCGACGACGGGCGAAATCAAGAGCAGCGCGGTCGTAACGACCCAGCCGCGTTTGCCCAGCCATTGACGAAACAAGAACGGCGCCGCGAGCAACACCAAGCCAAAGAGGACGGGCATGACGCGCGCAGAAAAATCATTGTCGCCCAAGATAAAAAACGCGAGCGCGGTCGCGTGATACAACAGCGGGCCGTGATAAATGGGATTGTGAATATAGCCGCGCCCCATGTACAAATCATTCGACCAGTGCGTATGAATGGCTTCGTCGTGGCTCCACGCCGCGCTGCCCAAATCGTAAAAACGCGTGAGCGCCGCAATCAAGAGCAGCGCGACCAAAAGCGCCACATCCCAATTGATTTTTCCCAGCGCGCTCAATGGCGTCGCCCAGATAGATTGTCGGGGTTGTTCAACCGGTACAGACATTTCTGAATTTAGATTTTAGAATTTCAATTTTCGATTTTCGATTCCGTAGCGCGTGACGCCCAAATCGAAAATCAGAAATCGAAAATCAAAAATTACTTGAGCGTCGGCAGCCACAGCATCGTCGTCTGCGCGGATTCGCTGCCGCCTTGTCTAAAGACATACCATTTCCACACATCAAAACCGCGCGCATCGCCGAGCGTCCATTCAGTTCGGACGCGATAACGCTGTCCCATCCAATCGCCGGGCGGCGGCGCGTCGGCGGGCGAAACAATCGCTTGCGCGTCCGCCGCGCGTTCGATTTGATTCGTCCACGTCACATTCACAAAATCGCGCAGATACCATCGGCCGACCGCGCCCAATTCTTGGTCCGCCGCGATACGCATCACGTGCGCGTCGCCTTGGCGATTTTGCGAATACCATTCCAAATCGTGGACCAACGTTCGCAGATGCTGCGGCGTTTGCGTCGCCGCGATTATTTCGCGCAGCGGTTCCGTCGTATCAAAATTCAAGAGCCAGAGCGCGCGCAATTGACCCAACAGCAAAAGCGCGCACAGCGCCAACGCGAGGAGCGTCAGCGTGCGCCCCACGCCCACCAGCGCCATGCTCAAGCCGACAAAAATCGCGAGCAAAAAAATTGCGAGCAAACCCAGCGTCGCCAGCGCGGGCCCCAGCGAAGTCGCGTCAACGCCGCCCAACTGGCGAAAAAATGCGTCCAACGCGGGCGAAAAGCGCGCTTGCTGTAAAAACGCGCCCACTTGGAAATAAAGCAGCACGGTCAACAACAATAGCAAGAGTAACACCGGCAGTTCGCCCGACAGCGCGGAACTCGCGCCGCCGGACGCGCGAATTTCCGCGTGCGCGCGTTCCAACAGATTGCCAATGAACCAGCCGGCGAGCAAAATCAGCGGCAGCGTTATGGCAACGACATCGGCGGGTCGCGTCTGCGCGCCGAGCGAATACCATACGAACGCAAACATGGCGCTGACCGCCAACATCCGCAAAATGTCCAACTCGGGCGTTTTGGCGCCGCGATAGGACAACGCCAATACCGCGCCCGCCAAACCAAAGAGCAGCGCGAGCGGTTCATACGCCAACACATAATTTAACGGCGTCGTGAACGCGCCAAGACTGGATAACGCGGACAACCACGCGCCCAACAGATTGAACGCCGCGCCCATTCCGTCGCGGTTCAATAAAAAGGTCGTCGCCGCCAAAAGGTACGTCGCCGCAAACAAGAACGCGGCGCGCGCGTACGGTTTGCGCCACCATTTCGATTCAACCGTTTCCGCAGCCGATTCCGCTGCCGCGCGTTCGCGCCGCGTCCGCAAAAAAGCAAACGTGAAATAACCTGCGCCGCCGACCAAAATAGGAAAAGCCGTCGCGTCGGCGGTCAGCGCGAGCGCGGCGAGAATCGCGCCGAGATACAAGCCGCGCGCGTTTTGCGACGCGCGAAAATTCCAAAACAGAATCAACGCCGCGACCATTCCGCCCACCGCCGCATCGGACGCGCCCAAATGCCGTCCAAAGAAAACGAGGGTCGGCGAAAGCGTGAGCAGCAGCGCCGCCGTCAATGCGCCCGTACGTCCAAACGTATTGCGCGCCAACAAGGGGATAAACACAATGAGCGCGCTCGCCGCGGCGGGCAGCAGGCGCGCGGTGACATCGAACGCGCCAAACAATAAAAACGCGACCCAATTGAGCGTAAATAAAAGCGGACTGCTAAATTCGCCGACGGGTTGGCTCTGCAAAAACGCCCATGCCGCCGCCGCCGTTTTGGCTTCGTCCGGCGCAAGCGGACGCGCGTCCAAATTCATTACGCGCAGCAAGACGGCGCAAACGCCCAGCGCGATGTAGGCGACCGCTTCGAGCGTGAGCCAGGGCGCGACGACCGACAAGGCGTCGGGCGCGCGTTCGGCGGCGGAAATTTCAACGTCCGCAGGCAGCGTCGTTTCCAGCGGCGCATCGGTTGCGGCGACAGCGGCAGCGGCTTGATTTTGTTTGCGAGAACGAGATTTCGGCATGGCAATACAATCAGATTGCGCGGCGTCGTCAATGCGACGCGTCCACGCGATAAATGCGGATGGAATTTTGTTCAAAAACCAGCGCGCCCAATTTGCTAAACTTGTCAATCAAGGATTGATTCAGCTGATATTTTTCGCGTTCGATGCCGCCGACAATCACATAACTCACGTTATATTTATCCAGCAGCGCGCGCGCCGCAGCCACGTCGCGCGTACGATAAAGCTGTTCCAAATCGCGCTCGCGCGGGCCCGCCTGGTCATAATTGCCGCGCCACTGTAATTCATGGCCGCCCCACCCCAACACGCTTTGCAAACCCGTCGCCACCGCGACGCGATTGTCAAACGAATACTCGCGTCCCGCCGCTTCGACAATCACCGCGTCGGAGGGAATGTTTGAACGCGCCCATTCAATCGCCGCGTAATCGTCCGGAAATGCGCCGCGCACCCACACCCAACCGTCCAACGTCGGCGTGCCGGCGCGCGCGTCGGGCTTGAACGCGTTGGCGCGACTCGGCAGCGCGAAAAATGGATACAGCAAACTCAGGAACGTCAAACCGCCCAGCGCGCTGAACCACACATATTTGCCCGCGCCGCGCGTGGTCTGCCAAATATAAAACACGCCGAACGCCGCCGCGACGCTAAACAAAAGCCACGCTTGATAATACAGCTTGAACACCGTATTCATGCGCGTTTCAAATGTATCGCGAATGTACAAAAATTCGACGCCAAAGGTCAGAATCAACGCGGCCAACGCGAGCAGCAGCGCAAACGTCACGGCATTGCGCCGCGCCGCGTTTTCTGGTTCGGAATTCGTCAAATTCAAACGCCCCAGAGCGGCGACGGACGCAATCAAGAGCGTCAATAAAATAAACGTGCCGGGACTCGCAACGAACGTTCCCGCGAACGCGCGCACGACGCCGAACGGCGTATCTTGCGGCGACATATTCAAAACGCCCGCCAACATATTTTGCAATTCGGAACTGTTCAATAGAACGACAACGCCCAACCCTGCGATAACCAACGGCACGGCGAGCAGCGGCAGCATGAATTTTGCGATTTCGCCGAGCGCGCGCTTGCGATTCGGTTGTTGAAAAAACAGGACCGCCGCGAAACTTGCGACGATGAAAATAAACAAGCCGAACATGATGAGATATTGCGCGAGCGGCGTGCGATTGAAAATGTTGGGCGCGATGCCGCGCGCTTGCGATGAAAAACTCGCATAGAACGGCGCGAACAAGATTACCGCGCCGACGTACAAAAGAATAAAGTACGCCATGGCGGTCGCAAGCATCGCTCGCGACGCGCGACCGTGCGCGCGATATTGCCGTATGGCAAACGCGGCGGCAATGAGAATGCCGTACGTCACAATGTCCCACGTATTCAACATCCCCAAGGCGCCGACAATCAACATGTTTGGCAAAATTTCCGGCGTCAGCGTTTGCGTTCGCAAGAGCGAGAGAAAATCTTTGGACGCGAGCGGCATCGTCGGCCGCAGCGTCAGATTGAGCGCGCACGCGAGCGCGAGCAGACCAAACGGCAGCGCCAAAACGTGCGGATGCAAATCGCCGAGCAGAAAACTAAAGAACGGAAATTCGTCAATCACTTCGACGTGGCCGCCGCCACTCGGATTTTGATCGTTCAAGACGCGCGAGGCGCGCCACCACCACCACCCATCTTGCGGCGCGAATGTGCCGGACGGCTCTACCTCTTCTAAACCGTGCAGGTTCAACGCCGCGTAAAAATCGCGGGACCCAAGCCCCGCGTTGTAACCCACCTCGAACGCGCCTTCCAGATTGCCAATGACCAAGAGAAACACCGCCGCCGCGAGACCGAATACGTACGGCGCGCGCGAACCTTTGCCATTGCGCTCGTCTTTTTGGGCATAGCGCGCCAAATTATAGACCAAGCCGAACGCGCCCACCGCCGCGAGCGCGAACGTCATGACCAAACCGAGATTGAACGCGTACGCGGAGGGGATATTGCCCAGCTTGGTCAGCGCCGCCACAATCACGTAACCGAGATAATAATAACTGATGGCAAACCCTGACAGCCACGCGTCATGCGGCGGAAACGTTTGGCTCTGCAAGATGGAATTGAGAAACATAAATTCCATCGGTTTTTCGGTCGCGTTGATTTCGGGATTGAACGCGCGGAAATAGCCGAACGCGAGATACGCGACCAAGAAAATAATTTCGACGACCAAGACATATTTCCAGCGCGCGCGCAGCCACGCCCACACGGAATGTTCGCCGCGTCCGCGCAGCAAGCCCCAACTCGCCGCCGCGAGCGCGACGAGCAGAAACGCCAACACGCCAAAATCGTTTTGCAAAAAGCCCAGCGACGTGAGCAGCCAAAACGGATACACCCACAGCAGCAGCGCGAACGGTTTGGCGAACGCGTACCCGCGGTCCGGCAAGAAACGCAAAACGCGCAGCGTCACGGGTAACGCGGCGAAACTAAGGAGGAGGAGAAGCAGCCACCAAATAAAGAGATACAACATCCCGAATCCTGTGCGATTTTTTTTACTGACGTCTCATTTCACGACTTGGGCGACTTGATTGCCGACCACATAAATTTGCACGCCGTTGTTGTCGTACACTTGGGTCAAGGCGTCCGCCGCCGCCATCGTTTCAAATTTCTCTACGCCCGCCGCGCCGTACAAGATGCGTTCCAGCGGCCCAACATAGACCAATGACACATTATAATGGCGCAGCAATTGCAGCGCTTGTTCCGGGTCCGTCGTTTGATAAATCGTCGCCACATCGCGGATGCGGTTGTCAACGATTTCACCGGGCAAAAGCGAGTATTGCTGTTTGGTGTGCCAATCCCAACCGATGGGCGTCGGCAGGCCAGTGTTGATGGAAACGCGATTGCCCCACCGATACAAACTGTCATTCGCTTCGAGAATGACCGGCGAACCTTTGATATTTTCGCGCAGCCATTGAATGGCATCGTAATCTTGAATCAAGGCAAGCGCTTGGTCATGCGTGTTGTACACCGCCTGCTTCATGTAATCCAAACCGTTCAGTCCGGGCGCGGAACCCGCCACAAAACGGTCGTTCACTTTTGCCCACGCGGCGAACGCGGGATACAACAGTCCAGCGAAAATCAACACCACCGCCAGACCCCACCACGCGGCTTTGACCGTTTGCAGCGTCGGAGAATCGCCGCCGCTTTTTTGACCCGTTGCGGCATCGGCGACAGGTTGGCGGAACCACAAGGAACGGAATACCAACGCCAAGCCCGCGACATTCGCCACCGCGAAAAAGACCCACGCTTGCAGATAAAATTTAAACACCGTATTCATGCGCCCGATGTCGCCCTTGAGCGTAATGACTTCGACCATCACCGTCAATAGCAATGCCGCAAGCAAAACGAGCGCGAGAAAACGATGAACGAAATGCGTTTCGCGTTCAAATAAAATCCACGCGCCGACGGCAAGAAATGGCACAGCCAGCGCAAAGACGTACAACTCGAGAAAAAGCAAGCCGACTTCTAGAACCGCCACCGCCGGCACGAAATAAATCCACCACCCTTCCGCGAACGCTTGCAGCGATATAGTTTTGTTTGCGGCGCGCAATGTGCGCGCGGCGGGATTCAACGCCAAGACGCCGAAATAGGTCGCGGTGAGAAACAAGAAAATGCCATGCACGACCAAGTAATCGCTCAAGGTCGTCCGCGCGTCATGCCACAATTCCACGCTCGTGTACGCCGTGCCGTAATTGAGAATGTACGGAAGATAAAACGCCACCGCCAGCGCAATCAACGCAATCATGCGCCAGCCCAAGCGCCAACCGAACGCGCGCGGGTCGAGCCGCAAACCGTAACGCGTTATGCCCAAGACCCAAGCAAACAACATGACGAGAATGAAAATCGCCATTTCGATTGTCACGCGCACGCCCGCCGCGTTTGTGGGCATGACAATGATTGCGATTTGGGCAAACAATAAAACGACCAGCCACAAATAGCGTTGAATCAGTTCGCTCCAATTCAAACCGCCGGACGGCAAATCCAACGCGTCATCGCGCGCGGGCGCGCGTTGTTCCGCAAACAAACCCACGCCGAGCGCGCAGCCCATCAGCGCGAGATACGTCGGAAAATCCCACGTATTGATGGCGCGCAGCGAACCCAGCACCAGCGCGGCGATAGCGAGGTCGTACCATTTTAATTGCGCGCGCTGCAACACTGCGTGCGCGGCAAGCCCCAACGCCGCGAGCGTGAACGGCAGAGCCATTAAATGCGCGTGCAAATCCGCATACACAAACGTAAAGAACGGAAATTCGTTAATCGTGTCGGGAATGATGCGCGTCGCCGTCCAATACCAATTGCCAATCGGCACGGGAATTTCGCTGCCGCCGAGCCACGTGAGCAGACCGGTTACGTAATTCGAGACGCCGCCCGCGCCGCCATGCGCCTGACCCAAATCGTTCAACCCTTGAAAGAATACGCCGACTTGGCCCAGATTGCCGAGAATCAAAACAAAAACGGCGGCGAAAATGCCGGCAGCGACCGCCCGTCGCAAATGCGGGATTTCAAATTCCGCATCCGAAATCGCATCTTCCGGCCGCGCGTCATGGGTTCGCGTTCGGGCGACCAGATTGAACGTCACGCCAAACGCGCCGCTCGCGGTCAATGCAAAAAAGGTCGGCAGCAATAAATTGTAGGCGACTTCGGGGACGACGCCGATAAATTTGGTCAACGTCGCGCTAATGACCTGCCCAAAATAATAATAATTGATGAATCCGCCTTCGAACCACGGATTGTACGCCGGGAAATAGGTTGTCTTGATGACGGCATTCAAGTACGCAAAATCCATCGGCTTTTCGCCGCCAAACCACGGATGCCACAAATCGGGATTGCCATAGCGCAGCGCCAAATCAATGGCAAAGAACGCGAGAAACACGAGTTCGAGACCGAGCAGCAATTTCCAACGCGCGCGCACAAACCTTGAAAATTCCGCGCGCTGCAACCAGCCCAGCGCCAACGCGCCGAGCGCCAAGAGCGCCAAGACGAGCAGCATGGTCGTCCGTTCAAACGGAAGGACTTGATAACTTGCCAGCGTCCACGGCAACCACGCGAACGCGAGGACGCCGAGCGTTTTGGCAAAGGCAAACCCGCGGTCCGTAAATTTGCGGAATGTCAAAAACGCGTACGGAAAAGCAATCCAACCGAGCGCCCACAGCATTGCCAGCCACGCGAGCAACGGCATTTGATTTATCCAATCGCGCGGATTGAAAATATCCGACCACGTGCCGCCCGCGTAATTTGCCGCCGCCAGCGTCGGCGTCATGCGAAAACCATTTTTCGACGCCACCGCGTCAATCGGTTTCAGTTTTTCCAATTCCGACAAATCCACGCTGTCCAAAAGTTGCGCCGTCTTGGCGGACGAATAGCGCGGACTCTTTTTGAAAATCAAAACTTTGGGATGGTCGTACACTGTGAACGCTTCATCCGACGCGTCGTCGTTAATGACAATGCCGAGCCATTGCGGATACGAAGTAAATTCTTGGATTTTGTCGAAACCGAGTTCGCCGTCAAATAACCATTCGTAATATTTGGTCGTCAAGGGATACCGCCGCGGCAAACGCGGAATGGATTGATACAATCGGTTGGACGAAAGCACGATGTAATCAGCTTCGTCGAGCCACGCTTGCAGCTGCGCGCGTTTTTCGGGTCCATCCTCGCCGTAATTGTCCATCAAGCCATCGCCCGATGAAGTCAATCCTTTGTAACCGCCAAACGGCAGCGGGTCGTCCCAATGTTCATTTGCAATTACCGCGTCCGGCGGCACATTCGCTTTGAGCCAATTGGACGCGGCAATGCGCGAGACGGGACGCGTATAGATGGACGCGAACGCGTTCGCCCAGAAAAAAGTATAGCCGACCACAATGCCGATCAACGCGGCAGCGGCGACGCGCGCGCCCAAGCGCCATGGCGCGCGCACGCCCTTGGCTTGCTCCCACAACCAAAAGACAAAAAAGCCCGCGTAAATGGCAAAGAACGGATACAGCGGCAAATAGTAACGCACCACCAAGACAAATTGTTGACCGAGATACAAAAAGAATCCGCCGACCCACAACGCCATCAATAAATGATTCCATTTGCGATAGCGCAAAATTTCATACAGTCCGACGATGAAACCGCCAAACGCGGCGAGCGCGCCGGGGAAACCCAAACCGTAATTGAAAATGTTGTACAGTGGAAAGAGATACGCGGCGCGGCCCGTCCATTGATGGCTTGGCGGATAATCAATCTGGCCGCTAATGAGCTCGCTGATAAATTTCATGTCGTCGAGCCATTTGGGATTGAGCGAAAACAATCCTTTGAAGGCGTACGGCTGCGCGACGCGAAACACCAACAGCGACGCGAGCGCGGTCAAAATCAATCCGCCCGCGACATATAGCAGCGCGTTCCAAAAATGCGCGCGCGCCGTCTCATCCGCCGGTGAAACGTCCGTCGCGCGCGCGCGCGATGCAATTTCAATAATCAGCGGGCCCACCGTCAGCGTCCGCGTCGACGCGTTGGACGCGGGGTCCGCGTTCGCCGCTAACGCCGCGTCAACGGAATCCGCGTCAGCCGCATACGTTTTTGGTTCGAGCGGCGCGGCGGACGCTTTGAGCGTCACGCGCTGTATCGGATTCAACAACGTCGCCAAACGCAGTAACGCCGCCAAAACAACAAGCGCCGCGAATGTCGCAAAATTGATGCGCGACGCGACGGCGAGCCCAAACGCCATGCCCGCAAAAATGTACGCCCACCGGCCGCGTTTGCCTTCGGCAATGTCCAGCGTGAACCAGAACGCCAGGACGAGCGGCACATTGCCGAACGCGTCCACCGTCATGAAATGCGATTGTTGAATCGGTAAAACGGCGAGCGCGTACAAGAGCGCGCCAAACAATCCAACCTTTACCCCAAACAAACGGCGGCCGATGAAAAACACCATCAAGCAAGTGAACAAATCAAACAACGCCGACAAAATGCGCCCGACCATGTGGATATTCCAATAGTCGGTCATGTGTACCATTTCCGCCGTGAGGCGCACAATAAACAGCGGCGCGGTGCCGTACACAAACGAACCAAAATTATTGTTGTACGGATTCATCGGCGATTCATCCGTATCGAAATATTCGCCGATGGAAGACGGCAAACGAATCGCGGACGAAACCATCGTCAAGAAACGTTCGTCGGGATGCAAATGTTGGTCGCCGTCCCACGAGCGAAATGTCAAAACAGTTTGTGAGGGGTCCTCTTTATCGGGCGCAAACTCCAGCGCAGGGAAACGCAAAAATGCCGCCAACAGCAAAATGGCGGTCAATGCCAGCGCCACCCAATGGGCGCGCGCCCACGCGACATTGCCGCCGTTGTCCGCGTGCGGCGCGGCGACGGCGGGCGCGTCGGTTGATGCGGGCAGATTGTTTTCATCGGACGCGTCGCGCGCGTCCACATTTTCATTCCAAGAATCGTTCATGCGTTATCACAAGCGGGAAAATTTTATCCCGCGCGTATGAATGGCAGATTAGGGCGTGTTGACTTGATAAATAATAAAGAGCAATTTACCGTCGGGCTTGTCAAAACGGCGCACCGTGCCGCCCGGAAAAGCCGCCTGGACGATTGGCAATTCTTGTTCGCGCGCCGGAACAAAGACAAAGAGAGCCGGACGCGCGGGCTGCGCAAACGCCAAATCTTTCGCGCTGGTAATCGGTTCGACAACATCTTGGCCGCGGAGCTGCGGCATCAAAAATTTCCGCGAACCGATATTCAGATAAATGTACGGCGGCGCGACAAAATACACGCGATACTTGTCATGGCGCTGTTGCAGATATTGCGTCATTGCGCCAATGACCCAATTCGGCTCGCCGCCATACGCATAGCGCGGCGTGTACGCAATAAAGTAAAACGCCAAGCCCCACGCCGCAATCAACAACACCAGCGCCGCGACCGCCCAACGCCGCACGCGCGTCAAAGGGCGCAAAACTTGGGCGGCTAATTCAAACAATTTATCCAAACCGCACGCGACAAAAAACAGCGCGGGAATCGTCACGATGATAAAACTCGGACTCGTGGGCGGATTCTCCAACAAGGTACTGCCAAAAAACACGCCAAGAAATAGCCAGATAAACATCAGGGCGTAATTTTTTTTGCGCCATTGGAACAAGCTATAAACGATTCCAAAAACAAAGAACATGCCCGACAGCGGGTCCAAAAGCGGCAAGCCCGTACCAAACCAATTGGTCGGGTCCGGCAGCGCGTTGAACGCGGAAAAAGAACGCCGCACTTGTTCCAACATTACGGCGGCGCCGGTCTTGCCGCTTTCGATTTGTTTTTCAAACCAGCCCGATTGAAAAATGCCGCGCTGCGCGAGCCGCGCCATGAAATCGTTCGGATGCAGATAAAAGAAATACAACAAAGGTCCCGCCACAATCAACGCGCCCAAAGCCAGCCAGCCAAAATTTTCAAGATTTTTTATAATCACGTCGCGCTGCGTGAGCAGCAAATAGATGCCAAACACAATCACCACAAGCGGAATCAAGCGCGCGCCGTGATAAAAATAAAGCGCCAGCCCCAGCGCCATGCCCGCCAATGCAAAATAGACGGCGCGCCGCGATTCCAAGCCCACATAGAGCAGCAGCAGTACAAGCGGCGCAAACACGGCGTCAAAGATATTGTTGAGCGCAATGCGGCTAAAGTGAATGTGAAAATCAAACACCGCGAGCAGCGCGGCAGTGAGCAGCGCGAGCCGCGCCGAAAAAAGGCGGCGTATCAAAAGGTACGCGAGCAACACGCTGAGCGTTCCCGCCAACACGCTAGAAAGGCGCAAACCAAAAACAGTTGGACCGAGAAAATGCAGCGCAAAGGATTGAACAAAAAAATAGAGCGTGCCGTGCGACAACCAACCGGTGATAAAAGGATTTTGCAGTTGCCCATTCAAAACGGCGAGCGCCTCGGCGCCCATCTCGCCTTCATCGCCGCCAAAAATTCCGGGAATCCACGCCAAGCGCCAATAGCGCGCCACAAACGCGACCGCCATAATCACGCCCAGCAAAAACAATTCCACGCGGCGCCGCCACAGCCGCTGTCCGAACGCGCGCAAGCCGCGCCCCGCGCCCGTTCGCAAACGCGCGACGATGGCGCGCCACGGCACAAACGCGCTGCCGTACAACGCGCACGCGCCAAGCCAGAGAATGATATTTGCAGTTTGCGGCGCGTTCCAAACCGTCGTCGCGCCCACAAACGCCGCGATAACGGCGCCCAAAGCCGCCAACACAATCATCGCCAGACGGATGCGGCTCGCGCGGGGCGAATCCTTTATCGCGCTTGGAACGCGCTCGGGGTCGGGCGCGTCGGAATCCAACGCCCATACCAACGCGCCAAAACCGAGCGCCGCGAACAAATAGGCGTACGCGCCATTCGAAAATGTCTTGTCGTTTGTAAAAGCCAGCTGCGCGTACAATGCCAGCCCGACCGCGCCAAACAAACACCCAACCGCCAGCCAGGACACCTTGTCCGCGCGGCGCGCAAAACGCGCGCGCCAATTTGTTCGCGCGCGCTGCCGCCACGTCGCATCGTACCGCACCGCAATGCGCGTCGCGCCCAGCGTGATGCGCCAACCGCTTGGCGCTGCCGCGTCCGCCGCGCGCGGCGCATTTTGTTTGGCGCGCCAAGTCCAGCCCCCCGTCAAGAGCGCGCCAACCACGATGCCGCCGCTCACCAACAGAATCATCGTGACCAGCCCATAGCGGTCCGGCATGAGCCAACGCCCGATGAGGATGCCGAGCAACAACCCCAACGCAAGTAACCCGACCGAAATCAAATGGCGGTGATTCATGGCAATCGAGACGACGAATTATAGCACAGCCAATTTGAGCGCGCGGCTATTCGATGCGCGTAAAAAACGCCACAAAATCGCGGCCGGGCGTTTTGGAATCCACGCGCACCGCGACGCCTGACGGATATAATTTTTCCAACTGCGCCAACGAAACCGTATCTTGGTTTTTCAACACGTACAATTTTGGCGCGGGGTCGCGCGCCTGTTCTACAAATTGCCGTTCATTTTCAACCAGATGACTTTGGAAATCAAAATTGCCCAAATGAATCCCCACCGCGCGATAGTCCACCCAATGCGGCGCGGACACAACGTAAATGTGTTCCCAATCGTTATTCTTTTCCGCAAACACGCGCAGCGCGTCCGCAATCTCGGTGGAATTCCACGCCGCGCGGCGATATTCATCGTCGTACTTGGTAAAATACAAATTGAAATTCGTCAGCAATATGCCCACCAAAACAACGCCGACCAAAAACGCGCCGAGCGTTTCCGAACCCGCGCGCGCAAACAATTTGTAACTCCACGCCAACGGCAACGCGGCGAGAAGCATGATCAACGGCGCGACGCCGCCCGCGCGCACGACGCTCGGATTTTCTTCGGGAAAGGCAAACGCCAGCGTGGAAGGCAGCAATAAAATAAAGACGGCGCTAAAAATCAGCGCGAAAGGATATTCGCGAAAGCGCAGCAAACGATACAGCGCATACAACACGCCCGCCAACAGACACGCGCCCAACAAAAAATCAACCGCCGGCGCGTTCGGCAGCGAATTCACCCACACCACATCGCCGCGCACATTGAACATGCCGAACGCGCGCAGATTGTTATCCAAAAAAATGAGCGGCGGATTGCCTTGCACCGGAACTTCGAGCGAAGTCAAACGCGTAGCCATGCGATACGCAAACCGGTCGGGATGCGCGGAAATATAACCCAACAACGGCGCGCACACGAGCAGCGCCGCGCCAAACAACAAGACCGCGTTCAGAACATAACGCCGCGTTCCGTTCGCGGTGACGTTGAAATCGTACAAACGCCACACGACCAGCCACGCCAGCGTCAAACCGACGACGACGCGAAACGGACTATAGCCGTTCAAGCCGACGCCCAGCAAAATGCCCGCGAGTAAAAAATCGTTGCGCGTTTGCCGTCGCAGCGCGCGCAGCAAAAAAAATAAAGTCCACGCGACAAATAACGGCGCAAGCGGATAACGCAAGCCGATGCGCGCAATGGCAAGGGGAAAGATGCTGACGGCAAACAGGAACGCGGCGAGCAAACCCACTTTAGCGTCGAACATTTCGCGCGCGAGCAAAAACACCGCCGGAAGCGTCAACACGCCCGCCGTCGCGCCGACAATTTTTAACGCGAGCATGTCGAGCGGCGCCAGCCCCAGCCACACCACCAGCGCGTTCGCATAAAATTGTAACGGTTCGCGCCCCGTGTTGCGCTCAAAGAAAACCGAAAACTTGCCGTGCAAAATATCGTACGTGTCGAGAATTTTTTCCGCGTGGTCGCTCGTCATTTCGGCGGGCAGCGCGTCGAGCCGATAAAAATAAAAAAACGCGCCGAGCGCCATGACGCCCAACAATGCAATGAGCAGCCACCGCGCGCGCTGACCCCGTTTGTCCTTGCGCCGCAGCGCGGCAATTTTCGCGCGCGCCGTATCCCAACCCGCCAGCGGCGAACCTTCCCAAAACGCGATAAAAAAGAGGATGAGACAAGTCGCCCACGCGGAAACGCCGAGCGGCGTAAAAACATTCGCGCGCGCCTCGAAAAACGCAATGAGCGCAAACACAAAAGCGGGCAACGCAAATAGCGCGCGCGCGGGATTCGGCGGCGGCGCCGGCGTTACCGCGCGCATCGGCGGACGCAATGCGAGCGCAAAGAGCGAACCGCTGCGACTGTACGCGGCGAGGAGCAGCAGCAGCGCGCTGAAATATGCCAGACCCGCAGCCAGCGTCGCGCCATTTTCATAAATGACGCGCTGCGTCAAAAACGCGACGAGTAACCCAACCGTGAATAACGCCAGGGCAACCCATTCGTGACGATGGGCGGAGGTGAGACGAACGCGAACATGCGGCATGGAAAAAACAGGCGGAACGAACGGAGTAAATTTTTTGCTTGAACGTCAAGCGGGTTTGCGGAGCGCCAACGCATTAATCATGAACGACGTATCTGCGGGCAAATCCTCGTTGAAATGGTCAATCCAATTAAACAAGCGCAAACCCAAACGCACCGGATTCAACGCCGACGGCTGGGCGGTTTCGCCGCCAAAACGGTCCGCCGCCGCGCGCATATTTTCGGGCAACATTCCCTTTTCAAACAGCGGTTTGCCCAACCCATACACCAGATTGTGCGCGAACGGAAAACAGTAATGCAGAATCGGATAAAACTCGCGCAGCTCAAAGCCGGCGCGCGCGACCAGCGCCTTGATTTCGTCGGGATAATACAAGCGTTCGTGATTCGCCCAAATGCCCGCTAAAGCGCCGCGCTGAATGTGCGTATGAAAAACAGTTTCGAGCGTTTTATTGATGGGGTCCCACCAAAACGGATAATTGTGATTCGGCACGGTGAGAAAGAGCAAACCGCCGGGTTTCAAGACGCGTTTGATTTCATTCAAGCCGCCCCAATCGTCGGGCAAATGTTCCAACACTTCGCTGAAAATAATTTTGTCGAATGTGTCGTTCGGAAACGGCAGCGGGTCAATGTAACTGCGCGCCACGCTCGCGCCGCGCGGGCGATTTTCCGCCAGCGCGATTTCCAAATGCTCGAAATCCAAATCCACGCCAAACAATTTGCACGGCGCGAGTTCGCTCACATATTTCATGAAAAAGCCGCGCCCGCAGCCCGCATCCAACACCACATCCGTCGGCTGAAAATCCAACGCGCGAAACAGATAGCGCACGCGGCGTTTGAAACCCATGTCCGCTTCGTTTTGCAGCAGGCGCATCAAGCGCGCTTGGTCAATGCTCATTGTGTATTTACCAATGTTTCAAATAATTTTTCGTATTCATCCAACGTTTTTTCGGTATTGAAAATTTCGCGAATCTGCGCGCGCGTTTTCATGTACGCATGGCGGTTCGTCAAAACCTCAATCAAACCTTCCGCCAGCGCGCGGGGGTCGCGGGGCGCGACGAGCTTGCCCATTCCCGTCACGCGCACCACCTCACGCGCGCCGGGAATGTTTGTGGCGACGACAGGCGTACCGGACAACATGGCTTCGATTTGCACGCTCGGAAAACAATCGGTGCGGCTCGGCAGCGCAAACACATCATTGAGCGCGTAAAAATTCGCAAGCCGCTGCGGGTCCAGCAGCAAACCCAGCGTTACGATGCTTTCGCGTTCTTGTTCCACCAAATGTTTCCACCGGTCGAAAAAGCGTTCGTACACCACATTGATTTCGCCCGCGTACACAAATTTTACGTCGGGAATTTTCGCGCGCACGAACGGAATGGCTTGCAATAAATAATCGAAACCTTTTTCCTCCACAAAACGTCCGGCGAAACCGACAAGTTTATTTTGGGTTAAACCCAATTCCGCGCGCCACTGCGCGACCTGTTCTAGATTCGGTTCGGGAATTTCAACCGGCGGATAAATGCAATCGAGTTTGGCGCGAAACGGCGATAGAAATTTACTGTGGTCGGCGTAATCGCAGCTGTGAACGGTGATGCGCGTCGCCTCGCGTTCGCCCTGCACCATCAGCGCGGTCATGGCGCGTTCGATAAATTGGTCGCGGGAATTTTGCGGCATCACCAAATCGCCATGATGCGTAAGCACGGTCGGTTTGCCGCGCATCAAACCGACGCGTGTCACCAGATTCGTTTCCAGCATTGGCGTATGCACTTGGAGCAAATCGTGTTCGCGCGCGAGCCGATAGAGCGTCGGCAGAAACGCGGGCATCACCACGCCGCGACTCAGATGCAACGCGGTGGGCAAACGCACGATGCGTACGCCATTGTGCATTTCCGTGCGCGCCAATTCTTTTTTGTATTGCGATGTGAGAACCGTCAGCTGATGGCCCCGTTTAGCGAGACCTTCCGCCAAACGCAGCGCGTAGGCGGTCAAGCCCGTCCAGTGAGGATAGTAATACGTTAAACTGACCAGAATTTTCAAACGACGCTCCGACTAGGAATATCTTGAACTTGTTCGGCGTTCACCGCCGCGAAATTATTCGGTTTGCGCCACAAAAAAATCGCCCACACACAGCCCAAACCTAAAAGCGCAAAACCGAGCATCCCTTCCCAGGGCCGATAGCGCAATTGAATGAGATGTTTGCCAGCCGGCAGCGCCAGCGCAATCCATCGTTCATTTTCAATTTGCGCCGCTTTGCCATCCACCGTTACATTCCATCCCGACCAATTATTTTCTTTGACCACCAACTCGCCCGCTTGACGCGTTTCACAGGCAACGTCAATATCGCCCGCGTCGCCTTGCGCCGCGCAGATGGTCGGCTCGGCGGAAGCGTATTCCACTTGGGCATATTCTTGATTTGTCGCCGCGCGATACAGCTTGATGCCATCCACCTCAGGAATCGAACCTGCCTCAACGGTCTCTTTGGGCGCCCACTTGCCTTCCGCCTGAAGCGCGGGCGCGGGCGACGGACGATCTTTCCAACCCCATGCGAACGGATACCCCGCAATTTTCAAGCCGCGCGCCATCGCCGACTCTAAATATCCCACTTCGCCCCAAGGAAAATTAACCCATTCGAGCGTGGGCGTATGCAGCGCCGCAATCACGCGCGGCACGTTCGGCGATAACGCATCCATCCGAATCCATCCCTGCGTAACTTGTTTCACATTCCACACGCCCCAAATTAAAGGAAGCACAAGCAGCCAATTCAAAGTAAAAGCCAGCGGTTTCGCGCCGTTCGCGTTCTGAATACCGATTTGCAACTGAACCGCAAGTTTGGCAAACAAGCGATCCACCCCAATCGCGCCGAGACCCAAGATCGGCAGCACGGCGAGACCGGCAATGACGGGCGAACTCCGCAAACTCATAATTTGATAACCGAGCCAAGATTTTGGAAACTGCTGATTGATAAATTGACGCGGCTCTAAACTCGCCACAATCACCGCCGTCATTGCCGCCAAAAGCAAAAACAACATGACGCGCGTTTCCGTTCCAGCGCGCGCCATACGCACGCCCACCAATGCCAAGAGAATCGCCATCCAACCAATATAATTTACATAGAGCGCCGGAAACGGCGCCATCGCCAAAATCGGCGTCCCATAAAAGCGCGGGTCATTCACCACAAAACTCAAGGGAATAAACGTGAACGGTTGGATGCCGCCAAAATTCACGTCCGCCGCTTTGGTGACTTGGGAAAAATTGAGCGCGAACGACAAGACAAACGGCGCGGCGAGCAAAAACGCCAGCGCAAACGCTTGCGCGTACCGCCGCGCCACCAATCCAAAATTTGGTTTGCCCCACGGCAAGAGAATCAAGGTCAATGGCAGCAAAAGAATAAACCCAAACTGAATGTATCCTTGCCCCGCCACCGCCGCGCACGCCAACAAAATACCCGACAGAACCGCCGCGCGACGCGAACCCGTCAACGCCACGCGAATAAATGGCGGAAAAATGAGCGCGACCGACGCCGTCGCCAAGGCGACGCCAAACCAACCCATCTGCATCCGCCCCGCGATATTGCCCGCGACCACCGCGAGCAGCGCGCTCCACATACGCGCCAGCCAACCCAAACCCAACACGCGCGCTAACCACCACTGCGCCAAGCCCGCCATGAAAAAAATTCCCACCAAAGCGATTTTGCTGCCATTGATAACGCCCCAGCCCAAAGTGGTGACGATTACCAATGGATGCAAACTACTGGGAAATAAATCTGCCAGAGCCGGCGCGCCGCCATTCAAACCGCCATTCCAAAAAAAACAGAGACCACATTCGCGCCAACGCGTCCAGAGGTGATGAAAATTAACCGTGAGAAAAAAATCTACGCCCGCCGGTTGAGTGAGCGGGTCAAAATTTAAATAGGGCGACGCAAACCAAATTGTCCAAATCGCCAAAAGCGTCAATTCGAGCAGCGCTGGAAGCTGCTTTCGCAGCGCTGCCGCGCCGCGCCCAAACGCGGCGGCGAATTGTTCCGCCGTAGGAATGTGCGCCGAGAGTTTTATCCAAGCAGCTGTACGGGACGTTCGAGACAGATCGGAGCGGGAATGAATGGACATGACGCATCCTCCCAAACAAAAAATTTACTCTGCCGTTCGGTCAACCGCCGCATTCTGCGTGCTAATGTCTTGAATTTTTGCCAAATCAATCCCTTGGCGCGCCGTCGAAATAATTCCCAAAAGCATCAACATCAAATATGAAATGCCGTGAATCACAAACGCGTATGCCAGCGCGAGATTTTTGTCCGCGCCAAAAATGGTCGTCAAGATAAAAACCGCCGCCAAATGAAAGACGCCCAATTGCCCCGGCGATGCCGCCACCGTTACCACCAATGCGGTGGCGACCTGCACCCAAAAACCGGCAATCAACGGCAGCTGCAAACCCATCGCCAACATCACCAGCCACGCCAAGACGGACGCAAAGAACCAAATTTCAATGGACCATGCGATAGCTTTGAGCAAAGGGCGCGGCGTGCGAATCACCGCAAAGCCCGCAATCAAATGTTCGATGAAACGCCACAAACCTTCGCGCTGCAAAAAGGGAAACGGCGCCGCGAGTCTTTTGAGAAACGCCACGCCGCGCGCTTGCTGGTACGAAATGACCGCCAGCGCAATCAACAACGCCAAACCGATGACGCCCAACGTCAAACCGGCGCGCACATAATCTTGCGGCACGTTGGGCGTAAACGGCAGCATGAGAACCAAAAACAAAACCACCGTCAAACCGTCCAACGTGCGTTCGACCACCACTGTGGACAGGGCGCGCGCCACCGGAATTTTTTCCAGCGTGCCGAGCAAATACGCACGCGCGAAATCGCCGATGCGCGCGGGCGTGACATTGCTCAACAAATAACCAATGTTGAGCGCATCAAAGGTGCGACTCCAGCGCGGATGGTACGGAAAAAAAAGCGCCTGCCAACGAAACGCGCGGCCCACATAGCTAATCATAAAGACGCCAATCAATACCGGCAGCCACCACCAATTGAATTGCGCGAGCGACGCCAATAATTTATCGAATTGGATGCCCTGAAACGCCAAGACGAGCGTGACGATGGTAAGGATGAGACCAATCCAGAAGCGTTTGGATTTGAGCAACTATTTTTCTCCGCAAGAACACGCGCGGCGTCAATCAGGTTGACGCTGCGCGCGACGCTATTATAATGCCGTTATTTGGAGAAACGAAACGAACCCGATGAATTGTCGCAGCGGCTGCGGCGCGTGCTGTATCGCGCTTTCAATTTCTTCGCCCATCCCCGGGATGCCCGACGGCAAACCGGCGGGCGTGCGCTGCGCGCAATTGACCGCCGACAACCGCTGCGCCATCTTTGATTCCCCCGAACGGCCCCCAGTTTGCGCGCGCCTGCGTCCCACGCCAGAAATGTGCGGCGAAACCTTTGAACACGCAATGGCGTATTTGGAATGGTTAGAGCGCGAAACCGCCAGCGCGTAATTTTTCTTTTTCCCCAACCTGCATATAATTGGCTCTGCCCCACCGCGACGTGAAAAATTTTATAGAGCGCCAAAGACGGAATGCTCAACCACAGGAGTGTTAGTATGAGCGCTCAACTGCGCGACTTTTTGGAAATCCCGTACGCCGAGCTGGAAGAGCTGAATCTGGCAGCCAAAGCGCAACGGCTCGGGCGCGTCGCAACCGATGTGGTGCGTGAAGAACGCGCCCGATACCTCACCGACGAAAAGCGCATCAAAGCGGTGACGGTTTGTTTCACCGACCTCGAAGGCCGCCTCCACATGCTGGACTATGACAAGAAATTTTTGCTCCAGTCCGCAGACAATCTCACGTTCGACGGCTCTTCGGTGCGCGGTTTTTCGCGCCAAGCCGAATCCGATTTGCGGCTCGGCATTGATTGGCACGCCTTTTACTGGCTGCCCGCCGATGTTTTTGGGCCCGGCAAAATTCTCGTCTTTGGCGATGTGCAGGAACGCAATGGCGTCGCGTATCCCGCCGACATGCGGTCGCGTCTCAAAAGCTATTCGCAAGAATTGTGGGCTCGCGACGAGACGGTGTGCAATGCCGCAACCGAAATCGAAGGCTTCCTCTTCAAGGGCCGCGATGCGGAACGGCATCATTACGAAACCGGTCATTTCGAATTCGTCAGCATCGGCGGCTATTATCATTCCCTGCCCGGCGATACGCTGCGGCAGTTTATTGACACCGCCGCCGAAGTGCAGCGCGCGATGGGTTTCGCCAATGAAAAAGATCATCCCGAAGTCGCGCCCTCGCAATTCGAAATGAATTACAGCTATACCGAAGCGTCCGTCGCCGCCGACCAAATTCAATTGTATAAATTGATTTGTCGTCAGGTGGCAAGCAGTCTGGATACCACCGCGTCGTTTTTGCCCAAACCCGTCACCGGCGTCAACGGCAATGGGATGCACACGAATCTTTCCGTTTCGCGCAAAGGCAAAAATTTATTCTGGGACGCGCGGGGCGAAGAGAACCTCAGCAAGTTCGCGTGGAATTTTGTGGACCGCCTGCTCACAAGCGGCGACCAGCTTTGTCTCCTCTTGAACTCGAGCGTCAATTCGTACCGCCGCCTCGACCCGCATTTTGAAGCGCCCAATCAAATCAAAGCGTCGCCGATTGACCGCGGTTCGATGGTGCGAATTCCAATCGGCAACGAAAAATCCGCGCGCATCGAAGTCCGTTCGATTGCGCCCGACGCCAATCCGTACATGGCAATTTTTGCGCTGCTCAAAACGGGTTTGGAAGGTCCGCGCGCCGCAGACGCCGCCGCGTTACGCGACCAAAAGCGTTATCTGCCCGACAATATCTATGACGCCATCGCAAAATTTTCCGCCAGCAAATATCTCGCGACGGCGCTCTCGCCCGACATTGTAAATAAATACGCGGAATTAAAACTCGCGTCCGCCGAACGCTGTCCCAAAGCGCTCGGCTCGCGCATCAAACGCGCCGAAATCATGTTCCACCACGAAGTCACCAATCAATATCTGTGGACGCAGTTTTAACGCTTTACCAGAGGCAGCCAATCAAACTTGCGAAATTTTCGCGGCAGACCGCGCCGCAGTTTCGCAAGTTTTTTTTCGCGTTCGCGCGCGCGGTTAGCGCGGCGGCTGCAATTGTTTTTCGATTTCCGCCGCGCTCAGCGCGCGCATTTTTTGAAAAATAATCGGCTGCGGATGGTCGTACACCGAGAAACTTTCGTCCGCGTAACCCCAATTCCAAGTACATTCATTGGGCAATAACGCGCGCACGCGCGCGGCGTCAAAGGACAAACCCGCAAAAGGGTCATCGCATACCGTGACGCCGAATAAATTCAAATCGCGGCGCGCCGTCATGACCGGTTCAAAACCCAACTGACCGTCGAATAATTTTTCGTAATAGCGATTGCTCATGGGATAGCGCGCTCGATTGCGCCCGATGCTGCCGTACGCGCGCGAACTGGCTACCACGACAAAATCCGCGCGCGCCAACGCGTCCGCCAAGGTCGCGCCTTTCGCCGCTGAATCCTCGTCATACAGAGCCGGCGCGACTTGCGTATAATCCGAGCCAAACCGTTTTGTCCCGCCGACCTCCAACTGCACCGGCAACGCATCGTCCCATTCTTCGACCAACAGCGTTTTGCCGGGGGGAACGTTTTCGTACAACCAGCGCGACGCGACGAGCCACGGATGTTCGCGCGCATAGATTTGCGTAAACGCGCTCGCATAGAAAAACGCGGAACCCAACACGACCGCGCCCAACGCGTACGCGAGCGCGCGCCGTTCGGATAAAACGCGCGCCCACGCGCACGCGGCAATCATGTACAAGACCGGCAGCAGCGGCAAAAGATAACGCAAGTATTTGGCGTACTGGAACGCGATGGCGAAAAAATACGCGAGCGCGAACGACAACAGCAAAGTATCGCGCCAAGCGCGCGTTCGCCGCCACTGCCCTACAAACAACGCCGCGCCGCCCCACGCGTAAAGCCCCAACGGCAAACCCATCCCCCAAATTGAACCTTGTGTAACTTGATAGACGATGGGCAGCGTGCCAGCAAATTGACGCGTGTACGGGTAATCCAGCCAGCCGCGCGCGACGAGCGTTTCGCGCAGCACATCGCGGCCGAACGCGTACCAATCCAGCGCCGCGTACGGCTGCGTCATGAGAAATACCAGCAGCGCAATGCCAACGCTTTGCAAAAAGGGTCGTCGCACGCCGCGCCAAATTTCGCCCAGCCGCGCGCGCGAAAAATGCCACGCTGGCGCGCGCGCCGCGCGATAACACGCGTAAAAAATCGGCGCGAGCAGCGGCAGCGCGGTGATTTTGACGGCGAGCGCAAGCCCGAACAAAATGCCGCACAGCGCGCGCCAGTTCCGCGCATCGCGCGCGTTTTCAGTTTCGGCGAGACGAAACGCCGCATACAGCGTCGCCATGACGAAAAAAGTGAGCAGCGTATCCACCGCGTAAAAATGCGCGAGTTGAATGTGCAGCGCGGTGAACGCTACGCACGCCGCCGCAAACAAGCCGACGCGCGCGCTATAAGCGCGACGGCCCAGCAGGAACGTCAAGACGATTGTGCCGAGGTCAAACAGCCCGGATAACCAGCGCCCGAACAATATGCCGCGCGCGAGTTGGTCGTCCGCCCAGGGCCCCACAATTTGCGTTGGCGGCGCGAACGGAATTAGCGCGCGCAGCAAATAGATTGGCAGCGAGCCATAGGCGAAAAATTTGGGATTGAGCGAACTGTCGGGAGAAAAAAAAGCGGCGAGCGTATCGGGCGGTTGAAGTTTGGAAATGATGAGCGCGATTTGACGCTCGTCGGGATGAAAGAGATAACCATTGTCCCAAGCCAAACCCGTCCAACGAAAATACGCGGCAAGGAGAAGAATGAGCGCGAGAACGAGCCAAGCCCAAAACCGGTTAAAAAATCGCATTGCGCGCGATTCTACAAGACCTTGCGGGTTTTTGCGAACAGAGCGCGGCTAAAAAAAACTGCGCCCGCGTTACGCGCGGGCGCAAGGTGGATTTTCATTCGGGCGTCTCGCCCAGCCGTTCCAACATCATTTGCGCCGCCGCCGCGCCAAATTCTTCCGAACCAATCAATTGCAATTGCGCGTATTCGGCGGCTTTGAGCGCTTGCGCCAACTGGACGTCGAACGTGGCATTGATGAGTTTTTTGGAATGAGAGAGCGCTTTGAACGGCAGTTTGGCAAATTGCTGCGCCCAATTGCGCGCAATGCCGGGCATGTCGCCGGGGTCGGCGACGCGATTCACCAAGCCGACGCGCAGCGCTTCCATCGCGCTCACGTTGCGCCCGCGCAAAATAATCTCTTTCGCCCATGCGGGGCCGACCAGCCGCGTGACGCGCGTGATGCCGCCGAGGTCGGGCAAGATGCCGTATTTTACTTCGGGCAAACCGAACGTGGCGCGCGAGGACGAAATGCGAAAATCGCACGTCACAATCATTTCGACCGCCATGCCCAAACAAACGCCATTCACCGCCGCAATCGTAATTTGCGGCAGCGCTTCGATTTTGTTAAAAGTCTCTTGCCAGCGGCGAATCATGGCGCGCAAATCGTCCGGCGTCCATTCGGACAATAACTGCATGAACAGATTCAAATCTACGCCCGACGAAAAACTTTTGCCGACGCCGTTAAAGATGACGACGCGCGTCGTTTGATTTTCTTGCAACTCGTCGCAGAGCGCGGACAAATCGTCCATCATGTCCGGCGTGAACGCGTTGAGCGTTTGGGGACGATTCAATGAAACGGTGAGCAGCGCCTCGTCCGCTTGCAGTTTGAGATGCTTGTATTGATTCATGGACGTTTGTTATTCGTTCACCAATTCAAAATCCGACGAAAGTTCGACGCCGTGTTTGAGCGTATTGTACACCGAACAGTATTTGGTTTCCGAAAGTTCAATCGCGCGCCGCAACCGTTCCGCTTTCAAGCCGTGCGCGACGACGTGATAATGTACGTGAATTTCTTGGAACGCGTGGGGCGGGCGCGCTTGCTGTTTGCTCGTCGCGGTCACGCGAAACGAGTGGAGCTGATGTTTTTGCTTGACGATAATTTTGACCACATCGTACGCCGAACAGGCGAGCAGAGAAAGCAATAATAAATCGGACGGTTTGGCGCCTTTGAATTCGATTTGATCGCCGGGCGTCGAACCAATCACCAGCGCATTGCCATAACAATCGCGCGCCGCAAACATTTCGCCGCGCACCCAATTGATTTCTACATTCTCGGACATTTAATCCTCTCCCAATTTCAAAACTGCCATAAACGCTTCTTGCGGCAGTTCCACCGTACCCAGCTGCTTCATGCGTTTCTTGCCCTTTTTCTGTTTTTCCAACAATTTCTTTTTGCGCGTAATATCGCCGCCGTAACATTTTGCCAGCACATCTTTACGCATGGCGCGAATCGTTTCGCGCGCAATGATGCGTCCGCCCAATGCCGCTTGCACCGGAACGGGAAACATTTGCGGCGGAATTACTTCTTTGAGTTTTTTCGTCAACGCCGCGCCGCGTTGATACGCATAATCTTTATGCACAATCATTGCCAGCGCGTCCACCGGTTCGTCGTTCAGCAGCAAGGTCATTTTTTGCAGCGGCGCGCTGCGATACCCGTCGAAATGATAATCCATCGAAGCGTACCCGCGCGTACGCGATTTTAATTGGTCGTAAAAATCAATAATCAATTCCGACAGCGGCAGGAAAAAATCCATTCGCACGCGTTCGGGGTCGAGATATTCAAGGCGGCTCTGTTCGCCGCGCCGCGCGCGCGCCAAATCCATCACCGCGCCGATATATTGCGCGGGCGTATAGACCGACACTTTCATCCACGGCTCTTCGATTTGCTCAATCACGTCGGGGTCAGGCAGCGCGGCGGGATTATCCACCGTCACAATTTCGCCGTCGGTTTCCAAGACGTGATATTCCACGCTCGGCGCCGTCGCAATCAAATCCAAATCGTATTCGCGTTCGAGCCGTTCTTGGATAATCTCCATGTGCAGCAAACCGAGAAAGCCGATGCGAAAACCGAAACCGAGCGCGGCGGACGTTTCCGGCTCGTACGTCAACGCGGCGTCGTTCAATTTCAATTTATCCAACGCGTCGCGCAGCAACGGATAATCATTCGTCGCCACCGGATAAAATCCCGCAAACACCATCGGTTTCGCGGGTCGAAAACCGGAAAGCGGAAATTCAGCCGGACGCGTGGAATGGGTGAGCGTATCGCCCACCTGAATTTCGCGGACGCTTTTCAAGCCCGTCGCCACATAGCCCACCTCGCCCGCCGACAGGACATCCGTCGAAATGAGTTTGGGACGAAAGATGCCGACTTCGAGCGCGTCAATATCTTTGTGGTTGGACATCATCCGCAGTTTGTCGCCCTTGCAGAGTTCGCCGTCCACCACGCGCACGTACGCCACGACGCCCTTGTACGCGTCGTAATGCGAATCAAACACAAGCGCGCGTGTGGGCGCGTCGGGATTGCCGCGCGGCGCGGGTACGCGCGTCACCACCGCTTCTAAAATCGCGTCGGCGCCGATGCCCTCTTTGGCTGAGGCGCGAATAATTTCGTCGGCGGGAATGGATAACAGATTTTCCAAATCCTGCGCGATTTCATCGGGCCGCGCCGAGGGCAAGTCAATTTTATTAATGACCGGAATAATGACGAGATTGTTTTCGAGCGCGAGATACAGATTCGCCAGCGTTTGCGCCTCGACGCCTTGCGTCGCGTCCACGACCAGAATCGCGCCTTCGCACGCGGACAGCGCGCGCGAAACTTCGTACGTGAAATCCACATGCCCGGGCGTATCAATCAAATTCAATTCGTACGTGTTGCCGTCGTTCGCCTGATACAACATGCGGACGGCTTTGGCTTTGATCGTAATGCCCTTTTCGCGTTCCAACTCCATCTGGTCCATCACCTGCTCGACCATTTCGCGTTTGGCGACGGTGCCGGTGACTTCCAAAAGACGGTCGGTCAGCGTGGATTTGCCGTGGTCCACATGCGCCACGATGGAAAAATTGCGGATGAGTTTTTCGGAAATCATTGTTGGCGAATCAAACTTTTAGGGCGAGCTTGCGTTTGGCGAGATTTGCGCGAACGCTTTGCCGAGCTCGGCGCGCGTAACGAACGATTTGTTTGGCGCCGCGCCGCGCCCGGCGCAGCGACAGATTCAATCATCAAATTAGAAGTATGAGGCAAAACAATCGCAATCATTTCGAGTAAATCCGCCTGACCAAAGCGTCGGCTTGCATTGACAAAAAACTCGCCTTGCGCGTCATCACACCCGCCCGCCACATCCGACTTGGTTCGCTCTGCAATGCCAATCAATTGCCGCGTCATATCCTCGAGCTGGGGCAGATTCGTCGTAAAATTGAATTTCAAGAGATAATTCTT
>JAJVIA010000006.1:37957-90949 GCA_022072245.1 Anaerolineae bacterium
CCGGCGAGCAGGTGGAAATGCAAATGAAATACCGATTGCCCCGCGTCCGCGCCGACATTCGTCACCACGCGATAGCCGCCGTCCAGTCCGCGCGCCTGCGCGATTTCGCGCGCCGCGCGCAAACATTTCGCAACCGCAACTTCTTTGGCGTCGTCGTCAATTTCCGCGACGGATTCGATATGCCGATTGGGAATAATCAAAATGTGCGTCGGCGCGCGCGGATGCAAATCGGCAAACGCGGTCACGTGGTCGTCTTGAAAGACAATGTGCGCCGGCGCGCGGCGCGCGACAATTTCACAAAAGATACAGGACATGCTCAATCCTCAAAGCGCAGAGTTGACTATTAAACCAATTCGCCGCGCGCGCCATCGGCGGTTATATCCGTCAAACGCGTCGGCGCCAGGCGATTGCTCAAATTTTCGCGGCTGGGCGTGACGACGCGAATATAATTATCGCTATAACCTGTCCATTCCGCGCCGCCCGCCGTATTTTCTTCGTACAAAACATTCAAAGTGCGCCCGACAAAATTTTCGGTAAAGCGGCGCAAACTCGCATCGGCGACGCGCTGCATGGCTTGATGCCGCGCGGCTTTGATCGCGTCGTCAACGGACAAAGGCAATTGCGCGGCGACGGTGCCTTCGCGCGCGGAATAGGGAAAGACATGCACGCGCGCAAAATTCATCCGTTCGACAAAATCCAGCGAGTCTTGAAATTCCACGTCCGCTTCGCCGGGGAAACCGACAATCACATCCGTCGTCAACGCGACGTCGCGAATTTTCGCGCGCGCCTCCGCCGCCGCGTCCGCGAATTGTTCCGCGCTGTACGGGCGGCGCATCCGACGCAAAACGCTACTGCTGCCGCTTTGCAATGACAAATGCAAATGCCGACACAAGCGCGCGTCGGAAAACAAATCGAGCAGCTCGGCATCCAAATCCCACGGCGCAATCGAAGTCAGACGCAAACGCGGCAAATCCGTTTCGCGCAAAATCGCGCGCGTCAAATCGCACAAGCCGCGCAAGCGGCCCTTGCCGTTTTCTCTTTCTTCCAAACGATAATCCGAAATCTGGACGCCGGTCAAAATAACTTCTTGATACCCCGCGTTCGCCAACCGTTTGATTTCGTCAACAATTTCGGCTTGCGGACGACTGCGCGCCCTGCCCCGCGCGAGCGGAATGATGCAATACGTACAAGCCATATTGCAGCCGTCTTGAATTTTTACAAACGCGCGCGTTCGCAAACCGCCGAGTTTGTTTGCGTCATGCGCCGCAAATGGCGTCGCATACGGAAAATCGCCCGCGCGCTCGCGCGCCAATTCCACCAGCGCGTCTTTGGACGCGTTCGGCACGACGAGCGTCACATTCGGCAGCGCGCGCGCCTGCGCGGGCGACATGGTGGCATAACAGCCCGTGAGAATAATTTGCGCTTGGTCGCCGGCGCGCGCGAGCTGGCGCGTCACATTGCGCGATTTGCGCGCGGCTTGCGCGGTGACGGTGCAGGTGTTGAGCACAATCGTTTCGGCGAGACGCGGGTCGTCCACGAGCTCGTCGCCGCGCGCGACAAAGGCGCGCGCCCACGCTTCGAGTTCGCTCTCGTTCAATTTGCAGCCGAGCGTTTGTAAATAAACTTTCATCGGTCGTTTGACCGAAAGATTATAAGTAGGAGCGCGGATTACGTCAAAAGCCACGCGCGCGCGTACACGGCGTAAAAGCGCGCTGCGCGCGTTTCAGCGTATAATGCAAAGCGATATTTGAACAAGGATTGACCAGAGTTATGCGAATTATTTTATATACCGGCAAAGGCGGCGTGGGCAAAACATCGGTCGCGGCGGCGACGGCGGTACGCTGCGCGGAATTGGGGTATCGCACCATCATCTTGTCCACCGACGCCGCGCACTCGCTCGCCGATTCATTTGACATTGCGATTGGCAAAGAACCTATTGAATTGGCGCCCAAACTGTGGGGCCAAGAAATTGACGTGTTGTACCAGATGGACAAATACTGGGGCACCGTGCAAGCGTATTTTCGTTCCATCCTGCAATGGCGCGGCGTGGATGAATTGATTGCGGACGAAGTGAGCGTTTTGCCGGGCATGGAAGAATTGGCGTCGCTCTTGCAAATCGTTTATCTCGCGGAATCAAAAAAATACGATGTCATTATCGTAGATTGCGCGCCGACGGGCGAAACGTTGAAACTCTTGTCGCTGCCCGAAGTTGCCCGCTGGTATCTCACGCACATTTTTCCCGCCGAACGGCTGGCGATGCGTCTGGCGTCGCCGTTCATGCGCAACTTTACCGATATTCCGATGCCCGACGACCAGGTATTTGAGACGATTAAAGAATTGATTCAACAATTGGACCGGATGCACAAATTATTGAGCGACACCAAAACGTCTTCGGTCCGCATCGTCTTGAATCCCGAAAAGATGGTCATTCGCGAATCGCAGCGCACATTCACGTACATCAATCTGTACGGCTTTGCGTGCGACCTCATCGTCTCGAATCGCGTACTGTCTGATTCGGTCACGGATATTTATTTTGCCGCGCTCAAAGAAGCGCAGGCGCGCTATGGGCAATTGATTACTGAATCGTTCACGCCGGTACCAATTTTTCAGGTGCCGTTTTTAGACCAAGAGGTCGTCGGTCTCGCCATGCTGCAACGCGTCGCCGCGATTTTGTACGGCGACCAAGACCCGTCGCGCGTGTTTTACGAGGGGCAGCCGCAAGAAATCGTAAAGAACGGCGCGGGCTATCTGTTGAAAATGAATTTGCCCTTTGCCTCGAAAGAGGATGTGCATCTCACGCGCGCGGGCGACGAACTCGCCATCAGCGTCGGCAATTTTCGGCGCAATACGATTCTGCCGCGCGCGCTCGCCGCATTGACCGTGCAAAAAGCGAAAATGGAAGAGGGCAAACTGGTCGTCAGTTTCGCCTAAGTTTTTTTCGACAAATCGCGTGTTGTGAATATAGTTACGGCATGTCCGCAAAACATCCTATCGCCCCGACGCCGCCGGAACGCTGGCGCAAATATCTGACCGACTATAACGAAGGGCTGGGTCTCGTCTATGAGCGTTTGATGCTGAATGATTTTCTCGAAGCGCTGCGCGTCCGTCATCAAATTGAATCCGTTCTCGAAGCGCCGCTGTATGGCATGGCGGGCGTGAGCGGCATCAATTCCGTTTTGCTCGCGCGGCGCGGCGCGCGCGTGACGCTCGTGGACGATAACGCGGAACGGCTCGCGGGCGTCGAACGCATTTGGGGCGAACTCGGACTGGAGGCGACCTTTACGCTGCTCCAGCCGCTGGTGGAATTGCCGTTCCAAGCCGAAACGTTCGACCTGGTGTGGAATTGGGCGGCGCTGTGGTATTTGTCCGACGCGGAAAAATTTATCGGCGAAATGGTTCGCGTCGCGCGTCGGCTGATTTTTATCGCCATGCCAAATCGCGCGCAAGTGGGCTATCTCTTGCGTAAATATGTGTTGGAAAAAGATTTTGTCCAGTACGTGGATGAAACGTGGGCAAACATCCATCGCGTAAAAAATATCTTGCAAGATTGGGATTGTAAAATTATTGACGAAGGCGTCCTGGATGTGCCGCCGTGGCCCGATACGGTAATGCCCGCGACCGAAGTGTTGAAACGTTTGGGCATTCAATCGAAACAGATGCAAGCGCGTTTTCAAGGCGACGATTGGCAGTGGAGTTCAATGGATTATTATTTGGGCAAAAAACCGGAATTGAAAGCGCAGATGGAGCGATACGCGTTTCTAGAGCGCGCGCCGCTGCCGTGGCAAATCAAAAGCGTCTGGGCGCATCACCGTTATATCGTGGCAAGTCGAGGTGTGAAATGAACATTGTCGCGTTCCCGCCGCAAACCCAAGTCGAATATCCTACATCGGACGGCAAACCTATGGCTGAAACAATGAAACACATTCTGGTCATCACCTATCTACTGGATGCGTTGATGGCATGGTTTCGTGACCGCTCCGATATGTACGTCGGCGCGAACAATCTCATTTACTATCTCGAAGGATTTCCTAAAAAATTTTTTGCGCCCGATGTTTATCTCATTCCCGGCTTGGACAAGACGCCGCGCCGCGTTCTGAAACTTTGGGAAACCAAACGCGCGCCCGCCGTCATTTTTGAAATCACGTCGCGCGAAACATGGAAGGATGACATTGGCGCCAAAATGGATTTGTATGCCGAACTCGGCGTGCGCGAGTATTTTGTGTATGACGTCGAACACGAAGAACTCGAACCGCCGCTGGTCGGTTATCGGCTGGTCGAGGACGCGTATGTCTTGATGCCGCCTGATGAAAACGGCAAACTCTATAGCGCCGAAATGCAGCTAGAGCTGCAAGAGGTTGACGGCGCTTTGCGGCTCATCAATCCGCGCACGGGCGAAATGCTCCAGACGTACGCCGAAAGTCAAGCGGCGGGCGCGGAAGCGAAAGAACTTGTGCGCGACGCGGAGGAGCTTGCGCGCATCGCCCAAGAACGCACACGCGCCGTCGAAGCCGAAAACGCGCGCCTTCGCGCCGAGATAGAAACATTGCGCGGCAAGCAGGCCTGAATGATTGCGCTTGACCCATCGTCCGCCCCATCTTTTGAATCCGCCGCGGGCGCGAACGTTTCGATTGTCATTCCAGCATACAATGAACAAGAGGGCTTGCCGCGCGTTCTGGAAAATTTGCGCGCGTGGCGCGCGTGCGGCGCCGAAGTGATTGTGGTGGACGACGGTTCGACCGACCACACTGCGCGCGTGGCGGCGGAACATGGCGCGCGCGTGCTGCGCCATCGGAGCAATCGCGGTTACGGCGCGGCATTGAAATCGGGCATCCGCGCGGCAGAGCATGAGATTGTGGTCCTGTTCGACGCGGACGGCCAATTTGACGCGCAGGATATTGAAAAAATCGTGGACGCGCTGCAAGATTGCGATATGGCGGTCGGCGTAAGACCGCAAGGCGCCGGTTCACCAAATATCCGCAAGCCCGGCAAATGGCTTTTGGGCAAGACCGCCAATTATTTGGCGCGAACCAATATCCCCGATTTGAATTGCGGTTTTCGCGCGCTGCGCGTCGAGACCGCCAAACGTTTTTTGAACCTCTTGCCCAACGGCTTTTCTTTTACGACAACTTTAACGCTTGCCATGTTCAAAGACGGGTATAATGTAGCATACTTGCCGATTACGGTGCATCCGCGTACGACCGGCGCGAGCCGGGTGCGCGTCGCCGACGGGTTCAATACGCTGCTGCTCATCATTCGCATCATTGCCTTGTTCGACCCGCTCCAAGTTTTTTTGCCTGCGAGCGCGTTATTGTTTGGCGTCGGCATCGTGTATTGGTTCATAGACAGCGTTTCGCTGCGCCGCCCCAATATCCCTTCGGGCGCGGTAATTTTAATCGTCTCTGCCATTATGGTGTTCATGTTCGGCATTCTCGCCGACCAAGTGAGCGCGATTCGCAGAGGACAGAGTGAATTTTAGATTTTTGATTTTTGATTTCAGATTGCGCGTGATTCATGCAAATCTCAAATCATAAATCACAAATCATAAATCGTATGGCTTTATCCACCTATACCAACATTGCAAAATCCGTCGTCAACAATAAACTCGGCCGCATTGAACTTCCCAGCATGGTCACATTCATCGTCACCTGGCGCTGCAACTTGCGCTGCTTTATGTGCGACGTTTGGAAAAAAACCGACCATGACGATATGACGCCCGCCGAAGCGGCAAATATCTTTAAACAATTTCCGAAACTGGATACGCTGCGCCTCACGGGCGGCGAGCCGTTTTTGCGGCGCGATTTCAGCCAACTCGTCGGCAGCATCCTGGAGGTGGTTGACCCCACCGTCGTACATATCACCACCGCCGGCGTGCTGTACGACCGCATCATCGAATTTGTCAAAACGCACGGCTCGAAAAAATTGCACCTCAAAGTTTCGATTGACGCGGTCGGCGACCGTCACGATGAAATTCGCGGCTATCGCGGTTTGTACAATAAATCGCTCCGCACCCTGCGTACGCTCGTCGAATTGCGCGAACAGTACGGCTTTTATCTCGGCGTCAATCAAACGATTTCGGACCGCAATTGGGACCACATCGAACCGCTGCGTCAGGTGATGACCGAATTGAACGTGCCAATTCATTATGCGATTGCGACCGACCACTATACGCTGTATCGGCTCAATACGTCCAAAGAAAAAGAAAAACCCGATATGCGTTCCGTTTCGCTGAGCGCTTTTACGCCGGAACAATTACAGTACATTTTCGACCAACTCGACCGCCGCGACGCGATTCACGATGTGCCAGAGTGGATTGTGCAGCGTTACTATTTACACGGTTTGAAAAATCGTCTGCTCAAAGGCATCGAAGAGCCGAAACCGCAGTGCATTGAATTATTCGACCACATGCGCCTGATGCCGAATGGCGACGTCATGACGTGCGTATATTATCCAAACGTCGTCGGCAATTTACGCAAACAAACGCTGCGCGAAGTTTGGTACGGCAGCGACATCGAGCCGCAGCGCAAGGTGGTAAAAAATTGCGTCGGCTGTTGGGCGGGATGCGAAGTAAAACCGAACGCTATTTACACGGGCGATATTATCAAAGCGTTGACGATGGGTCCGGTGAGCGACCGGTCAAAAGACGCGCCAATGCCGGTAGTGAATCCGCCAACGATGGTGGACAATCCGTCCGCTCCAGAGCCGGCGGCAAATGTGGCGTTCGTGGATGCGACATAACAACTCGATTCGATAACTATCTTTGCGAGTCTGATGCAAAACAAGTAGCAAAATGCATTATCCTCTGGCTTTTTGTGGCGTCAGAAATGTTCAATGGTAGAGGGCAGCTCAATGGTTAGGGCAGCAGTCTTATAAGGCGCCGCTTTGCAGGTTCGAGTCCTGCCCCGCCTACTTTGGATTCAGCATATAAAGAAGGAGCAAGTCGTATGCTCACTGCAACAACCTACGAACATCTTCAAATTGACGAGAATGGCGTACCCTTCATTGCGGGAACGACGATGAAAGTCGTTGAACTTGTGATGGCGCAATTGGGGTACGGATGGAGCCCGGAAGAGCTGCATTTTCAACATCCTTATTTGTCGTTGGGGCAGATTCATGCTGCACTTGCGTATTATTGGGACCATAAAGTAGAACTCGATGCCGATATTGAACGCCGTTGGCAATTCGCCGAACAAGCGCGACAACAAGCGGGGCCATCTCGATTGGCGGAAAAACTGCGTGCCCAAGGACTATTAAAATGACCGTCGCGCTCTACATGGATGTTCATGTTCACCGCGCAATAACAACGGGACTGCGGTTGAAAGACGTAGATGTGTTGACCGCACAAGAAGATGGACATCGCACAGCAGAGTACCTGCCGCTTTGAATGTCAAAACGCGTTTACATCGCCCATACGGGCGGCACGATTGGGATGAAAAACGCCGGCGAGGGGTACGCCCCTGCGCCGGGTTTTCTTGAAGCGCGCTTGCGCGAAATGCCCGAGCTGCGCGACGCAGCCATGCCCGAATTTGTTTTGCGGGAATACGACCCGCTGCTCGATTCTTCCAACATGACGCCGCGCGAATGGCTTTTGATCGCGCAAGATATTTTTGAAAACTATGACGCGTTCGACGGCTTTTGCATTTTGCACGGCACCGATACGATGGCGTACACCGCCTCCGCGCTGCCGTTTCTGCTGCAAGGTTTAAACAAACCCGTCATTCTCACCGGCTCGCAAATTCCGCTCGTCGAATTACGCAATGACGCGCGCGAAAATATCATCACCGCGTTGATGCTTGCCGCCACTTATCCCCTGCCCGAAGTCTGTCTGTATTTTGGCGACAAACTTTTGCGCGGCTGCCGCACGGTCAAGGTGAATGCGACGGGCTTTGACGCGTTCGATTCGCCCAATTATCCGCCGCTGGGCCAGGTGGGCATTGAGATTCAAATCAATTGGAACGCCGTGCGCGCCGCGCCGTCCACGCCCATGAAACCGCTGCCGCGCGAACTGAACGCGACGGTCGGCGCGCTGCGTTTGTTTCCCGGCATTTCCGCGCGTTTGCTCGACAATGTTTTGCAGCCGCCGCTGCAAGGTCTGGTTCTGGAAGCGTACGGCGCCGGCAATGCGCCCGACCGCGACGACGCGCTGCTCGAGGTTTTGGCGCGCGCGACGGCGCGCGGCGTCGTCATTGTGAACTGTACGCAATGTTTGCGCGGCGCGGTGAATCTGCACGCGTACGCGACCGGCGCGGCGTTATTGCAAGCGGGACTCGTCAGCGGCAGAGACATGACGCCCATCGCGGCGTTGGCGAAACTGCATTATTTGTTTGGCAGCGGATACGCGCCCGCCCAAGTGCGCGCGTTGATGCAGCAAAATTTGTGCGGCGAAATGACGGTCTAACCACAGCCGCAAAATTGCGCGGGATGTCGCCGCGTGTACAATAACCCGGATGAATTCACAATTTCAATGGCTTATCTTTGACGCCGACGATACGTTGTTTGATTACGCGTATGGCGAACGCAATGCGCTAGAGACTACGTTTCGCGAGTTCGGCTTGCCCTTTGACGCGCGCGCGTTGGAGCTGTACCGCGACATTAATCATCAACTCTGGCTGCGTTTTGAAAAGCGCGAACTTACCGGCGCGCAAATCCGCGCGGAACGCTTTACCAAACTCTTTGCCGCGTTGGCGCAGCGCGAACCGCCGGGCCTCGCCGAACGTTTCATTGACCATCTCGCGGAACAAACGACGTTGATTCAAGACGCGTGCGAACTCGTCCGCACGTTACAGCGCACGTATCGCCTCGCGGTCATCACCAACGGCATGGCGCGCGTGCAACAGCCGCGCATGGCGCAATCGCTTCTCGCGCCGTACATTTCCGAATTGATTATTTCCGACCAAGTTGGCGCGGCGAAACCCGCGCCCGAAATTTTCGATTACGCGTTTGCGCGCATGGGCAATCCGCCGCGCGAGCGCGTCATTATCATTGGCGACAGTTTGACTTCGGACATGCAAGGCGGCGTCAATTACGGCATCGCCACCTGCTGGTACAATCCCGCCCATCAGCCGCGGCCGCCCCAACTTCCGCTCACCTATGAAATTCACGCTTTGCGCGAATTGATTCCGCTTTTGACGACAGAGAATTGATTGCGCGTTGCATCTCGTCCAACATGAAAGTTTTTGTCATCGGTCTCGACGGCGCGACATTTGATTTGATTCAACCCTTGATCGCGCAAGGATTTCTCCCCAATCTAAAAAATTTGATGGCGCGCGGCGCGTGGAGCGAATTAACCTCCACCGTGCCGCCCGTCACCGCGTCGGCATGGAATTCTTTCATGACCGGCAAAAATCCGGGCGGTCACGGCATGTTTGATTTCATGCAGCGCCGCAAAAATTCGTACGACCTCACGCCCATTTCCAGCCACGACCGCGACGGCAAAACGGTTTGGGACCTCGCGGGCGAAGCGGGCAAACAGAGCGTCGTCATGGGCGTTCCGATTACGTATCCGCCGACGCCGCTGCAAGGCGTGATGGTGACGGGCATGTTGACGCCGCGCGGCGCGCCCGATTACACGTATCCGGCTGAATTGAAAAATGAAATCGCGCAAAACGTCGGCGAGTATGTCGTCTATTCCGACGAAGTGTATGCCAAAGGGCGCGGCGAAATTTTTTTGAACGCGTTACAGTATTCGATTCAGCAGCGCGCCAAAACCGCGCGCTATCTATTGCAAAAATATCCGTGGGATTTGGGCATTCTCGTTTTTCCCGAAACCGATACCGTGTGTCACGGTTTATGGTGGGCGTACGACGCGACGCATCATCAACATCGGCAAGAGAACGCGGAAAAATTCAAACACGGCATCCGCGAGATTTACCAAGCCATTGACGCGCGCATCGGCGAACTCGTCGCCGCCTTGCCCGCCGACACGACCATTATCGTCATGTCCGACCACGGACACGGGCCCTTGCGAAATTTTTTGTACGTCAATAATTTTTTGAAACAGCGCGGCTATTTGAAAATCAAAAACACGCTCGCGTCGCAACTCAAAAATCTCGCGTTCGATGCGGGACTGACGCCGCGCGCCGTGTACGGCATGTTATTGAATCTGGGCTTGGGCAAATTGCGGCGCACTATGGACAAACGGCGCGCCGGACGCGGCATGTTGAAACGCTTTTTCCTTTCGCTCAACGATGTGGATTGGGCAAACACCCGCGCCTATTCCGTCGGCTATATCGGCGAAGTGCATATCAACTTGAAAGGACGCGAACCGCAAGGCATCATCGAACCGGGCGCGGCATACGAAACTTTGCGCGATGAATTGATCCGCGATTTGCGCGCCATGCAATTGCCCGACGGCTCGCCGCTTGTGGAACACATTTGGAAAAAAGAGGAAATTTATAGCGGCGCGCATGTCTGGGACGCGCCCGATATTTTGTTCTTGCCGAAAAATCTCGAAACGATTGCGTTCGGCGATTTTGAATTTGGCTCGAACAAAATTCTCGAACCATCCTATGGCGTTTCGTCGTCGCACCGCATGAATGGCATTTTGATTGCGGCAGGTTCGCAAATTCGCGCCAAGCCGCGCATCGCCCCCACGCCCAACCTCACCGACCTGGCGCCGACGATTTTGCACGCGCTAAATTTGCCCGTGCCGCCCGACATGAACGGACGCGTGTTGAACGAAATTTTTGCCGAGACGCGCGCGGTGGAATATGGCGGCAGCGCGGCGGCGGAGCGCGCGGACGGCGAAGGATATTCCCCCGACGAACAAGCCGAAGTGATTGAACGCCTGAAAGATTTGGGATACATTTCTTGACGCGTCGCTTTTGGCGTTCATCCAGCGCTATGCTAGAATTTTGACGTTTTGCCCGCCCCGCGCAAGTTGTCATCCTTGGAGGTCGCTATCAAACACAGTACGTTTCGTTGGCTTGTATGCTGCGCGCTGGCAAGCGTTGGGCTTGTCATCGGCTGCACTGCCACACCCACCGCCGCGCCCGTTACCATCGTCGTTCCCACCAATCCCCCGCCTCCGCCGAGCGCGACCAATCCGCTTCCCACTAGCGTCGCGCTCGCGCCAACCGCGACGCCCAACGCGCAAGGCGCCGTCATCATCGCGCAATTGGACCCGACGCGCCAAGTTTTGATTATTTACGGCGTCACCCCCGCCGTAACCGTCGAATTGGGCGGAACGCCGCTGCCCTTGCCGCCGTCGCCGACGCGCACCTTTACGCCCTTGCCGCCGCCAACCACAGCGCCGACCTTGACCCCCAGCGTCACGCCCACGCGCGGCCCGCGTCCGCCAACGAAAACGCCAATCGCCTATTCGCGCGGCGCGTTGGTGGGAAAAATTTTGTTCAAGAGTACGCGCAACGGCGGTTCGCTCTTTCGCCCCAATTGGTTCATGATGAATAGCGATGGCACGGGCATCCAACCCTTGGACAATGCCGCCGCCGAAGCGTTTGCGATTTCATTAGATAGTCAGGCGTACGGCATTGAAAATTTGGAACCGGGCGGCGCGCGACGCGTCTTTGGCGAACGCCGCTGCCCCGGCGTCGGCACCTGCTTGTTGTATATTCTCGATACCGCGCTCGACGCCGCGCTCATCAATTCGAGCGAAGATATTAGCAAAGGGCAATGGTTCGGCAGCCGCAATGCCGTCGCCAAAGACCCGGTGTGGTCGCCGAACGGCCAATACATTGCGTTCGCGTCGAATCATGATCCGGGCGATACGTGCGTTCGCAAAAGCATGAATATCTTTAAAGCCACGCCCGATCAAAATCCAACCGTGCGCCGCTTGACGCATTTTTGCGCGGGCGGCAATGTCGGACATCCGTCATTCAACGGCGACGGCAGCCGCTTGGTTTTTTACGCCGACGCGGATGGTTTGCGCCAATTGTTTGTCGTGGATGTCGGCGCGAACGACGGGATTGATTTTACCCAAGTCGCAGAACAAAAAATCAGCGACGGGCAGGCGAATGATTGGGACCCGCTTTGGGTGAAATGAATTCCGTGTTGACGCATAAACATTTTGAAGGGCGCTGGATTGGCGAAACGATAGAGTGCGAGAGTCCCGCGCATCTGTGGCACATTCGTTTGCGCGGCTCTTGGCTTCAGGTGCAAACGGTGTGGGAGGGCCACGAAACCATTGGCGCGCCAATGTACTGCAATCTGATTGCAGGCGAACCCGCGTTTGAAATCAAAACCGAGTTGAGCAATTTTCGCGCGCAGCTCGTGGACGCGCAGCATTTCATTATCGCGGGGTGGGATACGAACGACATGCGCGGCGGCGTGGGACCCGCGTACGATGTCGTCTTTTCACGGCCGGGCATTGCGGAATTGAACGCGCGGAATGTGTGGCTGGAATGGAAACAAAACCAAACGCGGAGCGAACGCGAGGGATAGAATAATCTGACGTCAAACGCTAGTTCTATATTTTTACAAACGGCGTCCGCTGCGTTTTCAACAAGCGCACCGCTTCGCCAAACGGAAATTTTTCCAGCGCCAATCCGCCGGGCGGCACAACCCACAACACCGGCACGTGCGGCGCGCGTTCGGGAAATTCGCCGTAACCGTCCGTCAAATAAATCGCGACGGTTTGATTTTGTAAAAAACGATGGTTCGCAATGCGCGAAAAAAATGGGCGGAAATCGGTGCCGCCGCCGCCAATCGGTTTTGGCAGCGGCGCGCCAATTTTCAAGGGAAAGGGTCCATGCAACGCCGCATCCGCGAAAAACAATTCACATTCGAGATGCGGATACGCGCGCAAAATTCCCAACACTTCGCCGAAAAAAACTTGCAGCTCGCCCTCGTCCACCGAACCGCTGGTATCCACGCACACCAAGACGCGCACCGCTTCGCCGTCAATTGTATCGAGATACATGCCGCGCCCCACAAAGCGGCGGTCAAAATTTGAAAAATCGGTTGGCGTTTGCGTGAGATAGCGCCACAAATAACTGCGCCAATCGAGCTGCGTTTGCATGACGCCATGCAATTCGCGCAAAATGCCTGCCGGTACAGTCCCGACGAGATTTGCGCGCGCGACAATTTGAGCTTGCTCTAACGCGTTCTTCCAAAAACCGTCCGCCTGTTCACGCGTTATTTGGACGTCGCCCGCTTGACCCGCGTCGCTCGCTTTGCCCACCCCGCGTTTGCGCGTCGCATCCGTCGGCGCGTCGTCCAATAAATCGGCGTTCAACTCTGTCGCCAAATTCGCGTCGCGCAATAATTTTTCATACACCTCTTCGACCGCGAGATGCTCCCAGCGCGCGTCACGAATCCGTTTTTCGGGCAGCGTCCAACCTTCGTTCAAAATAATGCCGTTCACCACCACATCCGCCGCGATATTCCATACGCGCGCATCGCGCCCCGCGCGCCGCGTGACATGCGTGAGCGCGGCGTGCAAAACTTCGTGCAGCAGCACGCCGTCTTGTTCCGCGCTCGAAAGCGAATTCCAAAAGTCGGGATTGATATACACCGCGTCGCCATCGGTTGCGGCGGTCGGAATTTCGTCGCTCGCCTCCAAACGCGCGTGAAGCGCCAGCGCGGCAAAGAACGCGCTGCGGTCGGTGATTCGCACAAGCGACGCGGCAAGTTTTCGTTTTAGAGTGGCGTCAAGTTCCATTGGTCGAGCGCGCGGCGACAAATTTTATTCGTCCGCCGCGTTCAATACGTTCTGATAATTTTGCATCCACGCTTGCAATTCGGCATCCTGGGCGATAAGCGTTTGCAGCGCGCGCAGCTGTTTTTGCGCGCGCATTTTGCGTAATAAATCGGTCGCGCACAGTTGCACCCATTCGAGCGGCGCGACGCGCGCGAGCCATTGCAGCGCGTGAAACGCGTGCGACGCGGTTTCGCTGCGCGCCACCAAGCCGACGACAATCGCGTACCGCAAAGACGGTTCGTCGGGAAACGTCAGCGCCGCGCTCTCGCCATTCAACACCTGCTGCAAATCGGGCAAGTCGCGATACAACGCAATGTACGCTTCAAATTCCGTCGCCGCGCCAACGCCCACCGCCGCCGCAACGCTCAAGCCGGCGCGATGCAGCGCGTTTGCCATTTCCCATGAACGCGGCGAGGGCCACGCCGGCAGTTGTGGGTCGAGCTTGTGCAGCAGTTCGGGCCGAAATGCCAGAAAGGCGAGAATTTGTTCGTGAAAATTTTTGGCTTGCGCGTACGCTTTGAAACTGTCAAAATCGGGATGCACGTCGAGATGCAAAAAACGATTCGCCAGAGGCGCGGGCATATCAAACACCGCCGCGCGGTCTTCGCTGCGATTGCCCGCCGCCCAAATGTACCAATGTTTGGGGACGATATAACTGCCGACGCGGCGATCCAAAATCAATTGCTGCGCCATGCCTTGCATCGTCGGCGGCGCGAGATTGATTTCGTCGAGGAACAAAACGCCCGCGCCCTTGCGCGGCAAAAATTCGGGCGGATACCAACGCGAGATGCCTTTGGCGGCGACGGGCAAACCGCGTAAATCGGTGGGCGCAAGCTGCGACAAACGTAAATCAATGAACGCGAGTTTATGCGCCCGCGCGGTTTGCGCGACGATGGACGATTTGCCAATGCCCGGCGGACCCCAAATCATGGTGGACAATTTTATTTTGTGTTGGACGATTTGATTCAAATACGCGGCAAGTTCGGCAGGTTTCATATTTTCCTTTTGACGCTCGAAATAATTTTACAGGTTTCGGCAAATTGGAAATTTGTCATACATGGTACGGCAAATTTTTTATTTGCCCAATCTTTATTCGCAAGCTTGCTTACGCAAAATTCGCGCGAAAGGTATCATATTTTGCATCTCGATTGTCTCGATTATAATGTAACTGTGGTTGCGTTCCGCGCGCGGCTCAAGATAAAAAGCGAGCCGCGTTTTGATTTCTATATCGGGCTGGCGCTTGCCCTCGCGGCATTCGTCGTCTATCTGCGAACCCTGACGCCCGGCGTTCTCGACGGCGATAGCGGCGAGTGGCAGTACATGGCAAACATTCTCGGCGTGCCACACTCGACCGGTTATCCGTCGTATGTGCTGCTCGCCAAACTGCTAACGCTTTTTCCCATCGGCAATGCGGCGTGGCGCGTGAATCTGTTCTCTGCCCTCTGCGCGGCGCTGACCGTTCCCATCGTTTATTTCTTGGCAAAACGCCTCGCGCGTGCGCGCGTCGCCGCCATTCTCGCCGCGTCCTTTTTCGCGCTCATGCCGACGCTGTGGGCTTCTGCGACCATCGCCGAAGTGTATGCGCTCAATACGCTGCTCATCGCGTTGACTTTATTTTTCGCCGTTCGTTTTTTTGACCGCGCCCACGCGCGCGATTTGTATGCGATGGCGTTTTGTTTCGGTCTCGCGCTCACCAATCATCGCATCGCGTTTTTTATCGCGCCCGCGCTGCTCGCGATCATATGGTTCAAACGACGCGAACTGTCTTGGCAAAAATTCGCCTCTGCCGCGCTCGCATTTTTGATTCCCCTGACGCTGTATCTGTACATACCGCTGCGCGCGTCGCAATTGCTCGCGGAACAATCGCCGCAAAATTGGGAATTGTATCCGCGCGCGCAAGCGATAGTGAACGGCAAAATTACGGCGTATTACAACCACACGCCGCAAGGTTTTTTCAATCTCGTCACCGCGCTCGACAATCGCAACAAACTCGGCTTTCAAGATGCAAGCGGCGAGGACAAAATGATGGCGCGGTTCGTCAACGCGTGGACGCTGCTCCGCGAACAAATTGACCCGTTCGGCATCCTCCTCGCCTTGGGCGGCATCGTCGTCTTGTGGCGGCGCGAACGGCATTTGACGATTGCGCTGCTGCTCGGCGGTTTGAGCGTCGCGGCGATTTCGATTTATTTGCGCGCGGAATCAACGCGCTTTTATTTCAGCGGCGCCTATCTCGTCATGGTTTTGTTTTTTGCCGTCGCCATCGGTTGGATTTTGGAAAAAATAAAAATGCGCGCGGCAGAACCCAATTCGAGCGCGCGGCATCAAAAACTATTGCGCCTCGCCTATTACGCTGCGATTTTCTATTTCGCGTTCTTTCCGCTTTGCGCGTTGTATTTCAATTTCGCGCGCATGGATCAAAGCGGCAATACCAAATATGACGCGTACGCGCGCGCGATTTTGAATGATAATCTCGCGCCCAACGCCGTCCTCGTCGCGCCGTGGGAAGTGGCGACGCCGATTCGCTACTTTCAATATGTCGAAAATGCGCGGCCCGACGTGTTGACCATTCACGAATCGCCCGTACGACCGCAGTATCAAAAAATTTTGGACGCCGCGCAGCGTTTGGGTCGTCCGTTTTATTACGCGCAATTCACGCCCGAAGATAAAAACGCGGACGGCGCGCGCACCATTCAAGCCGTCGCCTTTCCGCTGCCGCAAGAACCGCAGCCGCAGTTTCGCTTGAATGAAAAATTGAACGATACGCTGCGCGTGGCGGGTTACGATTGGCAGCCGTTCGACGCGCGCAACGCGCGTTTAATTATTTATTATCGCGCCGCCAAACCGACGCGCATCGAATATGTGAATGAATTGGAAGTGAGCGACGCGCAAGGAGTCACGCGCGCGACATTTGCGCGGCATCCCGTCAGCGAGTATTATCCGACGTATTTGTGGAAGCAGGGCGAGTATTTCCGCGATGTCTATGACATTCATCTGGACGCGGACGCGCCCGCCGAAAGTTATCGCGCGGAATTGATTTGGTACGTTTATGATGCCGCCGCCGCGCAGCGCGATGAGGCGAGCGCGCGGGCGTTGACGTTTGAAAATCTAACGTTCGGGAAATAAAAAAAAGCGGCGGCGCGCATTGCAAAATTTGCAACGCCGCGCTCTATCGTTCGTCCAGCTCTGTCGTTTGCGCCGCCAACAAGGCGCGGCGTTCCACGCGTTGGCGCAGCCAATTGCCCGCGAGCGAGACCAAGAGCATCGCGCCGATGAGGATAAAAATCCACTGCACGCCAAACGTCTCGACATTCGCGCCGATGACGCTAGAGAGAATAATGCCGGGCGTGCGGCCCAGCACGACGAGCAGCATAAAGCGGCGAAACGAAAGCGTGGTCAAACCGGCGATAAAGTAAAATACGTCGGCGGTCGGCGCGAGCATCAAGAGAAACCACAGGATAGAAGAATTGACGGCGGATAAATTGCGCCAGCGTTCCAACCAACTCGCCGGCGTAATTTTTTCGAGCAGGGGCCAACCCAAACGCCGCGCCAGCCAAAACGCGACCGCGCTGCCGAGAACGATGCCAAGCATCGAAAAAATTGAGGCGGTGACGGGACCAAACAAGAATCCGGCGGTGTACGATAACGGCGCGCCGGGGATGGGCGCGACGATAATTTGCAGCGCGTAAAATAACGCATACACGACCGGCGCGAGAATGCCGTACTTGGGCAATTCTTCTTTGACGCGGTCGCCGATTTCCAAGAGCCACGCCAGCGGATTGGCGGGAACCCAACCCAAACGCGCCGCGATAAAATAGGCGGCGAGACACGCGCCCAATAACGCGACGCGCGGCGCCCAAAGACGTACCGTCTTTTTGTCAATGTTCACAAACATAAATTATACGGACAAGTGAAATGAAACCAAACCGGAACTTTTGGCGCCATCTCGGCGTAATTGCCTTGTATCTGCTGATTGCGCTCGTTACGACCTATCCGCTCATCCTGCATTTCGGCGACCATCTGATTGGCAGTCCGACTTGGGCGCTCGACGAATTCTTTCAAGCGTGGAACAATTGGTGGTTCAAGTTCGCGGTCTTTGACCGGGGCGTCTCGCCCTTTTACAGCGATTGGCTATTTTATCCGCAAGGCACGAACATGATCCTGTATGCTTATACGCTGCTGCACGTCATTTTGTTGCAGCCGTTGTATTTTGCCTTTGGACTCGTGCCGGCGCAAAACGCGCTCGTCCTCTTTTCGTTTGTGGTGAGCGCGTACGGCATGTATCTTTTTACCTCGTACCTGTTGCGCGTCTCGTTTCGCATTTGGCAAACGCAGGGTTATTCGCCCGCGCCGCGCGACCCATCGCCGCGTTGGATTGGACTCGCCGCATTTCTCGCGGGCATCGTCTGGACATTTTCTTCAAATCGTTGGGTGTATGCGGCGCTGGGCCACTATAACATCCTCGCCATCGAGTTCATTCCGTTTTACATGCTCTTTTTGGTCAAGACGCTGCTGCGCCCCGATTGGAAATTTCCCATCCTCGCGGGTTTGTTTGCCGCGTTCGCCATGTATGCCGAATTGTCCAACGGCGTGCTGCTGGTTCTGTTGACCGCCGTCGTGCTGGTTTTTGAATGGCGGCTGCTGAAACAATCCGCGTCCGCATTTTTGCGGCTCTTGGTCTTGGCGGGCTGCGCGGCGCTTTTCTTTGCGCCGCTGCTGCTGCCGACGCTCAACGAAATTTTCAATAGCGGATACAAATTGCCCGGCTGGGGTCATTCCGAAAAATTACTGGTGGACCTGTTTGGCTTTTTTACGCCCATCAGTTTGCATCCCCTAAATCGGCATTGGGAACAAGAATTGGATTTGGTGCGCCAGGGCATTTCACGTTTCAGCGACATTAACACGTTTTTCGTCGGCTATCTCACGGTGGCGTTGGCGATTCTCGGCGCGGCATTGTATTGGCGCAAAGTTCGCATGTGGGCAGCCATCGCCATTCTCTTTTCCATCCTCGCGCTGGGACCCTTGCTGCACATCAACGGCGTTTCGGAATTTGACCTCGACGGCATTACGACGACGGTGCCGCTGCCGTTTTTTATTTTGCATTACATCCCGCTGCTCAAAGAAAATCGCGTGCCCAATCGTTTTTCGATTTTGGTACTGTTTGCGCTCGCCGTTTTGGTCGCGTACGCCGCGTACTGGTTGATGGACTGGCTCGCCAAACGTCAACCCGCGCGCGCGAATCTTTTGGCGACCGGGCTCTGCGGTTTGCTTGCCGTCGCGCTGTTGTTTGAACACATTCCCACGCCCATCTCGCTTTCGGATGCGCGCATCCCGGAAATTTATTCGCAAATCGGCGCCGATCAAGAAAATTTTACCGTCCTGTCGCTGCCGGTGGGATGGCGCAATTCGTTTGGCACCATCGGCGCCGAAGATACGCGCACTCAATTTTATCAAACCGCATCCCAAAAATATCTCCTCACCGGGCAACTCGAACGCAATCCGCCGTTTCTGTTTGAATACTTTGCGCGCGCGCCGATTCTACGTTCGCTCATTGCGCTGGAAACATACAATCCGGTGGACGAGGCGACGCTGACCCAAGACCGCGCGCTCGCGCAGCAGTTTGTAAATTTTTTTGACATTCGGTATCTCGTCGTCAATTCCGCCATTCCCAATCGTCCGCCGTGGAGCGATACGCGCGACGTCGTAACCGAGTACGTGAAACAAGTGTTGCCGCTCGGCGAACAAGTTTATGACCGCGACGGCACGCTCGCTTTTCGCGTCAAGCAAACGCCCCTGCCCATTCCCTATCAAGTGAAATTCAACGACGAACTCGGCATGTTGTATCAAGGCGCGGGATGGCTGCCGACGGAACGCATTGCCGACGCGGATGCAAATTGGGCAACCGCGCCGCGCGCGACTCTTTATCTGCCGCTGCGCGAATTACGAGATTACACCTTGACGCTGCGCGCCTTGCCGTTTGTCTATCCCGACAGTCCGCCGCAATCGTTTGGCGTAACGCTTAATGGGCAAACGCTCGAACGCGTCACGCTGAATCCCGGCTGGAACGAATATCAAATTAAATTGCCGGCGGCGGTAGTAAAAAGCGGATTGAATCAGGTGGATTTGGATTTCAATTATGTCGCGCGGCCGCGCGATGTTTTGCCCGCGCATTTTGAAATTGGCGGCACGGGCGTGACGAGTCCGGTGGATATTGTCGCCACCAGCACAGCCGAATTCGGCTCGCTGAAAATTAACGACAAAGAAGTTTCGCCGTTGAAACGCGGTTACAATCTCGCGGTGATTGACCCGCAGTCGGGCAACGTGTTGGATGTGAAAAATTTCGATACGGGCGGCAAAAGCATTTTGGAATCGCGCGCGCTGCGCGAATTTATCAATCAGATTCCCAACGGCATGATTGTCGCGGGCGCCGTCCAAGAAGACGCGACGGCAATGTTGGGCGAAGCGGCGGCGGCGGCGATTCAAGCGCTGGGTTTGCAAACCAATCTGCGCGGTCACGACGGCTATACGCACGCGTTCATTGCCGTCAAAGGCAAACCAAACGGTTTGGAACAGACCGGCGAAGGCGCCAGCGCGGTGAGCGTTGGCCACGCGCTGGACAATCGGCCGTTGAGCGCGGCTTTGGATTGGTTCCGCGTGGAATAAAACGTAACCCATGAGCGCCGATTCGCTTTCGCTTGCGCGTCCAAACGCGCGTTGGACGCGCGTCCGGGAATTTGTAACGCGCCCCGCGTCGTTAGCTGTGTGCATCGCCCTTGCCGCGCTGCTGTTGTATTGGCGCACCGCGTATCCTTCCGTTTTGCCCGGCGACGCGGGCGAATTGCAATTTGCGGCGTGGGGCTTTTGGCTCGCGCATCCGACGGGTTATCCGCTGTATTTAACGCTCGGCGGAATCTGGCAGCATTTGTTGCCGTTCGGCGACCCCGCGTATCGGCTCAATCTTTTCTCCGCGCTGTGGTCCGGGTTGGCGATTGGCGTCGCGTTCCTCGCGTTTTTCCAAGTCACGCGCGCGCGCGGCGCGGCAGCCATCGCCGCGTTGACGCTCGCGGTTTCGCCGCTGTTGTGGGCGCAGGCGACGCGCGCCGAAGTGTACGCGCTCAATACTTTTTTCGTCGCGCTCTTGACGCTGTTGGGCTTGATGTGGCGCGCGCAGCCCCAACGCAAATACGCGTTCGCGTTCGCGCTTGTGTTCGGCTTGGCGCTCACGCACCACCGCATGACGCTGCTGCTCATTCCCGCGTTCGCCGCGTTGTTTGCCGAAAGCGTGTGGAATTTTCGCGCACAACCGTTGGAATTTTTGAAACGCGCGCTGCCGTATCTCGGCGTCGCCGCCATTCCCCTGCTGCTGTATCTGTACATTCCCCTGCGCGCGGGCGCGACGCCGTACGCGACGCTGGATATTTCGCCCGCCGCGCCGATTGTGATTTTTGAAAATTCGCCGCGCGGCTGGTTGAACGTCATTCTCGGTTCCGATTTCGCGAGCGAGGTCGCGTGGAATGAAGCGAGCGTCGCCGCGCTGCGCGCGCTGCCAACGCAATGGGTGTACCAGTTCAATTGGTTCGGCGCCCTCGTCGCGGTGTGCGGCATCGGCGCGCTGTTGTGGCGGCGCAAATTCGCCGTCGCCGCGTTTGTGATATATGGCTTGAGCGCGTTCATCCTTTTCGCCGGCTTGTATCACATCGGCGACATTGAAGATTATTACACGCCCGCGTATTTTTTCGCGTGTCTGGCGCTGGCGGAAGGCATCGCCTTGCTCGTCCAGCTTTTGCGAACGCATCCATTCACGCGCGGCAGTACGCTGCCCGTCATCGCGCTGTTGGGCTTTTTCGCGCTGTTGCCTTTACAAAATTTGTTCAACAATTTTGTGTACCAAAATCAGCGGCTGCATGCCGAAACGCGCGTGCGCTGGGAAAATCTATTAAAAACCGATTTGCCGCCAAATGCGATTTTGATTTCCAACGACCGCGACGAAATGACGCCGTTGTATTATTTGCAATATGTCGAAAACAAACGCCCGGACTGGCGCGGACTGTTTCCCAAGATCGCGGCGGGCGCGCAGTACGATAACGTCATTGCGCTCGTGAATCGCGTTGCGGCGTCGGAGCGGCCCATTTATGCGTTAAAGCCCATCCCCGCGTTGTTTATGAAATACATTGTCGCGGAAACTAAAACTGGTTTGTGGAAAATTCACACGCAGCCGCTGCCGCCCTTGAGCAATGTCAGCGACGCGACGCTGGACGACGCGCTACGCGTGCGCGGGTGGGAAGTGATTGACGGCGAGACGCGGCCCGGGGATTCGTTCACGCTGCGGCTGCAATACGAACCGCTGCGCGCCTTGACGCGCGATTATAAATTCAGTTTGCAATTGCAGCGCGAGGGCGTCAAAGTCGCGCAAGGCGACGACCATCTGCCGGGCGAGGGCGAATATCCGCCGACGCGCTGGCGCGCGCGCGAAATTTTGCAGGACGAATTTCTTGTACGCCTTGACCCCGCGCTCGAACCCGGCGCCTATCAGCTAACGCTGACGGCGTACGATGAGGCGGACGGCAGCGCATTGGGCCCCGTTGAAATCGGGACGCTGCGCGTAGAGGAATAAAGATTGAAAATTCTGCGGGTCTCGCTTGACGCCGCAAAGGATTTTATTAGAGCGCGGGAAATTCGCCGGGGACCATGCCGCGCAATAAAACATAAAACGGCACGCCCAATTCGTTCCAATTTTCTATCGCGGTGGATAAAATCTCGACGGCGATTTCCCAATCTGCGCGCGCGTTTTTGACGAGCCGTTCCGGCGCTTGAAACAGCAAGATATACCCCGACGCGGGCGCCCACGATAAATCATTGACACATTCTTCGAACGCGTCCCAATTGTGTCCAAAGTACGCGGGAAAATTTAGCGCGCGCGCGGCTTTAGCCAAAAACGATTTTTTGTCGCGCACTTTGGCGCCGTCGAGATAAAAGAGCTGCCAGCCCGCCGCGTCCGCTTCATTGCGTAAAAATTCGACCGTCGCGCGCGAATCGAACCGATACATGCCGGGGGTGCGCTCTTGCGTGAGCGCGAGTTGTAATTTGCTCATGGGTCAAGAATGATTTTGAACGAGGCGTAATGGTCGCTCGTGTAATAGTATTCGTCGTTCGCGCCGGTCACAATGCGCCGCGCGCCGCGGTCATCCGAACCGGGCGTTTCCACCGTGTATTCATGATAATAGCCCGACTTTTTGGTGGGCAAAATTCTTTCGCGATTTTGAAACACCTGCCCATCCTGCCGGTACGGAAAGGGCCCGCCGCGTTGAATCAACGTCAACGTTTCAAGCGCTTCGGGCGGCAGTTCCGCGCGCGTAATCGTTTTGAAACCGTCGCGTACAGTTACGCGCGTCGCCGTCGCGGGCGGACGCGTGCGCGTCGGTTTGACGGCGGTGGCGGTGGGCGCGGCGCGCGTCGCCGTAGCGAGAACGACATTGGCGGAATCGGTTGCCGTCGCGCGCGCGGCGGTCGCCAATGGCGGAACGGGATTCGCATTATCCACATTGCGCGACGCAGAGCTGCAAGCCGCCAAGACCAAACCGCACGCCGCAATCCATAACACAGCCAAACCAAATTGAATTTTATTCATTCGCTCCTCGTGCGCGGCGCGCGGGCTTGGACAAGAACGCCCCCAACGCGCAGCCAAAACCCAGCGCGGTAAAAATTCCAATTAACCACCACGGCGGCGTCGTTGCCGTCAACGGCGCAATCGTAAAACCGTCGAGATTGACCGCGCCGTCCGCGCGCATTTCCAGCGTATGCTCGCCGCGCGGGAGTTGCCGCGCAACCGGCAGCGTCGCGCGCCATTCGGTTTGTCCGCTTGCCAGCTCGATATACGATTCGCCCGACGCGGCGCGCGGCAAACCATTTACCGCTTTGCCGTCCAACGTCACAAACAAACGGCCCGCGCCGGGTTCGCGGCGCGCGATTAAATCCACTTGCTCGCCATAAAAACGCAGCGTCGCCGTCTCGGCGGCGGACGTATCGGAAATCGCATCGGCGGCGCTAATGTATTGCGCGCCGTACGCGTTTGTATCCGCTTGATACAACCAAGCGCCGACAAAGGTGAGCGCGGGATTGGTCTCTTCGTATTCGCCTGGGCCCGCGACGCGCTGCGGTTTGCTCGCCGCGCTGACGCTAAAGTACACCGGACGCGGCGCGAAATCCGCGTCCACCATGCGGAAATAGTATTCGGGATTGGTCGGCGGAATATCGCCAACCTGACGAAAATACCAGATGCTAAAAACGCCTGCCCAGGGCCAATTGTTGCGCGCCAAAGTAATGCCGCGCACCGTGTATTGCGCCTGTTGTTCTTCGGTCACGCGCCCCCAAATCAAACGACTATCGGGAATGGATTCGGGCGCGGCGTTCCAGCCATATTCCAAAATCCAAATCGGTTTCGCGCCATCGCCATTTTTTTCCATCACCTCGCGCTCCAACAGCACGCGTTGAAAATTTAACGTGCCGGGATTCGGCGGGTCTTCGGGCGGACTGCCCAAACCGAACGCGTTCGCCGACATGATGTCGAAATACGCTTGCGCGCCCGCGGCGTACATTTCTTCCAAGAATTGCAAATCATTCATGTTCCGGTACTGGCTCGAATTGGGCGCCATCGTTTCGCCCAACGTAATCGCCAGCGGCGCGCTCAAAATGTACACGTTCGGCGAAACAGCTTTGGCGTTTTCGTACGCGATTTTCAACAGCCGCGTGTACGCGACGGGGTCAATCGGCGCGTCGTTCCATTCGCGTCCCAAATTCGGCTCGTTCCAAATTTGCAAATAATTGATTTTGTTTTGATACCGTTTGACAAATTCTCGGACAAACTTGCCGTACAATTCAAAATCATCGGGCGGGCCCGAAGAGCCGGTGCCGCTGGCATTGACGCGCGCCCATTGCGGCGGCCGGTCGAGCCGCGCAATGACGCGGATATTGTTCCGCAGCATCAAATCTACAATGTCGTCGTATTTGCTCCAGTTATAGACGCCTGGTTCGGGTTCGATTTCCGCCCAAATAAATTCTTGGCGCGCCCAACCGATGCCCGCCTCGCGCGCCATTTGCACCGTGCGTTCGCGTTTCCACGCTTCCACTTCGCGCTCGAGAAAAAAATTTGCGCCGTACGGATTGACGTCGGTATTGGGAAACGCGCGGCGCGGTTGAAACGCAAGCGGCGGCGGCGTCAAATACACGCTAAACAGGAACGCGCCGATAGCGCCGCCAAAACACAACAGCGCGGCGCACACAAAAAAAATAAAGCGTAAACGCGAACTTGGGCGAGACATGACGCGAATTAAAAGGGCTCAAACCGTTGGGCGGCGCGCGCGAGGATAAAACAAACGCCCCCGAACGTAGCTATTATACATTCGGGGGCAGCTTGTACGCGAAAGACAAACGCTTAGGGCGTGTACAACTTGCAAGGTTCGCGTTCGTACATAATCACTTTCCAAACTTCTTCCGTAGAAAGTTTTTTGCCCCACGCGGGCATTCCCGTAGCCGGCAGACCGTTCACCACCACATCATGATGCAGAACCAGACTCACCTGCGCCATGCCGGTGCAGTCGGTGAAATCGCGCGGCGGTTTAATCGAACCCAATCCGCCGGGGCCCTTGCCGTCGCGGTTTTCGCCGTGACACGCCTGACAATTCTTGGTATAGAGGTCTTTGCCCTCGGCGATAATTTGGTCGCTGGGCGGCATCGGGAATGGAATCGCCTTGAGAATTTCTTCAGGCGGAATGGGCGTCGGCGTGGGACCTACCGTCGGCGTCACCAACGCAATGAGCGGCGGATTTTCACCGGGCGCCCAGTTCATAATGAACGCGGTCAACGCGTTCACCTGGTCCGGGCGCAGGGGGCCGCCAAAATCTTCGCTCCATGTCGGCATGTGCTGCTGATAATTCTCTTCCGCATAGTAGGATGAAAATTGGGGCCGCCCCGCCGCGATAGTATTGCGAATGAAATCCGGCGTCGTGCCTTGCCAGCCGATTTGTTTCAAGTACGGCGTCTTTTTCAGGTCAAGCAAATCGGTGCGATTGAGCGGCGGACCCTTGCCCACAATGCCTTCGCCCTTTTCGCCGTGACACGTCGCGCAATACGTTTCATAATATTCGGCGCCGGCTTGAATGGTGCGACCCGCAAAATTTTTCTGGTACTGCGACATGCGGTTGTCTTCGTTGATGCCATACAAAACCAGCACCACGATTGTCGCCACTGTGAACAAGATGCCAATTAGAATCTTGAATTGAACGGACATGCTCTGAAAATCCTTGTGTGCGTATTACAGTCCCGCGCCGGACGCGAGACTATTTTGGCTCATTGGTATCTGGTGTCCTGCTGTAAATAAATGACCCGCTTGAATTCGCCGGTATCGCTCGGCGTGGTCTTGGTCCAATTGATTTGGAGTTCGATGCGTTTCAAGCCATTCTGCTGCCATTGTTCAATCGTAAAGACCCCGGTCGGTTCCGGCAAACCATGTTCCTTGTCGCCCTCTTCCCAGAGCTGGCCGCGGCGCATGATTTCCTGTTGAATCGCCGACAGGATACGCTCAAACTCGGTATAGGTCGTTTTCGGTACCGCATATTCCGCCAAATCATATTCGCCATCCGGCAGATTTTCATACCCCAAGCGACGAATCGGACCCCAATCGTCCGGCACCAACGGCACAGGCGGCAATACGCCCTCTTCGGGCAAAAACGCCTGCCCAATTTCTACCGCCGGCGGCGCGGTCACGCCATAGAACGGCGTGCCTTGGTACCAAATCACGAGCATGAAAATTGTCGAGAGGATGGCGACGACAACCGTGCCTTTGCGATTCTTGAGCAATTGGCGGCTGGGTTTGCTGCCCCAGAATTTTTCCCACCATTCGTTAATGTATGGCACGCCAAAGAACAAGGCGGGAATAATCATCGTCGGAAGGATGACGCCCATCCACGCCGGACTGTCATAGAGCGGCACAATGATGGTCGAACCCGGCGGCATCACTACGCCAATGTATTTGACCGACGAAATAATCAGCTGATCCAAAGCTCGAATCGCGGGCAGCACAAACGCGTCCTTGAGCAAACCTTGAATCCACAGGAAATACCACGGCGCGGTTGTGTGCAGCGGCGTATGCAGGGGATTGCTGTGTTCTTGGAGCGGCGCGTGAAAAACATATGCCGAATAGACGACGACCAAAAACGTCGTAATAGCAGCCCACAACAATTCCCGCGTGAAAAGTTCAGGCAGATAATCAATGCGTTCTTTGGCCGCTTTGCGAACGGCGGGATCGGGATCTTCTTCTTCAGCCGCCGGCAGCGAGATGCCGTGCGAACGCGCCACGCGATAGTAATGCACCGAAATCAACACCAGCGTAATCGCGGGCAACGCAAAGACGTGCATGAGGTAAAAGCGCAAGAGGCCGTTTTGATTAATCGTATCGCCGCCGCGCATGATGAGATTTGAAAAGTAGCCGACGATTTCTTTGGGCGGCACCGATTTAGCCATCGAAGTGCCGATGGTGACAGCCCAGTACGCGAGTTGGTCCCACGGGAGCAAGTAACCGCTGAACGACAAAGCAAAGGTGAGAATCAAGAGGACGACGCCGGTCAACCATGTAAAACTGCGCGGCGGTTTGAACGACCCGGTTAAAAAGACGCGCGTCATGTGCAAGACCACAATCAGCACCATCAATTCCGCGCCGACGCGATGCAAATCGCGCATGAGCTGCCCGTACGGAATCGAGCTCATGATTTTTATGATGTCTTCATAGGCGCGGCGGTCGGACGGCGTATAAAAGACCATCAAGATTACGCCGGTGATGGTTTCCAACAAGAACATGTAAATGCTCAAGTAACCGAGCGCAAAGGTGTGCGAAAATTTGGTGGACGCTTTTTCGTAATACTTGGGGCGGAGATGCGCAAAGAACGCGTTGACATGAACTTTATAGCGCGGGTTCGGTTTTTCAATCGGCGGGTCGCCGCGAAAAAACGCGCGCGTATCGGCGATGCCCATGCCCGCGCTAATGGCGCGCACGGTATTGTCCGCTTGCACCCACGCGACTTCTTTGGTCTTGTCAATAAATTCCGCGCGCCCTTCAGGGCCCGAACGCGCCTTGTCAATCCACGGCATCAACGCCTTGATAGCGTGCGGCGATTTGTCGCGCAGCGTACCGCCAACGCGGTCGCCCATCGTCTCTGAGGTCTTGACGTCAAACAATTCGGCGCCGCCCTCGCCCGTTTCCGGCGACGGCGGAACGTCATGCCCATTCGTGTCCTGACCATTGGGCGCGTTCCCGTTGGCTTTGCCGTTTCCGTTTTCAGTTTTCTTTTTGACTTGACGATTGAACAATCCCATACCTACTCCCTCCGGCAAAAGACGCCATCACTCCGCCGTGGCAAGTTAATTCGTTCGCATCCCAAAGCGCGGTGAGAAAAACTCTACCCGTGCGCTTTACCTTGAATGATTTTGCCCGTGTCCACGATCATCAAAGCGTTTGGCGACGGAATCTCCAAGGGGTCGCCTTGCGCGTTCGTTTCCGCCAACACCGTTCCGTTCGCATCCGTGAACCGAATGACAAAACGGTCCAAGCTGCGCGGCGCGGGACCCGCGATATAGGTGCCATCCTTTTCGTATTTCGAACCGTGACAGGGACATTCAAAGCGATTTGTAATCGGTTCCCACCCATATAAACAACCCAAATGCACGCAGACGTTATACAGCGCGACGACGCCTTGGTCGGTATTAGAAACCCACGACCGCGCAGCGGTGCTGGCTTTTGGCGCGTCTTCGGTCCCCGGAATCGCGTCGCCCGCCAAACCCAAATCGAATACGCCGCCGAATTCGCCGGCGCCGAAACGCGGCAAGGCAAAGACAAAAAATGCGCCGCCAAACACGACGAGAAAGATGCCGAGACTGCCCAAAAACGCGTAATTCAAAAATTCGCGCCGCGTCATGGGCGCTTGCACCATCGCCAGTTCCGCTGCAGAGGGCCCGATATTTACGGCGTCGCCATGTCCAGCCGCCGGTTTCGCCGCCGCCGGTTTTACCGCTGCCGCTTTTGCCGGCGCCGCGCTCGCGGCAGTCGCTTGTGCTTCAGCCATAACCATTCACCTACACTTGTATTCACACACGCAACAGTTAAACCGCCGATGCGCGTCGGATGTACTGTCGCCGTTCTATGTGAAACGAAAAGTTTGAATTGCCGATTTTGTATGCAATACGAGGAATTGCGTTGTGGTCTCGAATGTTTGCCGATTATAGCACAATCTTTTTCTAAACTCAATTCGTGAAATTCAGCGCAAACGTTTTCGAGCGCATAGCGTCCGCGACAACAAAAACACGCAACGACGCTACGGACGTTGCAAAACTCATTGGCATTGCGAGGGATGCGATGCAGTTCATCGCCGCTATCTCACCCGCGCGATGGGGATTGCTTTGTCGCAAAATGCGCTCCTCGCAATGACAAGTGGGGCGCGCTTGCGACTTGGTTGCCATGCCTTGCCAGATAGAGAGATTGACAAATCGCGCAACGCGGATAGCATGGGCGACGACGGAACGCGCAACGTCCGCGTATCCGCATCCACTTTCCAAAGCGCAATCCAAAAATTCTGTCGGCGTCGTTTTCTGTGGGGGTAGTTTTGTCCCGGTGGGCAACGCGGTCTTCAAAATCGTCGCGGGGCGGTGGACCCGTCCCGGGTGGGTTCGACTCCCATCTACTCCCGCCTATCGCCGCGCGCGCGCCGTATCCTAGCGCGCGTCGCGGCGGCGCAGCGTCAACGCCAAGATGAAAAGCATGACCAATAAAACGCCGACAAACATCAACACGTTGCCCGCGCCCGTATAAACGTCGCCAATGGCGAGACGCGAAATTGTCGTAAGCGGCGAGACGCCCGCCAAAAAACTCGCGCCGACCAAACCCATTAACGCCAACGCGTACACAAATTGCGCCTGTTCGCGATTTTTAAATGTTACCGCGACAAACGCGGCGAGCGTACCAAACATTGCCGCGAGCAAGCCGCCCATGACCAACAACCATGGCAGGTTGAACAATTCCGTGCGATTCAACGACAACAGCGCGAGCCACAGCGCGCATTGCAGCAGCGCCAAAATAATCGCCGCGGCAATTTTCGCGCCGACAATCGAACCCCACGTCAACGGCGTCGTCAGCAGCGTTTCGAGCGTATTCATTTCAAATTCTTCCGCCAAAGAATCGGCGACCAAATTGCCCGCGACGAACGCGGGAAAAAACAACAGCACTGGCAAAATAATAGAATATAAAAATTCAAACGTCGTCGGCGGCGCGCCTTTTAAATCCATATACCGCGCCGGCGTTCCGTTTTGAACGCGCAGCGCATTTTCGTACTGCTTGAGCGGTTCTTGCAAGACCACTTGAATCGCCGACGCGCGCACTTCTAAATGCGGCAGATACAATTGCAGCGTCGTCACCGCCTGCGCCGCGTCCGGCGCCACAATCACCGTTTCGACATCGCCCTGTTGATACGCCGCGCGCGCCGCATCCAAATTTTCAAAACGCGTAATCTGAATGCCGCGCGCCTCTAAAATTTGCGTCAACGCCTCGACCTGCGCGCCGACCAAACCCACCCGCATATCAACGCGCCCCGAAATAGCCACCGATTCCGGGTCGTACATGGAAAGCAAACCCAACAGCAGCGCCGACGAAAAAGATGCGATAAACAATTGAATCAAAATCGCAATCAAAATCGTGCGCTCGCGCGCGACGGACGCGAGTTCGCGTTTCAGCAGCGCCCAAAACGGTCTCACAGCGCGCCTCCCAAAATCAACGCGTTATAGAGCGTGTGCAAAATAACGCCGACGCCCAACGCGACCCAATACGGCACGCGGCGAAATCGCGCGTAAAGCAAAACGATGATGGCGGTGAACGAAAAATGCGCGGCGAGCGGCACGAGCAACAAGCCGCCGCTAAAAAGCGCCGTCGCGAGAAACGCTTGCGATACGACGCTCACCGAAACCAGCGTCAATAATTTTTCGCCAGCCAAGAAACCGAGCGCGGACAAAAAAGCCAGCCACACGATTTGCCGCAGCGAATGAGTTTCGCCGCGTTCAATCAAAACCGCAATGCCCATCGTCTTGACCGTTTCTTCCAGCGCCGCCGAAGCCACCAGCGCGGCAATGAGCAGCGCGCGCAGCGGCAGATTCGACGCCACCGCCAAAATCACCAACTGCATCAAATAGACGGCGGGAATCGAAGCGAAACTCATCAAGAAAATCGAGCGCGCCGGTTTGCGACGGTCAATAATCCAATACAGCGCGTCCGCGAATTTGCGCCCGATGCCGTAATAGGTCATTAAAAATTCTTCGTGCAGCAAGCGCGCGGCAATCGTCACGGTCACGCCAAAAACCAAAATCATCGGCAGCGAAGGAAACAAGTATTCTTGTACGCCAAACGGTTCGCCGCGATACATTTTTACCGCGAGCGTCAACGGCGACATGTACGCCAATTCCGAAACGTCCGCGAACATGGCGGGAAACACCAAATAGACCGCCGTCATGGTCGTCACAAACATCGAGATAAAGGTCGTATCTTGAAAGGTGCGATAAAACAGCGGCACCATCAAATAGATGGCAAAGATAAAGAGCGAAGTCGGCATATAAATCGCCACCGCCAACCAGAGCGGCGCGCCCGTCAACCACGCAATCCCCATCGTCATGAGAACGGCAAAGACGAGGTACGGCAGCATCTTGCCAATAATAATTTGGAACGGCGTCAGCGGCGCGGACAATAATAACGTGAGCCGCCGCTTGATTTTTTCCTCCATGAAACTTGACGTGAAAAAAATGCTAATGAACGTCAAGGGCATGATGTACAAAAACGCGGTAATGACCTGACCGAACGGCGTCGGCGGCGTTCGCAGCGAGGGAATGAACGGTTCAGACGGCGCTTGCTGCGGCGCGTCCAAATCGTACACTTGGACGCGCAAGGGAAACGCGCGCGTCATTTCTTGCGTCGCCGCGAGTTCCAGAATCGTTTGTTTGGACAGATAGCGTTTCAACGCGCCCAGCGCGTATTGCGATTTTTGGTCGTCGCGCGTCACGACTTGGGCGCCGTCCACAACGAGGTCCAACGCGCGCTGCGCCAACAACGCGTCTGCGTTCGACGCGTCCACCGGCGTCACGACAAAACGCGCATCGCGGATTTCCGCCGCGTCGCCCATCACGCCGACGCGATACAAACCATAGCCGAGCGTCACGCTGTCGCGCAGCAAAAAACCCAGCACGCCCAACGCGCCGAGCAGCAGCAAAACAAACAGGGGCGAAACGCCGCCGCTGAACCGCCGCCGCACGCGCAAGACCTCGCGCAGTGCAATCGTCCAAATTTGTCTCATGCGTATATCTCTTTACAATACACAGACGCCGAATTATGATTCATCTCGACCACGTAACCAAACAATACCACAACTTTACCGCCGTCCACGATTTGGATTTCCGCGTCCACGCGGGCGAAATCATTGGCATCATCGGACACAATGGCGCGGGCAAAAGCACCACGCTCAAAATGATTGCGGGCTTGATTGCGCCGACGACCGGCACAGTCTATATCAATGGGCGCGACATTCAAAAGCACGGCGTCGCGCTGAAACGCCAAATCGGTTATCTGCCCGAAGAAAGTCCGCTGTACGAAAATATGAGCGCGCGGCAGTATCTTTTATTTTTTGCGGATCTGTACGCGCTGCCGCGCGCCGACGCGCGCCGCCGCATTGACGAGCTGCTCGGCTCGCTGCAATTGCAAGACCCGGATAAATTCATCGGCGAATATTCCAAAGGCATGAAGCGCAAAGTCGCCATCGCGCGCGCGCTGCTGCACGACCCGCTGCTCTTGATTTTGGACGAACCGAATTCGGGACTCGACCCGCTCACGTCGTTCTTTATCATTCAATATCTCAAATCGCTGCGCCATTCCGAAAAAACGATTTTGCTCAGCGCGCACAATTTGTTTCACATCGAATCGGTGTGCGACCGCGTCGCCATTATCAAAAACGGCAAACTGCTCGTCTTTGATACAATGGAAACGATTCGCGCGAATCTGGGCGAACGCGAATTTCAAATCGTCTTTCGCGCTGCCGCCGCGCTGGATTATCCGCAGCGCGACGGCAACTATTTGTATCACACGCACGCGATTGACGCCATCACCGCCATGCTCGAAAAAATTTCCGCCAATGGCTGGACGCTCGTTGATTTATCCGTCCAAGAATCGGCGCTCGAAGAAATCTATGTCAAACTCATGACGAATCCGAACGATTAAGCGCGCGGGCCGCGTTACGCGTGCGTAAGACGGACCGCCGCACATCTTTTTCTCTCATGTCATATATTCTCACGCTCGACCAATGCAGTTTTGAAAATAGCGCCCGCGTAGGCGTCAAAGCCGCCGCGCTCGGCGAATTGCGGCGCGCGGGGTTTCGCGTGCCAAACGGTTTTGTAATCACAGCCGAAGCGTATCCGTCCTTTATCGCGCCGCTGCGCGACAAAATCGCCGCGCGCCTGACCGACGACGTCGTCAACGACCCCGCCGAATTGGAAGGGTCCGCGACGGAAATCCGCGAATGGATTGGGGCGCAGGTCTTGCCCGCCGCGCTGCGCGCCGAAGTGGAAACGGCGCTCGACGCCTTGAGCGCAAGCGAACGCACATCGCTCATTGCGCGTTCGTCCACCGCAGCGGACGATTTGGCGACCTCATTCGGCGCGGGCGTCGCGCGCGCCTATGCGGGTCTCGTCGGCATTGACGAAATCGCCCGCGCGATTGCGCGGGCGTGGGCGGCTTTGTGGAATTCGCGCGCCATCTATTATCGCTGGCGCAAAAAAATTGTCCAGACCGAACCCGCGTTCGCCATTCTCATTCAGCCGATGGTGCGCGCGGACAGCGCGGGCGTCATCTTGACCGAACATCCGATAACGGGCAATCGCGATGAAATGGAAATCAAATCCGTTTTCGGTTTGGGGATGCCGGTGATGAATGGACGATTTCATCCCGACGAATTTATCTTTGACAAATCAAAAAACGAAATCACCGACCGCACTCAAGTGGAACAGGCGATTCGTCTCGCCGTCGGCGATGACGGACATGTCGAAGAACAGGTCATGCCCGCAGCCCAAGCCGATACGTCTTCGCTCACCGACGCGCAAATTGCGGAACTCGCCGCGCTCGGTCAGCGCGTCCAAACATTTTTCAAGGCGCCGCAAGATATCGAATGGACTCTGGCAAACGGGGAATTTGTGATTGTCCAAGCGCGTCCGATTGGGATGCGTCATTCATAGCGTCGCGGACAGATTGTCAAGCGCATTACCCGTGAATAAAAAACTCCCCTCGCCCATTGGCAGAGGGGAGTTTTTCAAGAGAACGATATTGGACCGAAAAAACCAATGAACGAATCCATCGCAATCATTGACGCCGACGGCACGCTTTTGAAAAACCAAGACGCTGTTTTGCCAAAACTGACGCGCTTTTTTGAAACAGCGTTCGCGTAAACATCATCATGGATTCTGAACTAACGGATAAACTGGACGAGATTGAGGCAGAGCTGCGGCGCATCGGTTACTGGAGCGAGAACCCGCCGGATCTGCAAGCGCAATACGCCGGCGGCAGCGCGCGCAGCTATCTGGACGCGCCGACGTTTGAATTGTGGCTGCAAACAATTTTTCTGCCTCACGCGCGTCAAGCGGTCGCAACCGCTTCGCTCCCGACGGATAGCCATGTCGGGACGATGGCGCTGCGTCAATACGATTATCATTCGTCCGTCCCGGAAGCGCATAGCTTGGTCGAGCTGCTCTTGGAATTTGACGAAATGGTTCGGAACAAGACGCGTTGATATTGAACTGTCAACGCGCTGTCCCTCACCCCCAGCCCCGACTCTCAGTTCCGACTCCCAGCCCCGACTCCCAGCCCCTCACCCCCAACCCCTCTCCCAATGGGAGAGGGGGGAGTAGAGGGTCTATAATTTGTTCTAGTGCGGTGAAACGGTTTGCGCGACGCGCAGTACGCGAATCCAGATTTTATCGTCTTTGACATCCGTTTCGTACAATGGAACGGGCGCTGTGGCGGGGCCCGTTTTTACGCTGCCGTCCTCTAACGAAAAACGCGAATAGTGCCACGGACATTCGATGGTGGAACCATGAATCGTCCCTTGCTCGAGCGGCGCGCCATAATGCGAACACACCGCGCCAATGGCATACACGCGCTGCCCATGCCGCACCAATAAAACCGGTTGGCCTTGCACGACAAAACGCGTCGGTTTATTGTCCGCCAAATCTTCAAAAGCGACCACCGGCGTAAATTCTTTGGGCCCGCTCCGATAGGCGTTGCGATTTATCATTGTGCCGAAACGAAAGACGAGCGTGCCGCCGAGATACGCGCCGCCGGCGATTACGCCATAGCCCACCAACGCGGGGATAAAATTTGCGACGCTCACTTGCCACTGCGCGATAAAGAGCAGCGCCCACGCGACAATAAAAAGCAGCGTGCCAAAACTGTTGACCACCGCGTGCGTGAATCCAATCGAAAGTTCGGTCGGGTCAACGTCCATCCAATCCATGAACCCCGTCGCAATCGCGGCGAGCGCGGCGAGAATTCCCAAACCCATCGCCAGCGCAATGGCAATGCCCAATTCATTCATGCCAAACAAGAGCGCCGCCAGATATAGCAAAATTGTAACCGTCCACGCGCCAACCGGCACGTCGGTCAAAAGCGGATGCAGCGGATGCTCCAGCCAACTGCCATTGGCAAAATTTTTGAGCGGGCGCAGCGGGCCCTCTAGAAAAATTTTATTGAGCAAGCGCTGCAATTTTTTACTGACGGTTCGATTCAACCGATTCCCCGTGATGGCAGCGTCGAGCGCTTCACTAAAATCGCGATTCTGCATAGTTGCCTCCCAACTCGAATCGAAACAAAAAAATCCGCAAAGCGTTGCGCGCCTTTTACGGATTCCAATTCGCGTCGCCTTGCCGCGTCGCGTCGCGCAAGCGGCGCAGCGCCAAAATCGTTGGAGTTACCTTAACGATACCACATTTATCCGCCGCGCTATATAAAAATTTGCTCAAATTTTATCGCGCGTTCAAAAGTGTTTGACAGAATAGAACACGAGGATATACTTAACAAGGATTCGACCGCGCAGCGTTACACGAGGCAGAGCCGCTCAAACAATCCGCGCCGGTTCCACTTTTGTCAAGGCGCGCAAGCTAAAATTCTACCAATCATCACTCAAAAGAAGGACGCTATGGAAAACAAACCCATCTACATTACGGCATTCGACCTGGAGCGTTTGCAAAAACTGATTTCGGAAGCGCAATTTACCGAATATCGCAAAAGCGAATATCTAAAAATTCTCGAAACGGAAATCGCCCGCGCGACGGTGGTTGCGCCGCAAGATATTCCGAACGACGTGATTACAATGAATTCGGTGGTGCAGCTCCAAGATATAGACACCAAAGAAGAAGAAGTGTACACTTTGGTTTTTCCCGAAAACGCCGACCTCGCCAAAGGAAAAATTTCCATCTTTGCGCCGATTGGCACAGCCATGTTGGGTTATCGCGTGGGCGATCTGTTCGAGTGGAAGGTGCCAGCCGGCACACGCCGTTTGCGCGTAAAAAAGATTTTGTATCAGCCGGAAGGTTCCGGCGACTTTGACCTCTAGAACAGGAAAAAAATAAATGCGAATTGCGTTAATTGGTCCGACCGGTGTTTTGGGGCGCGCGCTCGCGCCCTTGCTTTTGCAAAAAGGATATACCGTGCGCGCATTGGCGCGTTCCGCAGCCAAAGCGCGCGCGACGCTTCCCCAAGCGCTTGAAATAGTTGAATGTGATTTACTTGCGACCAATGCCGACGCCCTGGCGCCGCTCCTGCAAGGTTGCGATGTCGTGGCGCACATTGCCACCGCCATTCCGCGCGATTTCACCGCGCCCAACGCGTGGGAGGCGAATACGCGCTTGCGAACGGACGGCGTTCGAACCTTGCTCGACGCGGCGCGCCAAGCCAAAGTGGGACGCTATCTTCAACAGAGCATTACAATGGCGTATCCCGACCACGGCGACGAATGGATTACCGAAGACATGCCGCTCGATGCGACGCCGCGTCGCGGCCAAGTGACCAACCCGGTCATTACGATGGAACAAATGATCCGAGACACGCCGCCCGATACATTGCAGTGGTGCATTTTGCGCGGCGCGAATTTTGTGGGCCCGGATACGGCGCAAGCGCAGACGCTGGAAGCATTGCGGCAGGGCAACCAAGTCGTTCCGTGCGACGGCCGCAACTTTGTTTCGCTGATTCATGTCGCGGACATTGCCGCCGCCTTTGTCGCCGCAATCGAGAACGCTCCCGCCGGGTCCATTTTCAATATCACCGCCGAACCGTTGCGGCATGGCGAATATCTTGACGCGCTGGCGGATTCCATCGGCGTCCCCCGACCAAAACGCGACGAGAGCGTTCCGTGTCCGCCGTCATGGCGTTGCAGCGCCCAAGCGGCGAAAACCAAATTGCGTTGGCAGCCGACCCACCCGCTTGTGCCTTGACGCAAAAAAAATTTCCGTAAGCCAATGGCATATTCCAGTCACTAAAGATGTGCGGCAAATTGTAAATTTGCCGCACATTTTCAAAAAAGCGCAGATGAACGCCCACCCCTTTTTTTCCATCGCCGGACAGCGCGCCACGTTTCAAGAAGATGGCGTTGAAGATACCGAGATTCTTGTCTCGAACGCCCAGAGCGAGGGCCGTTACAGCATCATGATTTCGCGTTGGCTCTCGACCTTTCAAGTCCCGCCGCACATTCATAAAGAACACGCTGAAACGTTCTATGTTCTCGACGGTCAGGTCGAATGGACCGTGGCGGGCGAAACGCGCATCTTGAAGGCGGGCGATGCGTTGTACGTTCCGCCGCATACCGTGCACAGCGTGCGCGTCGTCGGCGGACAGGACAGCCGCAATATGTTGATTTATACGCCAGGCGGTTATGAGGCGCAAGCCGATTTCAAGATGAACTATACGGCGGAAGAACTCGCCACGCCGGAAATCAAAGACCGCATTCGCAAAATGAGCGATTTTCATGTAGTGGAATAACGCGCCAATTCAACGTAAAGGAAAATTTTAATGAACATCCATGACGACCTCGATGATCTGGAATATCAAAATGCAATCAAATTAAAGTTACGCCAAATCTCGGACGAACAGTATCAAAAGTTTGAAGGATATGCGGCAGAAATTTTTTCGGCGTTCGGTTTGGATTTGAATACGCCCGCGACCAAAGACACGCCGCGTCGTTTCATCAAAGCGCTTTTCGACGCGACCGAAGGGTACGACGGCGACCCCAAATTGCTGCGCGTGTTTGACACGGAATGTCGCGGCGAACCGGATTGTCGCCTGAGCCAAGTGGTCGAGGGCCCAATTCCATTCTTTGCATTGTGCGAACATCACGCGCTGCCTTTTTACGGCATGGCGTATGTCGGCTATATCGCGCACGAAAATATCATTGGCATTTCAAAACTAACGCGTCTGGTGCGTCTCTTTGCCAAACGCTTTTCGGTGCAAGAACGCATCGGTCAACAAATCGCCGATACGCTCGACACCATGCTTCATCCGCACGGCGTCGCGGTCTTTCTCGAAGCGCATCACCTGTGCATGGAAATGCGCGGCGTGCGCGAACTTTCGCCCAAGACGCGCACAACCGTCTGGCGCGGACATTACGCCGCAGACGCCACTTTGCGTTCCGAATTTTTTACCGCGTGCGGTTTGCAGCGCAACGAGAAATAGACCATGACTGAAAAAATGATTCCTGAATTGTGGGAGTGGGCGGAATACTACTGACCGTGGTGCTATGTTGCAGCCGTGCGTCTGCAAAAAATTGCGCCCGAATACGCGGGCCGCGTACGTTTGCGGCAGCGCGCCTTTCCTCTAGAAGTGTATGGCGGCGGTCCGCCGGACCGCGCAGAGCTGGAATTGGAAATTTGGCTCGCGGCTTTGCAAGAACCCGCCGCCGTTTTCAAACCGTTCGGCGCGGAATGGCCCACGACGACGCTGCCCGCTTTCGAAGCGGCTTGGTGCGCCCGACAACAAGACGAGACGCTGGGAGACGAATTTGATTTACGAATTCGCCGCGCCTTTTTTGCTGAAGGGCGCAATATCGGAAAACGCGAGGTCATGCTGGAGCTCGCGCGCGAAGCGAATTTAGACATGGAACGCTTTACGCGCGATTTCGATAGCGCCGCGCCGCGCGCCGCCGTGCTGGCGGAAGGTCGGCTCGGTCAAACGCAATATCGCGTGCGCGGCACGCCGACCATCATGTTGAGCGACGGCGCCAAATTGCGTCACCCAATCGCGTATCCCAAAATCCAAGACGGTAAAATTCTGAGCGTCGGAAAATTGCCGTGCTGCGGCGAAGCGTGTTACGCGGCGACGCGCGAAATGTTTGAAACCGCGCTCCGCCTGTTTGCTTTTAATGCTTGACTTGAAACAGCTCGCGCTGACCCTCACGCCCGTTCCGCCCTTTCGGCTCGACCTCACCGCTTGGACGCTGCGTCGCCGTCCCGACAATTGCGTGGATCGTTGGGACGGCGAAACGTATCGCCGCGTCCTCGTCGCCGCCAATGGCGAACCGTTTGAAATCGCCGTGACGCAATTCGGGCCGCGCGCCGCGCCGCAACTGCGCGTGACAATCCATTATCGCGCGTCGAGCCGGGGACTCTGCCGCCAAACCGCCGCGGCGTTAGAGCGTTTGCTCGGCATCCATTTGCGACTGGACGATTTTTATCGTTTTGCCGCGCGCGACGCTAAACTAAAACCGGTGGCGCAACAATTTCGCGGTTTCAAACCGCCGCGCCTCGAATCGCTCTTTGAAACGCTCGTCAACGCGATGGCGTGTCAACAATTCACGCTGACGGTGGGCATTCGTTTGCTCAATCGGCTCACGGAACGGTACGGCCAAGCGTTCGTCGGCGCGGACGGAATTTTTTACGCGTTCCCGCGCCCGCAAGATTTAGCGCACGCGGACATCGAGACATTGCGCGCGATGCAGTTCAGTTATCAAAAGGCGCGCTATATCACCGGCCTGGCGCAAGCGATTGTGCGCGGCGAACTCCAGCTTGAGGAAATCAACGCGCTGGACGACGCGCGCGCGCTGGCGCGTTTATGCGAATTAAAAGGCGTCGGTCGTTGGACGGCGGAATACTGTCTGCTGCGCGGTCTCGGACGCACGCACATTTTTCCGGCGGACGATGTGGGCGCGCGCAATCATTTGCAGCGCTGGCTCGGTTTGCCCGAAAAATTAAATTACGCCGCCGTCCACCAAGCTATCCAACCCTGGAAAAATTACGGCGGGCTGGTCTATTTTCATTTGCTGCTAAAGAGTTTGACGGAAAAAGCTATCATTGCCGCCGAATAATTTTTGTTTTTCGCTCTTTGCGCTTCCGCAAAGACAAAATTTGTATTGTAGATTATCTTGGGTCTGTGAATTACAAACATCATAAACCAAAGGAGTTTCCGCATGAGCGAAAATGTAACGACTACGATTGATGTGCGCCCCATTCCGCCGCCGCAAAAACATTCGACGATTTTTCAGACGTTTGATGCGCTGGCGCCGGGGCAGAGTTTTATCTTGATTAACGATCACGACCCCAAACCCCTTTATTATCAATTTGCAAGCGAAATGCCGGGCAAGTTCACTTGGGAATATCTGGAACAGGGCCCCCAAGTTTGGCGCGTGCAAATCGGACGACCCGCGTCAACCTAAAGCATTGCGCGTTAGAACGCGGACGGCTGTAATGGTAATGGATGCAATCCAATTTGGTTGCATCCATTTTCCCGTTTCAGAGAACGCCGCGCCGCAAGCAAACAAACACAAAATCAAGCTGCTGCGCAATCGCTTTGCCAAAACGATTCGTTTGTCCCGCCGCGGCGCTTTAACGCGACGCGAAAATTTTGAATGACGAACCAATTGGCTCGACGATTGCGCGAAAGGATCTTTTAATCATGGCTGATGTATGGCTCACCACGCTCATTACCGAAACTCCGCAAGCGGGCTTTGAACTCGCGATTACGCTGAGCCGCCGCGGAGTCAAATATACGCAACCGGATGTCGAAGTGCTCAAACGTCTGCGCCCCGAATACGCCGAAGACGCCAAAGCGCTGACCGCCGCCTCGCAAGTTGTCGCCATCAATTTTCAAACTATCGCCGCCGCAAATAATTACTGGCGCAAATAAATTTTCGGCAAGCCAAACCCCCAAGCGTTTTGCAAAACGCTTGGGGGTTTGTTTTAGCTCGCATTACATCCCGCTACGAAAAATTAGAGCGGACAGGTACGACAAATTTCTGCGCTGCGATTCAACGCCCTTGCCTTGGCATTGCCCCGACAATGCGTACAAATCCGCGCGCGGTGTTTAACCGTGCGCTATAGCCCTCTCGCCGCTTTTTTGACGAGCGCCGTAATTTTCGCCTCTTCGGCGGCAGTCAACTTGATGACCGCAAACGAAGCAGCCCACATATTGCCTTTATCCAATTTCGCGTCGGGTTGAAAACCGAACGTCGCGTACCGCGTGTTGAACTTGCTTGCGGCTTGGAAAAAGCAAATGATTTTGCCCTCTTTGTTTGCAAACGCGGGCATACCGTACCAAGTTTTCGGCAAGAGCGCGGGCGCGCTCGCGTTGACCAGCTCGTAAATCCGTTGGGCTAGACCGCGATCCGGTTCGGGCATCCCGGCGATGACCGCAAGCGCGGCGCTCTCGCCCGCCGCCCTGTTCTTGTTCATTCGTTCTTCCGCTTTCAGCTCTTGGGCGCGTTCGCGCATCGCCGCTTTTTCTTCCGCCGACCACATGTTGGTTTTGGTTTGTTTTTTCGGCGTTTCGTTCTTTGCGCTCACAATTAGCTCCTTGTCCGCTTTGAATTTGGTTTCTTGCCTCGAAACGCATTTTATTATATCATCAGGATACTTGAAAATCAAGATAACGTCAGCGCCCTGTCAGCGTTAGAGAACGCTTCCTACGCGTGGTGAGCCGGAACGTCCGCGTTGTCGGTACGCGCCAGAACGCCGCGAACGCTTATTCACTCGCTGCGTAATACGATTTATAAATTCACGCAGCGCGCTCTTTTTGCCTTGCAAAACGAGACGCGCTTGGCGCCAAGCAAGCCATGACCAAATCCAAGACCGAATTAAAGCGCCGCGCCTTGCTTGCGGTGAGCAATTATGGCGCCCACCTGACGCTGTTTCGCAATGCCGTCAGCGCCTGGGCGGGCCTCAACGTCAGCGATACAGAATGTCTCTTTTTTTTATTCCTTCAAGGCATGGCTACGCCGTCCGAACTGGCTCGACATACCGGACTCACTTCGGGCGCCACGACGGCGATGCTCGACCGTCTGGAACGCGCGGGACTCATTGAACGCCGTCCGAATCCCAAGGACCGTCGCGGAAGTCTGATTGCGCCCGCGCCGACGAGCGCCGAAAAAATGGCGGCATGGTTTCAATCGGCGCGACAGGCGCAAGCCAAGTTAATCGCGCGCTATTCGACAAGCGAACTCGAGCTCATTGTGGATGTCTTGGAACGATTCACAGAATTATGGGACCGGGAGCGCGCGCGGCTGCAAAACAAAGCGTCATAGAAAAAAAGATTGCGCGCGTACATTGCGCCTCTAAAACGGCGCCCAGTTCGGCAACGGCGAAAAATGTGATATGATATTTGTCACGACTGCAAGAACCGTTTTCCGAGGCAAATGTCATGACGACTGTGACGATAGAGGATTTGCGCGCGATTTTTCTCTTTGCCAAATTTCAGGATTCCGAGCTTGCGACGATTCGCGAGATGATCGCCGCGCGCGCGTATCCCGCGCGGACGATTATTTTTTCACAAGGAGACCCCAGTCCCGGCTTGTGGTTTGTGCAGCGCGGCCGCGTCCGCCTTTATCGCGTTGCGCCGTCGGGACGCGAATTCACCCTCTGCCTCGCGCGCCCGGACAGTTTGCCGTGCGTGGGCGCGTGTCCGCTCTTTGACGGCGACCATTGTCCTGCCACCGCGCAAGCGTTGGAAGATTCCACCGTTTTTTTCATTGACCGCGCCCGCGCGCTCGCCAGCGCCGCGCATCATACGGCCGTGGCGCGGTTGTTTGGACAGGTATTAGCCAATCACTCGCGCCTCCTGATGCGCCTCTCGACGAGTTTGGCGCTCCACTGTACGACCCCGCGTTTGATTGACCTGCTCTTGACGTACGCCGACGAACGGGGACGCGCCACCACGCGCGGCATCGAATTGGATTTGGACGTGGATCAACAGCTGCTCGCCAGCGTATTGGGCGCCACGCCGCAGATGGTTGCGCACGATTTCTTGAAATTGGAGCGCGCCGGCGTCATTGATGCGCGCGGCAAACACATTGTCATTCTGCGGATGGAGCGATTAAAGTCTATGATTTAGGAATGTGACTTTTTTGGTATTATTTAGGTCACACATAAAGTATATTGAGCCACAAGCGATTTGTGGCTCTTTTTTTTTCTTGCGAGTTTGAACGATGAGCGCCCCGACGACCAAAGAACTAAAGACCATTCCACTCTTGACTTTGTTGCGCGCGGCAGACCTCAAACCGGTGGCGCGAGTTTTGCAAGAGCGCATCTTTAGCAACCGCCAATACATTTTCCGTGAAGGCGGCGCTTGCGCGGGCTTGTACGTCGTCAAGACGGGTCAGGTGAAACTCATTCAAGCGCGCCACAATAAAGAACGCCTCCTTGCCATCGTCGGCGCGGGCGAGTCGCTGGACCTCGTACCCTTTCTTGACAACGGGCCCCATTCCTTATCCGCGCAAGCGCGCGGCCCCGTGACGCTCTATTACATCGAGTGCAAAGCGGCGCACGATTTGATTTGGAATACGCCGCCGCTTTTGGCGGCGGTCTTGCACACCGTCAGCGCGCGCTTGCGGACGCTGGCGACGCTCGCGAGCGACCTCGCATTCAAAGATGTCACGGCGCGCGTATGCAAAATCCTCCTCGACCAAGCGCAGACGGAAGGCACCCGCCAACACGACGGCATTCATTTGCGGCGCACGCTCTCGCAACAAGAATTTGCGTCGCTCGCAGGCACCGCGCGCGAAGTGGCATGGCGCTCGCTTAAAAAATTAGAGGACGAAGGCATCGTCCGCATCGAACGGAAACAAATCACGCTGCTCGACATGGAACGTCTGACGGCGATGGCATAACACCTTGCCGCGCGGCGCGCGGCAAGCGATTGATTTGGAAAGACCGAGCTTGGAAGCGTTGCGAGCTCGGTACAAGCGTTATCAATGAATCACCGTACGAGAGGAGCCAATAAAACATGGTCGAAAATGTAAAGCCGCCCTCCATCCCCCGATATTTTTTATTTCTGCTGACCTTGACGGGGATCTTGATTTTTATCGCAAGCACTTTTAGCGTCGTCGCGGCGATGGGTCCCGCGCAAGCGGCGGACGGCGCGACCGTTTTCAAAGAGAAATGCGTCGGATGTCACACCATCGGCGGCGGTAAATTGGTGGGGCCCGACCTCGCCGGCGTGACCGAACGCCGCACAAAGGAATGGCTCACCAAGTGGATTAGCGCGCCCGACCAAATGTTGGCGGCGGGCGACCCGACCGCGACCGAACTATTCAATACGTATAACAAAATCGCCATGCCCAACCTGCAACTGACGCCCGACCAAGTGGCGGCGGTCATTGCTTATATGGGCAGCGGCGAGACGACAACCGCAAGCAGCGCGGTCGCGCTGCCGCCCGGCGATGCCAATGCGGGACGCGCGTATTTCGTCGGCGATTTGCATTTTGCCAATGGCGGGCCGCATTGCATGTCATGTCACAGCATTTCGGGCGTCGGTTCGTTGGGCGGCGGCAATCTTGGGCCCGACCTGACGATTAACGGTTATTCCAAATACGGCGCGGGGCTGCCCGCCTTTCTCGCGTCGCCCGCTACGGTAACCATGAACGCGGTCTGGAAGAATACGCCGCTCACGCCACAAGAACAAGCGGATTTGTTTGCATTTTTGCAAGAGGCGTCGGTTTCGCAGCGCGCGCCGGACACGTTGTTGCTTATCGCGGGGCTTGCCATTCTCGGCGCGGCGGCGCTCATCGGGCTGGCGCAATTGCGGTGGAGCCGACGGCTCAAAGGCGTACGCAAACCGATGATTGAACGGACGTTAGCGGCAAAGAAAAGATAATTTCACGCGCGTCATTCCAAAAAATCTATTCGCATCAAACATGCAAATTGCCCGGCGCAAGGACGCCGCCGCGCAAGCAGAGTTCGGACGGAGGCATTGAAATGAGTTGGATTCAAGATATGGTCAACCCGAAAGCCCGCAAATGGGAAGAGTTTTATCGCAATCGCTGGCAGCACGATAATATCGTTCGCAGCACGCATGGCGTCAACTGCACGGGCGGCTGTTCGTGGCAAGTCTATGTCAAAGACGGCATCATCACGTGGGAGATGCAGCAGATTGATTATCCGCTATTGGAGGAAGGGCTTCCGCCGTACGAGCCGCGCGGCTGTCAGCGCGGCATTTCCGCGTCGTGGTACGTCTATAGCCCCATCCGCGTCAAATATCCGTACGCGCGCGGCGTTCTGCTCGATTATTGGCGCGACGCGCGCATGAATGGAAAAAATCCAATCGAGGCGTACGCCTCAATTATGGAGGATGAAGAGAAACGCGCGCGCATCCAAAAGGGACGCGGCAAAGGCGGTTTTCGCCGCACCACGTGGGACGAAGTATTGGAAATTGTCGCCGCGTCCTGTCTCTATACGGCAAAGAAATATGGGCCCGACCGCGTGTTTGGTTTCTCGCCCATTCCCGCCATGTCCTATCTTTCGTACGGCGGCGGCTCGCGCTTTTTGCAATTGTTCGGCGGCGTCAACATGAGTTTTTATGATTGGTACGCCGATTTGCCGAACGCCTTTCCCGAAGTGTGGGGCGACCAGACCGACGTGTGCGAATCCGCCGATTGGTACAACAGCAAATTCATCGTTTCGATGGGTTCAAATTTGAACATGACGCGCACGCCCGATGTCCATTTCATTTCAGAAGCGCGGCACGAGGGCGCCAAGTTTGTCGTCATTGCGCCCGACTTTTCGCAGGTAGCCAAGTATTCCGATTGGTGGATTCCCGTCAAAGCGGGCCAAGACACCGCGATTTGGATGGCAGTCAATCACGTCATCTTGAAAGAATATTACGTTGACCGTCAAGTGCCCTACTTTGTCAATTATTTAAAAGAAAATACCGATATGCCGTTCCTGATTGAGCTGGAAAAGGACGGCGACAGTTACAAAGCGGGGCGCTATATCCGCGCCAATACCGTCGCGCGCTACAAGGACGTGGAAAATGGCGAGTGGAAATTTTTGGTGCATGACGCGCAAGCGAACGCGCCGCGTATGCCCAAAGGCGCGGTGGGCGACCGCTGGAGCAAGGAAAAGGGCAAGTGGAATATCAAGATGGAAGACGGTCTGGATGACACGCCCATCGAACCGACGCTTTCGTTTCTCGGTTCGCAAGACGAAACGGTGAACGTCGCATTCTATGAATTTGCGGAACAAAAGACCGCGCTGCGTGCCGTTCCCGCCAAATGGGTCGAAACCGAAAACGGACGCACGCTGGTCACGACGGTTTTTGATTTGGTCATCGCGCAGTTTGGCGTGGGACGCGGCTTGCCCGGCGATTATCCGCAGAGTTATGACGAGGTTGGGGCATACACGCCCGCCTGGCAGGAAGAATATACGCACATCGGACGCGATACCGTCATTCGGCTGGCGCGCGAATTTGCGTCCAACGCCGAAGCGACAAACGGCAAGTCCATGATTATTATCGGCGCGAGCATCAATCATTGGTACAACAACAATCTGGTGTATCGCGCGCCGATTTACGCGTTGATTCTGTGCGGCTGCTGCGGCGTCAATGGCGGCGGCATGAATCATTATGTCGGTCAGGAAAAATTGACGCTCGTCGCGCCGTGGACTTCGCTGGCGTTTGCGCTCGATTGGCAAAAACCGCCGCGGCAGCAGCAATCGCCGACATGGCATTACGTCAACAGCGACCAATGGCGCTATGAAGGCAATTTCACCGATTACGCGCACGTTCCGCCGCAGACCAAATGGGCAAAAGGGCACGCGATGGATTTGGAAGCGATGGCGGTGCGTATGGGTTGGATGCCGTATTTCCCGCAATTCAAAACCAATTCGTTCGACGTAGCCAAGCAAGCGCGCGATGCGGGCGCCAAATCGAACGCCGATGTCGCCAATTGGACCGCGCAGCAATTAAAGGACGGCAAGCTGGAATTTGCGGTGGACGACCCCGACGCGCCAGAGAATTGGCCCCGCGTGTGGATTATCTGGCGCGGCAACGCCATCCAAGCGAGCGCCAAGGGTCACGAATACTTTTTGCGCCATTATCTCGGCACGCACAATAACGTCATTGCCGAAGAACACGCCAAGGATACCGTCCAGACCGTCAAGTTCCGCGAACCCGCTCCGCGCGGCAAAATGGATTTGGTCGTTGACCTCAATTTTCGCATGGATTCGTCCGCGCTGTATTCGGACATTGTTCTGCCCGCCGCGTTCTGGTACGAAAAGAACGACCTCAACTCGACCGACCTACATTCCTTTATCCATCCGCTGGGACAGGCAGTGCCGCCCGTGTGGGAATCCAAAACGGATTGGGAAATTTTCAAGGCGTTTTCCAAAAAGGTCAGCGAACTCGCGCCTTCCGTCTTTGCCGAACCGCTTCAAGATTTGGTGATGGGGCCGCTCAAACATGATACGCCCGACGAACTGGCGCAACCCGAAGTCAAAGACTGGCGCGCGGGCGAATGTGAAGCCATTCCCGGCCAGACGATGCCGCATTTTCAAATCGTCGAGCGCGATTACGCCAATCTGTACAACAAATATATCTCGCTTGGGCCAAACATCCGCACGGATGGCGTCAGCGGCAACGGCGTCCACGTTCCGGTGGCGGAATTTTATGACGAGTTGTTAAAGAATCCCGTCGGCGGTTCGCCCGACCCGCGCCACATGCGCTGCGTCGAATGGGGCGGCGTCAAGTATCCGTCGCTCGAAGACGCGCTCGATGCCGCGAATGTGCTGCTCTATCTCGCGCCCGAAACCAACGGCGACGTCGCGTACGCGGCGTTCAAGCACGAAGAAGAACGCGTCGGGATGCCGTTAGCGGATTTGGCGGAAGGTATCCGCGATGTCCGCATGACCTTTTTTGATTTGACGCGCCAAGTGCGCCGCACGCTCGTCAGTCCCTGTTGGTCAGGCATCGTCAACGACGGGCGCGCGTATTCGGCTTGGTGCATGAGCGTCGAGCGCCGCGTCCCCTGGCGCACGCTCACCGGTCGCCAACACTTTTACATTGACCACCCGTACTATATTGACTTTGGCGAAAATCTGCCGACGTTCAAACCCAAACTCGTCGCCAAACCCGGCGATTGGAAAAAAATCGGCGACATTGTCAAGAGTCCGGTGGACGACAAGAGTTTGATTCTCAATTACATCACGCCGCATGGCAAATGGAATATCCACTCGACCTACAAAGACAATCATCGCATGTTGACGCTCTCGCGCGGCATGGATCCCGTCTGGCTCAACGACAAAGAAGCCGAAAGCGTCGGCATCGTGGACAATGATTGGGTCGAGATTCACAATGATAACGGCGTCGTCGTCACGCGTGCGGCGGTGAGCGCGCGCGTCCAGCCCGGCACCTGTTTGTACTATCACGCGGTCGAACGCACCATCTTTATTCCCAAATCGCAAGTGCGCGGCGGCAAGCGCGCGGGCGGACACAACAGTCTGACGCGCACGCGCATCAATCCTATCCAACTCGCCGGCGGCTATGCCCAATTTTCGTACAGCTTTAACTATTGGGGTCCCATCGGCGTATTCACGCGCGATACCTATTGCGTCGTGAAAAAGATGGAAAAATTAGAGTGGTAGCCGCAAGAGAACAAAAAAAGTTTTTACGCTAGAGACGATGGGCATAGCTCGCACATCGCCCGCAGAGATATATTGCCCGCTAGAGTGTACTGCCAAGCTCTATCGGGGCTGACAAGAGGAGCAGCAGCATGGACATTCGCGCGCACGTTTCAATGGTCTTTCATCTCGACAAATGTATTGGCTGTCACACGTGCAGCATCGCCTGCAAAAATATCTGGACGGATCGCAAAGGCACCGAGTACATGTGGTGGAATAACGTCGAGACCAAACCCGGCACCGGCTATCCCACGTTGTGGGAAGACCAAGATAAATACAAAGGCGGCTGGGAACGCGGCAAGAACGAAAAGATTCATCTCCGCCTGCACAATCGGCTCGGGGGCCTCACCAATCTTTTTTACAATCCCTACCTGCCGACCATTGACGATTACTATGAACCCTGGACGTACGATTACGAAAATCTGTTTAACGCGCCGGAAGGCGACGACCAACCCACCGCCCGCGCCATCTCGATGATTACGGGCAAGCCGATGGACAATATCGAAGCCGGACCCAATTGGGACGACGACCTCGGCGGCTCGCCGCTTTACGCGCGCAACGACGTAAATTTGGATGAACTCAGCGAAGGCGAACGGGAACAACTCAACGAAATCGAACGCGTCGTCTTTTTCTATTTGCCGCGCATCTGCAATCACTGTCTCAATCCCGGCTGCGTCGCCGCCTGTCCCGCCGGCGCCATTTACAAACGCGGCGAAGACGGCATCGTTTTGATTTCGCAAGAAAAATGCCGCGCTTGGCGCATGTGCATTTCGGGCTGCCCTTACAAGAAAACGTATTACAACTGGGCTTCGGGCAAATCGGAAAAATGTATCCTCTGTTACCCCCGCCTCGAATCGGGTCAGCCGCCCGCTTGTTTTCACTCGTGCGTAGGGCGCATTCGGTATCTCGGCGTCCTGCTCTATGACGCCGACAAAATCGTCAATTGCGCCTCTGTGCCGGAACAAGATTTGGTCGCCGCGCAGCGCGACTTGATCCAAGACCCATTCGACCCGCAAGTGATTCAATCCGCCCGGGCGAACGGAGTCCCGGACGCCATGATTACCGCCGCGCAAAATTCGCCGGTCTATAAATTTGTCAAAAAATGGCAAATCGCGCTGCCCCTGCATCCCGACTTTCGCACGGTGCCGATGTTGTATTACGTTCCGCCGATGCTGCCCGTCCTCGCCAAGATGGAGAACGGCAATTACGACATTGCGGGTTTGGACAAGGAAAATCTGCCCGCCATGCTCAGTTCGCTCGAAAAAGCGCGCATGCCCATCAAATATATGGCGAGCATGTTCTCGGCGGGTAACGTCAAAATCGTCGAAGAGGTGTATCGCAAACTTATCGCCGTCCGCATTTTCAAGCGCGCGCAAAAGGTCAAGGATTATCAGCCCGCCGAAGTGGAAGCCGCGCTCGCGCAAGGCAAGACGAACGCCGAAGAAGTCGAAGCCATCTTCCGCCTCACTTCGCTGCCTACGTACGAAGAACGCTTTGTCGTGCCGCCGCTGGGCCGCGAAATTTCGATTGAGGCGTTAGAGCGACCGCTCGACCGCAAGCAAGCGACCGGGTTTGGCATTCGCAGTCAAACCCCCAAGCGCGAGTTTTAATACGGAGTCTTTATGTACACCGCAACCGAAATGCAAGAGCTCTATCAATGCTTTGCCTGTCTGTTGGAATATCCCACCGGCGAAACGCTCCCTGCCGCTCTCGCCGCGCAAAAAATTGTCGCGGCGCAAGACCCGGAAGCCGCCGCGCAATTCCAAGAATTTTACGCCTATGCCGCCGCGCTTGCGCACGGACGGCTCGAAGAAGTGTACACCGGCACATTCGATTTGGACGCCGCGTGCCATCCGTATATCGGCTATCATCTCTTTGGAGAAACCTACAAGCGCAGCGCCTTTCTCGTCGAATTGAAACAACGCTATAACGCCGAAGGTTTTTGTTTTTCCGATACAGAGCTGCCCGACCACCTCGCCGTTGTCTTGCGCTTTCTCTCTGTCACGCGCGACGACGTCCTCGCTACAGAAATCGCGCGCGACGCGCTGCTGCCCGTGCTGGACCGCATGACGGGACGCGCCAAATCGGAGGGTTTTGACCAAGACGAAAACGCTGGCGCGATGGAATCGGAATCGTGTTCCGGCTCTACGCCAAATTTCATTCCAACCATGGGTCCCGACGCGATGTCCGATTCCGACGCTATGCCTGCGGTAGAGCATCCCCGCACCCAATTTCATGGCATCTTGGAAGCGCTGCGTTCAATCCTGCAAACTCAGATGACAGAATCCGATTCCGTTACAACGCCTTTGCATGTATTGGAACCCGCATAGAAATGCACAGCCCCTAGCCCCTCTCGTTCGAGAGAGGGGCGCGCCTCTTGACGTCAAGAGCGTCGGGGCGAGAGAACACAAAAGGAGCAACTCATGTTTGACAGCGCCCTCTTTATCGGCTTTCCCTATGTGTCCGTCGTTATCGCCGTCGTGGTTTCCATCTATCGCTATCGCACGGAACCATTCACCTATTCGAGTCAGTCGTCCGAGCTGCTCGAAAATCGCAAACTATTCTTTGGCTCGGTGCCCTGGCATTATGGCATCATCATCATCCTCTTGGCGCACCTCATCCCCTTTCTCTTTCCGGGATTGTGGGGCATGATTACGGCGGACCAGACCCGTCTCTATATTATGGAGCTCATCGGCCTTTCGTTCGCGCTCATGGCGACCATCGGGCTGGTCATTCTCATTCTGCGCCGCCTGACCAATGTGCGCGCCCGCACCGTCACCTCCATTCCCGATTGGCTGCTCTTGTTCTTTCTCTTGCTCCAAGTGGGGTTGGGCTTTTGGGTCGCCTATTATTACCGCTGGGGTTCGGATTGGTTTCTGCATATCGCCGTGCCGTGGCTCATGTCGCTCGTCACGCTCCAACCCGATATTTCTTCCGTCATCGCGCTGCCGGATTTGGTAAAGTTTCACTTTATCAATGGTTTTATCGTTATTCTGCTCCTGCCGTTCACGCGGTTGGTGCATCTGCTGACGTTCCCATTCACGTATATCTGGCGCCGCAATCAAATCGTGATTTGGAATCGTCGCGGCCGCTAACAGATTCCGCGCGCCGTGTACCGCGCCGCTTGTCCCGTCGCGCCTAAACCCGGCAAAAAATTCGGGGCAAACAGCCATCGCGCGCGGCGCATTGCGCGACCCCATACAATGTTGTCAAAACACAGTCATTCCAAGAATAGCCAGATCCTTTGGGTTTTCTGAAACCCAAAGGGTCTTGTGTTGTGCGATGAATTCTAACACGCGATCCTATCGGGCTTTGGGAATCAGCGCCTTTGCGTTCACAGTTTGCTTTGCGGCTTGGACGATGTACGGCGTGCTGATTACGTTCTTGGTGGACAAGGGCGTGTACCAGTGGAGCGCCGCCGAAATGGGTTGGCTCATCGGAATTCCCGTGCTGACGGGCGCGCTCATGCGAACGCCCATGGGCATCATTACCGACCGATACGGCGGCAGAATCGTATTTCCGGCGCTGATGTTGCTTGCCGCGCTTCCGATGTATCTGACGAGTTACGCGGATAGCTTTGTTGGGTTTCTCGCCGCCGGGCTGGGCTTTGGTTTGAGCGGCGCGGGGTTCGCGGTCGGAGTTTCGTACGTTCCGCTGTGGTTCAAGCGAGACAGACAAGGCACCGCGTTGGGCGCCTTTGGCATCGGCAATATGGGCGCGGCAGTCACCAGCGTCCTAGCCCCTATCACTTTGGCTTGGCTCACCAACGGCGAGACCGACCTGGAGGGATGGCGCACGCTGCCCAAACTGTACGCGTTCGCGCTGGTCGTCACCGCCGTTCTTTTTTTCGTCATTGCGCCGACCAAGTTGACAGAGGGCGCGCCGAAACAAACTCTCGGTCAACGCTTGGCGCCGCTCAAGAATACGCGCGTCTGGCGCTTTGGCTTGTATTATTTTTTCGCGTTCGGCGGTTTTGTCGGCTTGGCTGTGTGGTTGATTCCTTACTATGTCAACGTTTATTCCATAAGTCTCATCACCGCCGGTTTGATTGCCGCCATCTTTAGTTTGCCCGCCGCGCTCATTCGGGTCTTTGGCGGATGGGCTTCGGACCGCTGGGGCGCGCGCACCATCATGTACGTCGCGCTAATTGCCGGTTTGGTCTGTTTGGTTCTGCTCTTTGTGCCGCGTATGGAAATTTATTTGCCCGGCGAAAACGTCGCGGCAAGTCGTGCCGGCACGGTCACTGCCGTCGCGGCGGATCAAATCGTCGTGGGAAACGACACTTATAAATTGCGTCCGGCGGCTGAAGTGCGCGGCTTGCACAATGACAGCGGCGAACGATTGCTCGTTTT
>JAJVIA010000016.1:0-28214 GCA_022072245.1 Anaerolineae bacterium
GCTCTTCTCTGCCAACTTTGACTTTGTACAACGGCGGCTGCGCGATGTACAAATGACCGTGTTCCACCAACGGCGTCATGTAGCGGAAAAAGAAAGTGAGCAGCAGCGTGCGGATGTGCGCTCCGTCCACGTCGGCATCGCTCATAAGGATCACACGCGCATACCGCAAATTCGCTATATCAAAATTACTGCCGACGCCCGTGCCAATCGCGGTAATGAGCGCGCGAATTTCTTCGTTTTGTAGAATCTTGTCCAGCCGCGATTTTTCTACATTCAAAATTTTGCCGCGCAGCGGCAGAATCGCCTGAAATTTTCGGTCGCGGCCCTGTTTCGCGCTGCCGCCCGCGCTGTCGCCTTCGACAATATACAGCTCGGCGTTCGCGGCTTCGCGTTCGGAACAATCGGCAAGTTTGCCGGGCAGCGACAACGATTCGAGCGCGCTCTTGCGAATGACCAAATCGCGCGCCTGCCGCGCCGCTTCGCGTGCGCGCGCGGCGGTGATGCCTTTTTGAATAATTTCTTTGGCTTCTTTGCCGTGTTCTTCGAGCCATTCGCTGAACGCTTCGCCGACGACGGCTTCCACTTGGGTTTTCACTTCGGCGTTGCCGAGTTTTGCTTTGGTCTGCGATTCAAATTGCGGCTCTTGCAATTTTACCGAAACAATCGCCGTGAGCCCTTCGCGCGTATCTTCGCCCGTCAGCGCGTTCTCGCCTTCCTTTAAAATTTTATTGCGCCGCGCGTAATCGTTCAACGAACGCGTGAGCGCGCTGCGAAACCCGGTCAGATGCGTGCCGCCGTCGCTCGTATTGATATTGTTCGCAAAGGTGAACACCGACTCGTTATAATCAGTCGTGTACTGAATTGCCGCTTCGATGTAATTGCCTTCAACGGGCGCGCTCACGTGAAACGGCGCGTGCAGCGCTTTGCGATTCTTGTTCAAATAGCGCACGAACGAAGTGATGCCGCCTTCAAAATAAAACGTCGCTTCGCGGTCCGCGCGTTCGTCCATGAATTTGATGGTGAGCCCTTTGGTGAGGAACGCCATTTCGCGGAAACGCTGTTGCAGTACGTCGAACTTGTAATCAATCGTTTTGAAAATTTGCTTGTCGGGGAAAAAGCGTTGAATCGTGCCGCTGCGTTCCGCCGGCGGATACTTGCCGACCTGTTTCACGTCCGATTGCGGCACGCCGCGCTTGTACGTTTGGCGGTACAGTTTGCCCTCGCGCCGCACCGTAGATTCAAACCATTCCGAAAGGGCATTGACCGCGCTGACGCCGACGCCGTGCAAACCGGACGCGACTTTGTACCCGCCGCCGCCGAATTTGCCGCCCGCATGAAGTTTAGTCATCACGACTTCGAGCGCGGACTTGCCGGTTTGCGGATGAATGTCCACCGGAATGCCGCGCCCGTTATCCGTCACCGTCACCGCGTTATCGCTGTCAATCGTGACGGTGATGAAATCGGCGCTGCCCGCGAGCGCTTCGTCAATCGCATTGTCCACGACTTCGTACACGAGTTGATGCAAGCCGCGAATATCCGTCGAGCCGATGTACATGCCGGGGCGGCGGCGCACGGCTTCGAGGCCTTCGAGGACTTGGATTTTGTCGGCGGTATAATTTTCGGTTGGAATGTTTTCGAGTTCGAGGTCTTTTTGTTTGGGCATTTTTCTTCCTTACGCACAAGCACGAATTAGCATTTCCGTCTCTGCAACAATTTTCTCGCCTGCTTTGAGAGTTTCTTTTCGCATTGCCAGAATAGTAGAAATCGCTTTGGCAATTTTTTGTTGTTCTACGCGTGATGGAATTGGCACAATAATTTTTGCCAAATCATCATTTGAAATCGCGGGAATCGCGTGACCGGTCATTAACCGCCGCGCTTGGCGCAAGAAAAATTCCGTTCGCAGGTAGGCAAGCAAATACAATGGTTCGACGCCGTGAATGTTTCGCAGGACGGCAAATCCATTGGAGCAAATCGCGCCGTCTTCATCCGCCGTAATCAACGCGGTTGCTTGGCGCGCGGTGCCTGTGCTTGCGCCAGAGGTGGCGGTGATGATGTCGCCGCTTTGAACGCGATAGGTTGCGCGCGAGGGCGCTTCGTGCGCCTGTAAAATTTGTTGTGAAACAACTTGCATTGTGCGCGCATCCACGTCGGAAATCGCAATATAACGAATTTCGTTTTCGCTCGTCAAACGAAAATCATCGCCCGCGCTAACAATGTCCGCAATTTCATCCAGCCGTTTCCCGCCATTCCGCGCGAGCCAAGCCAACATCTCTTGATCGCTCGGACGATAGTGTTCAGCATCCAAACGCGAATTCAATTCAGAATTCGGAACGGTATAAATTGTTTCGCCCTTTGGGAGAGGCGTTTGATTTTTAAAAGACGCAAAAGCAGACGCTATCGTTTCTACATCATCATCCACCAACAAAATCCCTTGCGCGTTTTTCAGATAGCGTCCCGCCGAATCTTTTTTGTAAATTGGCTGCGCCTTGACATCATAGCCAATTTTTTCAAGCCGCGCCATAAAGCAAAACTGTCTTGGCGGCGCGGGATTTTTTTGCAAGAGCAGCAAAGATGTTTTGATTCCCGTCCCGTACGGCACGAACGCTTCTTGCGGAATCGAAACGACGCCCATCACTTGCGCTTGGGCGCGCATCCAATAACGAATCGAACTATTCGAGATATTTTGCAAAATACCGTCGGGCAGCACAATTGCCATGCGTCCGCCGGGTTTCAAAAATTTGAGACATTGTTCAATAAACAAAATATCGGGCGATTGCCCGGGCAAGACAACGTTGCTCGCTTTCCATTCGTGGTCACTATTTTTATTCCAACGCCGCGCGAGCCAGTATGGTTTCAAAATCCGTTGGTCTTCAACTTTGCCCTTGTTCCCAAACGGGGGATTTGTCAGCACTAGATCAAATTGATTTTCCAACGCGCGATTTTCCAATAACGCGTTCGCGCACGTTATTTCCTTGCCTGTCCCACCCTCAAACGCCAATCGAATCATTGCGGCGAGCGCCACATCAGGATTGAACTCAATGCCGCGAATTGCGCGACTGATGTATTTTCCCAAATCAATACGCGAATGATTTTGTTTGATATGTGCAAGCGTTTGAACCAAAAAGCCGCCGCTGCCGCACGCGGGGTCAATCACATTTTCGTTCGGCTGCGGGTCAATCATTTCCACCGCAAGCCGAACAATCGGATGCGGGGTAAAAAATTCGCCCCGGTCGCCGCGCTGATGGCGATAGGTGAAGGTTTGAAATGCTTCACCTTTGATATCGCCGGGCGTGCGCGCGAGCGAAATAGATTGCAAACGTGAAACGACATGCCCCAGCGTTAATGGTTTGAGCGTCAAACGTTCATCGGTCAACAGCGCGGGAAATTTTGCGCGCACGGTCTGATACAAATGGTCAAGCCGTTTTTCAAACGCGCTCGGTTGGTTGGCGTGAATGTGACGATATTCGCTTTGGGTGATGCCAAATTGTAAAGGTTCGGAATCCGTCTGCTCGTCATGCAATTTCATCACGAGCAATTTCACAAATTCGTGAAAAATTTTTTCCTTGAGCAATCCTTCATTTGCATAAATGTAATTGTGACATTCTTCAAAGAGCGCGGATAAATTTGGCGCGGGTTGCAAAGCTTGGCGCGCGGGCAAAGCGACGGGCAGCAAACTATCTTCGGCAAACAAGAGTTGCTGTTCTTTGAGTTTTCTTTCCCTTGATTTTTGCATTTTGTTTCAAGTAATCATTCCAGTTGAATTCATCTTTGCGCGGTGTCGCCAGCGTTCTCTGGCTCACGCCCGATGTGCCTGAAACAAAGTGTGTCTCCAATACCTTGACTTGCGTCATTATATACGCGAGCCGTTCCGCGATTTGACGGTCAAGTTCATCGCGCGTGAAATTTTTTAACTGATGAATGGCGCGTGAACGTTCCGTTTCGCGGCGCGGAAACGCTTGTAGATATTTTTTCACATCCTCATATTCGTACAGATTCGAAGCGTATTCGTTTTGAAATTTTGGAAGGTTTGCTTGAATCCATTCGATAATCTGCGATTCAACCGGTTCCTGCGGCTTGATCCAAGCTATCTTGTCTGCATGAAGAATCAAAAACTTTTTTAACCCCGCGTAGTTGTACAGCTTGTGCCATTTTTCAGAATTGGACTTGACGCCTTTTGATTCCATCACGAACCAACAGCCGTTTGGTTGGCGGAAATATAAATCGCCGTGATGTTGCGGATGTTTGCGCCCTTCCCATTTTTCGCGGATGCGTTTTACCTCCAAGTCATACTCTTGTTCCAATTTTTGCTTCAACAACAATTCGGTAATTGAGCCGCCAACATATCCTTGTGCGTTTGGACTCAATTTCAACGCTTCCAAAAAAATTTCAAGATTCGTTTTAAAAACCTCACGCACAAAACGCGCGAGACGGTCTAGAATATTGGCTTGGCTCATTTTCGATTCGACGTCGCATCAGATGTTTCGCGTTCTATTTGACATTGCGCGCGGATTTGGCGCGCTGCTGCCAGCGTTCGATGAGATTCATGCGGTCTTGATAATAAATCATGGATGCCGCGAGCAGCGACGTGCCGATGTAGGCGTTTGCCACAATCGCCAGCGCGACGCCGAACGCGCTGACGGCTAAACCATCCCAAATCATCGCCAAGCCGCGATCCAGAAAAACGATCAATGCCACCAAGCCGATGGTGGTCCAGAAAAACGCGCGAAATAAAAAGGCGCTGCGCTGCAACGCGGCGCGCAACCCAATGCCGCTGACCGCCAGCGCGCTCACGACGAAAAAGAAATAGATAAAAACCCAGAATAGCGCGACCGAGACCATCAAGGCGCCGAATGTCGCCAACTCGCCGCCCGCTAGCGCTTGGACGAACGATAAAAGGAAACGCACCGCCGTCAAAATTCCAAACAGCAAGAGCGCATAGCCCATCAACCGCAGCCACAAACGCGCAATGCGAAGCAAAACGGTATCGCGCGTTTCCGTTTCCAACGGCCGCGCGCCTTGCGCAATCAGTTCGAGATACACCGCCACCGGCAGCAAGCCCAAGAAAAATAATGGCACAAACAAGATGACGACCCATTCCGCCGTCAGCAGCGGTTGGGAATATGCCAGCGCGTTGATGGGCCCCGGCACATTCAGCATCGTCGCGCGCAACAGGTCCAGCTGAAACAAGGATGGAAAACGCGCGACGCCGTTCAACGCCGTCGCCACCAAGCCCAACAGATTGAGCGATTGCGCCAATTCTTCAAAGGTCTGCTGCGCTTGGCGCGCCACTTCCGGGTCGCCCGACATGGCGACGGCGCGCAGCATTTCGCTCATGTACGGATGCACCAATTGCGTCAGAGACAAACGCGGCAGCGCCCAAATCAATACGTCCGCTACAATCGGAATCAGGAGCGTCCACGGACGGCGCCAGACCAAACTCAAGCCGGCGCTCACCGCCTCGATGATGCCCAGCGGTTTTTGTTCTACTACAGTTCGGGTATTTGATTCACGCATAAGCTTATTCTCTCGATAACGCGCCGATTATATGCCCACGTCCAAGCCCTGTCAAAAGAATTCGAATATCTGTTCGGTACGCCTAATTGGAAATTTGTCGCACGCCTTGCTCGGCGCGCGGACCCTGCAATTGATACAGTCCAAAATAAATGGACGGGCGGCCGGGGCGCGTCGGCATTTCTTGTTCCACAATGGTTCTGATGTGGCAGCGCGTCGCCGTTCGTACTGCATTGGCGCGCGTCGCAATCAACCATTGGCCTGCCGCGCAATTTTGCAATTGGCGCGGAGTAACCTGTACGGCGCGCCAAGTTTGCTTTTGCAAATCAAACCAGACCTGAAAGCTGAGCAATAAATTTCCGCCGCTCGGAAATTCCGCGCCGCCCAGCTCTTTGTCCAATAAAATCAGGTTCGTCGGCGTTTGCGCGACGCGCGCCGTTATGTCCAAAAATGTAGCGTTCGTACGTCCGCCGCGCCGCTGCCCGGCATAAAATTCGGCGGTCAACGATAGCGGCATCAGCGCAAGCAAACCGATGGCGCCCCATGCGCTCGCGCGCAAAATCCAACGCGCGCGCGCCGCGACAAAACGCGTTTCGAGTTTTGTCCACAGCGTAACCAAACCAAACGCGACGGCGGCATACAGCGGCGGCAGCAGCAGGGCAAGATAGCGCGTAAAGTACGGAAAATCGCCGTACTGTTTATTCACCAAGGGGATACACAATATGGCGGAACCGATTACCCAGCCCAAGAAATAATTTTTCTGCGCGCGCATTGCCCACGCCGCGATGAGGAGGACTAGCGCGTATAAAAACACCAACGGCTGCAATAGATATGCGCGCGGCGCGCTCAAATTCGGGTACACGGCGCCGACCATGCGCGCGAGCTCCACCAACAGCCCTTGCGCGTTGCCCGCATATTCGCCCAAAGACGACGGCAGCGCGAATGCATAACTGCGCGTGACAACTTGCGCGCGAAAAAAATCGGGTTGGGTCCACAACGCATACCATACGGGATAGTATGCCAACAGCGCCGCGCCCAACGCGAGATATAACGCCGGGCGACGAAACCATTTCCAAAATGAGCGCGCGCTAAAAAACCAAAGGACAATGCCGGGTCCCAGCGCAAAGGTTAGCGGATGCGTCTGTGCGGCCAAGCCAAACAGAAAACCGCTCGCAATCAAAAAGCGTCCGTCATCGCGCCCGCGCGCGACATAGACGCACGTCAAGCTCAACGCCGCGAACAACGGCGTCAAACTATTCACATACGCGATATGACTGTTGACGACAATGTGCGCGCTTGACGTCGCCATCAACAGCCCGGCGATAAACCCGACGCGGCGTCCGCCAATTGCCGCGCCCAAGGCGTATGTCGCGGAAGCCGTCAATGCGCCCATCAAGGCGCTAAAGGCACGCGGCGTAAAAGGATGCGGCGCAAGCCACAGCGCGAACGCGAGCAGGTTCGAGCCGAACGGTCCAAGATACGGTTGTAATCCTAGCAGCGGATTGCGCGCGCCGCGCGCGATTTCAAACGCGAATTGCCATTCGAGGACTTCGTCGGTAAAACGTGGAATCGTGAACAATGCGGGCAGCCGCGCGGCGAGAGCGATTGCGCCGAGTAAAATCATCCAGCCCACATCTGCGCGATAGCGCGCCCAAAAATTTTTCAACCCATTCACGTTTGTTCGCCCGCGCCAATTTCTTTTGAAAAACCTTTGGGTCTGACTCTCAAATCAAATTGGAATTTGTCATCGTAAGCCGCGCTAGTACGTCGGCGTATGCGCGCGCGCCAAACCGACGGCAAGCCACAAGCCGCCCAGTGCCGCCGTCAATGTAATGAGAAATAAAAAGGTAAAGCCAAACAAATCCAAAAATAATCCGCCGACCACCGGAATAAACGTCGCCACGCCGAGAACCGTATTGGTGAAACCGATGTATAACGTGCGCTGCTCTGGCGGCGCAAGATTCAACAGAAATGTCGGGAACGCAACGTTCGCCGCCGTGCGTCCGATGCCGTACGCGAAAAAGATGATGCCGAACGCATAGGGCGCCGCGTCGGATGTCGGCAGCAAGCCAAACAGCAACGCCAGAAAAGGAATCGTCGCCGTCATGGTCGCCGCGAGCAAAAGAATCCAGCGCAGTTTGCGGCGGTCGCTGATATACGACAGAATCGGCGTAGCGAGCAGCGCGCTCAGCGTCGTGATGCCGATGTACAAACCCACAATCGAATCCGGCGCGCCCAATTGGCGCGTCGCGTAAATGGCGTAGAACGGCGTCGCCAAATCGCCCGCCGCCACGACAAAGCGCGTCAGCAGATAGCGGCGATAGTAATGATTTTGCCGCACGATGCCGCGCGCGGCGCGCACTTGCTGCCCGAACGTGATGCTTTCGCCCGTAATCGTTTCGCGCGGTTCATGCACCAGCGTAAATAAAATTAAACCGGCGCCAATGGCGCCGAACGCGACGAGAAAAATGAGCGTAAAATTTTGCGGAAAGGACAAATCGCGTTCGGGACTCAATGCGACCGCGACCAAATAACCCGCCAACAAGCCCATCGCCGTGCCGGAAAATTCGCGCCAACTAAAAAATGAACCGCGACGCGGAATCGGAATGACTTTGGCTACAATCGCCATAAATGGATTTCCCGCCACGCCCGCCGCGAGCGAATAGACCGTCATGAGCGCGAAAAAAATCGCGAGCAAAAGCGCCTGATGCGTCGCGCCGAGCCAGTACGTCGCCAGCACGACAAAGAACCAGGACACGATACGCACCACCGCCGCGCCCGTGTACACCGGTTTTTTGAGCGGCAGCTGCTGCAGGCGATGCGAAATCAAAAACTGCGGAATGAACCAGCCGCCGTTATAAATCGCCGCCATCAATCCGACGAGCAGACTGGACCCGCCCAGCGTCGTGATAAAGACCGCCAGCGTCAGCGATGGCGCAATCAGCGCATCCACAAAGCCAAAGATGGCGCCGTTGAGAATCCCAATCGTATAGTTGTAGCGAAAATGTTTGTCAATTTCGATGGACATGGATGGATGTTGTGATTTCAGCTGAGCGCGTTTGGATTTTGAATCGCTGCGCGCGGCAATCGTGCGCCAACCAGAGATTATAACGCGATGCGGACATGGAGCAATTTCGCGTTCGATGCGTTGACGCTGTAACGAAAGCGTGTACAATTTCAGCCGATGCAAGCTACAGCGGACATTGTAATTATCGGCGGCGGATGTATGGGCGCGAGCGTCGCGTATCATCTCGCCGCGCGTCGCGCGGGCAATATCGTTTTGCTCGAACGCGAAAAATTTTTGGCGATGGGCTCCACCGGGCGCAACGCCGGCGGCGTGCGCCATCAATTTTCTACGCCGGTCAATATCCAGCTCTCGAATTATTCGCTCGATGTGATTCGCCGCTTTCAAGAAATTTTCGGCGTCTCGGCGGACTATCGTCCGCTCGGCTATCTTTTTTTATTGAGCTCGCCGCGCGAGATCGAAATTTTCAAAAAAAATATCGCGCTGCAAAAAGCGTTCGGCGTGTCCGACGTCGAATTTCTCGAACCCGCCGAGATTGCGCGCCGCGCGCCGCGCGTGAATTTAGAAGGCGTTCTCGGCGGCAGCTTTTGCCCGCGCGACGGCGTCGCCGACCCGAATACGGTCACGCAGACGTTCGCCAAGCGCGCGCGTGAACTGGGCGCGCGCATCGAAACCGAGACTGACGTTATCGGCATCGAAACGGCAAACGGGCGCGTGGCAAAAATCAAAACCAATCGCGGCGCGATTGCCACGCGCGCGGTAGTGAATTGCGCGGGTCCCTGGGCGGCGAAAATCGGCGCGTATGTTGATTTGGAAATTCCCATCGTGCCGCTGCGCCGCCAATTTTTCAATACGTCCGCCGTTCCCGAAATTCCGCGCGACCATCCGTTCGTTATCGAATTCGCCACGTCGCTCTATTTTCATCCCGACGCGCCGGGTTTATTGGTCGGCATGTCGAATCGCCATGAAACGCCCGGCGAAACGTACGCCATTGACGAAACGTTTCATCTTCAGATGTTGGAGCGCGCGTTGTATCGTTTGCCGCTTTTGGAAAATGCGCGCGTGACGCGCCAGCTCGCGGGCTTGTACGAAGCTACGCCCGACGCGCATCCCATTCTGGGCGAAGCGCGCGCCGTGCGCGGTTTTTACAACTGCGCGGGCTTTTCGGGTCACGGTTTTCAACATTCGCCGGGCGCGGGCTTGGCGCTGAGCGAAATTATTTTGGACGGCGCGTCAAAAACGATTGATGTGTCAATGTTGGATTTGGAACGCTTTCGAGAGGGTCGTCCGATTTTGGAACACAATGTTGTATGATGCGCCAACTCTAGTTTGCATACCCAGAGACCGATGGACATGCCGCGCGCTGTCGGCATGTCCGCCGCGTCAGCCGTCTTGATTATGCCTATTCTCCGTGACGCTTTTCTTGCTCTCTCTACCAACGCCGCCGCGCGCAATTTTATCGTCGGCTTTCCGCTGTCGCGCAAAATCACGCGTCGTTTCGTCGCCGGCGAAACGTTGGACGATGCCGTCCATGCGGTGAAAAACTTGAACGGCGAAGGTTTGCTCGTTACGCTCGACCACTTGGGCGAAAGCGTGGCGACGGCGGACGACGCGCGCCGCGCCAAAGACGATTATCTCGTCGCGCTCGACGCCATCGCAAAAAATAATTTGCAATCGCATGTGTCGGTGAAATTGACGCACATGGGTTTGGACCTTGACCCCGAATTGTGTCTCGCCAATATGCGCGAAATCGTCGGCATGGCGCAAGCCATCGGCACGAAAACGCGTATTGATATGGAAGATTCCGCGCGCACGCAAATTACGCTCAATATTTTCAAAACGCTGCGCGAGGAATATGACAACGTGGGCATCGTGATTCAAGCGTATCTCTTTCGCAGCGAAGCGGATATGCGAGAATTGTATGCAATGGGCGCGCGGGTGCGTTTGTGCAAAGGCGCGTACAAAGAACCGCCCGACATTTCGTTCGCCGAGAAAAAAGACACCGACGCGAATTATTTGAAACTGACCGAAATTTTTCTCGGCGCCAACGGCGCATCCACCGGCGCGCAGCTCGCGCTCGCCACGCACGACGAAAAAATTATCGAGTGGTCCAAACAATATATCAAGACGCACAATGTGCCGTACGACCGTTTTGAATTTCAAATGTTGTACGGGATTCGTTCCGATTTGCAGCGTCAACTCGTTCAAGCCGGCTATCCGATGCGCGTCTATGTGCCATACGGTTCGCAGTGGTATCCCTATTTCATGCGCCGCCTCGCGGAACGTCCGGCGAATGTCATTTTCTTGTTGAGCAATTTGTTCAAATAACGCGCGGGCGCACGCGGGCGCGCGCGTAAATTCTTTTGCGCTCGCTTGCCCGTTTGCCCGCTTGCGTTCTCGTCTCGATCCTATGCGCGCTGAAATTCTTTCCATCGGCACCGAACTGTTGCTCGGCGAAATTGTTGATACCAACGCGGCGTGGTTGGCGCAGCAATGCGCGGCGCTTGGCGTGGACGTTTATTTTCGCACCACCGTCGGCGATAATGTGGGACGCATCGCCGCGGCGCTGCAAACGGCGATGCGCCGCGCGGACGTGATTATTACGACGGGCGGTCTGGGCCCGACGGTGGACGATGTGACGCGCGAAGCGGTCGCGCAAGCGGTGGGCGCGCCGCTCGTATTGAATCACGCTTTGGTGGAACAAATCCGCGCGCGCTTTGAGAAATGGGGGCGCGGGATGAGCGAGAACAATGTGCGTCAGGCGTACATTCCGCAAGGCGCGACGCCCGTCGAAAATCCGGTCGGCACCGCGCCCTGTTTCATCGTGGATCACGCGGGCTGTTCGATTTTTGTTTTACCCGGCGTGCCGCGCGAAATGAAGTATCTCACCGAAACGCGCGTGCTGCCGTGGCTGCGCGAAAAAAATGGCGACGGTTCTATCATCCTTTCCAAAATTTTGCGGACCTGCGCCATCGGCGAAAGCGCGGTGGATGAAAAAATCGCGGACCTGGAAACTGAAAGTAATCCGACGGTTGGCCTCGCCGCGCATCCCGGACAGACCGACGTGCGGATTACCGCCAAAGCGCCTACGCGCGCGCAAGCGGAAAAAATGATTGCGGACATGGAGACGCGCGTGCGCGAACGGTTGGGCGATTGGATTTACGGCGTCGGCGCTGAAACGGTCGAGCAGGTCGTCGCGCGTCTGCTCACGGCGAAACAAAAAACGGCGGCGCTGGCGGAAACGAATACGCTGGGCAAAATCGCGGCGAGTTTACGCGACACGCCCGAAGGATTGCCTATCGCCGAAAAGGTGTTGCATGTGACGGATGCGGAAGTGAACGCGCAAAACGCGGCGCGCATTGCCGCCGCGCTGCGCGCGCAAACGGGCGCGGACATTGCGCTCGCGGTCATTAGCACTATGGGCGATCAGGACATGTACAACGCAGATACGGGCAAGACATTCATCGCGTTGGTTTCCGACGCCAAAACGCGCAACTATAGCTATCCCGTCGGCGGCATGGGCGAGCAGGCGCAGAATTGGACTACCATCCGCGCGCTGGATATTTTGCGCCGCGCTCTGCTGTAGAGAACGCTGTTGTAGGGAACGCCGTTGTAGGGAACGCTGTTGTAGGGAACGCTCTCCGCAGCGTTCCGAGCCGCAGCGTTCCGAACCGTAGCGTTCCGTGTCGGATTATGGATATTGCGAGTTTTTTGATTGGCATTCTCGTCGGCGTTGGCGTATCCGCTGCCGCGTTCGCGCTGGCGGTTTTTTTGTTTCCGCGTCTATTTTCCAAAGAATGAACGCGGCGCGTCGTTGCGCGCCGAGGACTGCGAAATAATTTTTAATTCGAGGAATCACATGGCTGAAGCTACAATTTTTCCTACCGTCTGGTGGGACGGCAAATTGATGCCGTACGAAAATGCGACGATTAACGTCACCCAAATCGGCACGGCGAGCGTGTCGTCGGTGTTTGAAGGCATCCGCGCGTACATGAATCCGCAAACGGGCGAACTCGCAATTTTTCAACTCGACGCGCATCTAAAGCGTTTTTTACAATCCATTCGTCTCGTGCGGCTCGAATGTGCTTGTACGTTACAAGATTTGCACGACGCGGCGCTCGCGCTGCTGCGCGCCAACCAACCCGCTACGGATGTGTATTTGCGACCCTTTGCATACGCCGAATCGCGCACGTTCGGCAGCGCGACCAGCACGCGCGCGCAGGTGATTTTGCACGTCGCGGCATGGGAATCGAAATTGCAAAGCGGCGCGGTCAGTCATGCGGCGGTGAGCTCGTGGACGCGGTTGAGCGACAATCAGATGGCGCCGCGCGTCAAGGCGAGCGCGAATTATCTCAATTCGCGCTATGCGGCGGAAGAAGCGAAACGCAACGGTTACGACCACGCGCTTTTGTTGACGCCGCAGGGTAAAGTGGCAGAGGGCCCCGGCATGTGTCTGATGCTCGCGCGCGACGGCAAACTCATTACGCCGTCTGTCACGAGCGACATTCTCGAAAGCATTACGCGCGAAACGGTTATGCAGATTGCGCGCGAAAAATTGAATCTTGCCGTCGTCGAACGCGCGGTGGATCGCACCGAATTGTACACGAGCGCCGAAGCGTTTTTCTGCGGCACCGGCATCGAAATCGTCCCGATTGTTTCGGTGGACCGTCTCGCGCTGGGCGATGGCAAGCCCGGCGTGATTACGCAGCGCGTGCAAACCGCATATCATGACATTGTGCGCGGCATTGATGCGAGCTATCCCGAATGGCGCACGGTTGTCGGCGCCGCCGCGTAAAAGCCGCGCGTCGCGTCGCATCCTTTTTTCTTGTCGCATGTCGCTGGGAATTTTCTTTGCCGCCACCGCCGCCGTGATTTGGGCGACCTCAAGTTTGATGGTCAAAGCCCAAGCCGCGCGCGTGGATACGCTTTCGTTCAATGCGTTCCGCGTCATCGTGGGCGCGTTATTTTTCTTTGCGCTGCTGCCCTTTTTTGGCGGCTGGCAATTGGTTTTGCAAATTACGCCGCTCACGTTGGCGACGTTAGCCGCTTCGGTCGTTCTCGGTTTTTGCATCGGCGACTCGATTTATTTTTGGAGCATGACCCAAATCGGCGCGTCGCGCGCGATGCCCATTTCCGGCGTCTATCCCGTTTTCACTTGGTTGCTCGCCGTACCGCTGTTGGGCGAACAAGTGACGCCGCAAGCATTGCTCGGCACGGTCCTCGTTCTCGGCGCGCTCTTTTTATTGAGCCGCGAAAAACCCGCCGACGCGGATGAAGCGAATGATATGGTGATTGCGCCGAGTGTCGAGACGGGACCGCCGACCCTTTCGACGCGCGCGCGTTATCTCGGCGTAGCGGCTGCGGTGGGCGCCGCGTTGATGTGGGCGTGCGCGACGACCTTGCTGCGGATGGGCATTCAAATGCAGCAGCCCGTGACGCTGTACGATAACGTGCAGCAATCCGTTCTCGTCAGCGCGTATCGTTTGACGATTGCGGCGCTGGTGTTGACGCCGTTGACGCAATGGCTCAAAGGTTCGCGTGTGTGGGATAGTTATCGCGGGCGCGCCAAGTGGGGTCAAATCGCGCTCGCCGTGTACAGTACCGGTATCGGCAGTTTATTTTTTGTATTGGGCGTCGCGTTGGCGGGCGCCGCGCGCGCGGCGTTATTAAACAGCGCGTCGCCGCTCATCGGCGTCTTGTTTTCGTGGCTCTTTCTCAAAGAAAAACTGACGCGCCGCGTGTGGGCAGGCACGGCGTTGGCGCTGACGGGAGTTTGGTTGGTGTTGATATGAAGCAAGATTTTCAAAACAAAATTATCTGGCTCACCGGCGCATCGTCGGGTATCGGCGAGGCGCTGGCGTATGAATTTTGTCAACGCGGCGCGCGGTTGATTCTTTCCGCGCGGCGCACGGCGGAATTGGAACGCGTGCGCGCGCAGTGCATTGACCCGACGCGCGTAAAAATTTTGCCGCTCGACGCGGCGGATTTGGAAAACATTCCCGAAAAAGGCAAACAGGCGCGCGCGTTGTTTGGAACGCTCGATATTTTGGTCAATAACGCGGGCATCGCCCAGCGCGGGCGCGTGGTCGAAACGGAAATGCTTGCGTTACAGCGCGTCTTTCAAGTAAATTTTTTCGGCGCGGTCGCGCTCACCAAAGCCGTGCTGCCGGAAATGTTGGAACGCCGCGCGGGGCATATCGTCGTCGTCAGTTCGCTCACCGGCAAATTGCCCGTGCCAAAACACGCGGCGTACTGCGCGTCCAAACACGCGCTGCAAGGATATTTTAATTCGCTGCGCGCCGAAGTCGCGCGGCAGGGCGTCAAGGTGACGCTCCTTTTGCCCGGTTTTGTGCAATCGGAAATTTCTAAAAATAGTCTCGACGAGCGCGGCAATCCGCGCGGCAAAGCGTTTGCCGTGCGGCGCGCAATGCGCGCCGACGTCGCCGCGCGCAAAATGGCGAACGCTATCGCGCGCGGCAAAGAACAATACGAATTTGGCGGCATCGAACGCTTTGCCGTGCCGCTTTACGCCTTTACGCCGCGTCTCTATTCGTATGCCGTCAAACGGATTAAAACGTAACGCGTCATAAGACATTCATTCGCCGCGCGGCGACGCGCGGAACGATTGAAAAACATTACGACGGCGATGCGTTTGGAGGGATGGAATGATGGAATTGAATGTATATGGCAGCGCGACCTGCGAAGATACCGCGCTCGTGCGCGACCGTCTGCGCGCGTTAGGTTTGGACTATCGCTATCACGAGCGTCAGGATGAGGCGCGCGTGGATGAGGTTTTGAAAAAATGGAATCACGGCGCCATCGTCACGCCGACGGTGGTCTTTGGCGCCGATGCGTATGCTATCGCGGAACCTACGCTAGAAGAATTGGAAACGCAGTTGCACGACGCGGGTTTCCACTTTAAAGCGCCGCGCGCGATTCAAATCCGCGACGAACGCAAAAATCAGCGGCTGCCCAATTTTACGCTGCCCGCGACGCAGGGCGAAGATGTTACGCTGTACAATTTGCGCGGACGCAAACGCGCGGTTCTGTTTTTCGCGCATCCCGCCGCCGAACGCGTGTGTCAAGGTTACGCGCGTCAGTTGACGAATCAGCGCGCCGCGTTTGACGAATACAACGCGCTGCCGCTTTTGATTTTGCCGGACGCGCTGCCGACGGCGACGGAATGGGCGCACGAATTTGCGCGCGGCTATGCGGCTTTGAGCGACGCGGACGGACGCGTAAAACAAAAATATGCGGCGGCGCTCGACGTTCCGTCGGCGGATGTCTTGCTGGTGATTTTGGATTCGTACTGCGCGCCGCGCGCCTATGCCTTTGGCGGCGATGCGGGCGAATTGGTTGCGCCGTCCGAAATTATGGAATGGCTCAAGCTGCTCGATTGCGAGTGCGACGAATGAGGGATCGAAGTCGAGTGGTCCGTGTGACCGCCTGTTAACTAAAAAACACATTCCGACGAACGCGCGGAATGTGTTTTTTTTATTGCGTGAGACAAAAAATTTTTTGTCTTTACGCCGGCGCGATGTATGCGGCGATGAGGATGAAATGACAAAGGACGCCGAGAATGACAAAGATGTGCCACAGCTCATGAAAGCCAAAGACGTTCGGATACCAATCCGGTTTTTTGAGGGCATACACCAGCGCGCCGAGCGTAAAAAAAAATCCGCCCGCTAGCAGCCACGCAATCGCGCCTGGCGGCATCACGTTCACCATTTCGGGAATCGCCACAAGTCCGAGCCAGCCCATCACGAGATAAATGACTACGGTCAACCAACGCGGCGCGTGGAGGAAAACGAGTTTGACCAGAATGCCGACCAACGCAAAGAGCCAAATCAGCGCGACCATGCCCCACTGCCAAAAACCGGTGAAAAAATAGAGACAGATGGGCGTGTATGTGCCGGCGATAATCAAATAGATTGCCGAGTGGTCGAGTTTGCGGAGGAATTGCAATGTGGCGGGCGACGCGTTGACGAGATGATAGGTCGCGCTCGCGGCAAACATTGCGATTACGCTCAAACCATAAATGACCAGCGTCGTTTGCTTGGATACGCTATCGCGTCCGAGATAAACCAAGAGCGCCAGACCCAACGCGGCGGCGGCGGCGGCGGCAAGGTGCATCAGCCCGCTTACGGGGTCGCGTAATTTTTTATACACACAATACCCCTTCAAATTTCAACAGACACCACAGCGGCAAAACGTACAGCGCCTTGGATGGTTGCGTTTGAGGAATGTACAAAAAGATTCAAACCGTTGCAACCATTCAGAAACGTCCCGGGTCCAAATCACGCCGCTTGTCCGGCAGCGCTTGTTCTTCTATCGGCGTCAATGTGCCGCATGCGCTTTCTTCGCGTTTGTACGGACCGCTGAACATTTCGCCCTGAAATTGTATACGACGATATGCTTGTTGCGATAACATTCCCACACATACACGTTATAGCCCGCTGCGGCGCCGGTTTGAAATGCACGGTCGGGTTTGGGCAAATCGGATGCGACCAACGGCTTGTTCACCGAGCATGAAGTCAGGAGGAAATACACCAGCCCGACCCCACACAACAGCGCGCCAATCAGAATAGCGCCGAGACAGCCCAAACCGATTTTTCCGCCGCGCGACGTGTTTGGTTGTGCCATAGAATTAAATTTTAGCATAAAGCGTTCGCGCGCGTCTTTACGCCGAAAGAAATCCGCCGTCCACGGGCACTGCCGCGCCGTGCATGTAACTCGCCAGGTCGCTCGCCAATACCAGCGCCATGCGCGCCACTTCGTCGGGTTGACCCAATCTGCCCGCGGGCAAACGCTGCATAAATTCGATTCCGGTCTTTACCAAACCCACATCCAAACTCAATACCTGTTTCGCCGCGCGTTTGGTGCCGCTTGTGATAATGCCGCCCGGCAGCAGCGCGTTCACGCGGAATCCGTGTCCCGCGTATTCTTTGGCGAGCGAACGCGTGAGCGCGACGACGCCCGCTTTGCTGACGCTATAGTGCGCCATATCCGCTTTGAACGGCAAGACCGCTTCGATGGAACCGATATTGATAATGACGCCGCCCTGTTTGCGACGCCGCGTAATCATTTCGTGACACATCCAATACACGGCGTTCAAATTCACATCCATCACGCGCGTGTACAAATCAAAATCCATTTCCGTAAATTTTTTGAATGGATACATCCCCGCGTTATTGATCAACACGTCGGGCAGCCGCGTTTCCAAACTGCGCCAGAGGCGATGAATCTGTTCTTTGTATCTCAAATCAATCGTGTGGCTATGGATTTCGCCGCCGAACGCGCTCAATTCTGTTTTGACGCGCGCCAGCGCGTCGGTATCCATATCCGCCAATTCCAACGCCGCGCCCGCTTCGGCAAAACGATGCGCCATAGCTTTGCCGATGCCTGCGCCTGCGCCTGTAATCAGCGCGCGTTTGCCTGTGAAATCCAGCAGCGTTTCGAGTCGTGGTAACTCTTTCATCAAAACCTCCATTTTGTGATGCGGTCATTCGGCGCAGCGCGCCCCAACTCGCCGTCAGGCGCCGTCTCATTCCTTCGTCGTCGAGCTTGGCAATTATAATCCCGTTTTTGCATAGTTGTTTGCGTCGGCGGACGCTCCGCCCGAAAATGGAGACAAATATCACGTAAAATTCGTGACTTGCGTCCTATGGTCAGGTCACGCTTTTCCCTATAATCGTCTCAATAGGCAATCACAGGGAAATGAGCAGTCACGCACAAGCATTTGAAACGCTGTCGCTTTGGGAGAAGCTGGCTAGTTCGGACCAAGACGCTTTGCGCCAGCACGCGCAAATTCTGCATTTGCGTCCGCGTCAAATCTTGCTCAAAGAGAACGCGCCTTTTGTGGGACTGCACATTGTCAAGGCGGGCAATCTCAAGCTCTGTCGCCGCAGTGGGGCAAAAGAACAGATTTTAGAAATTCTTGGACCTGGCGCTGTGGTGGACCCCATTCCTTTGTTTGACGGCGGCAATCATGCCGTCACCGCTCAAGCCATGACCGAAGCGCAAGTGTATCGTTTCATGCCTGAAGCGGCTCGAACAGTCCTGATGCAATCTCCGGCGACGTTGAATCTGTTGTTGAATCTCATGAGCGTACGCTTGCGGCGGCTTGCGACGCTCGCCAACGATTTGGCATTCAAAGACGTCACCGCGCGCGTGTGTCAGGTTTTGCTCGAACAAGCTGCACGCGAGGAAACCCATTCCAAAACTAATGGCTTGGACCGTCCTCTCACGCGGCAAGAGCTTGCGTCTATGGTTGGGACGGCGCGCGAAGTGGCATGGCGCACGTTAAAAAGGTTGGAGCGCGATGGACTGATTGATATTCAAGGTCAGCGCATCGTGATTCTCGACGCCGCCGCGCTCGCCGCGCGCGTATAATCTCGTTTCCCCGATTGTCACAGTATGTATCCATCTCACTCTCTAAGTTCACCGACGCATCAGGTATAACCCTTTGGTTGTTATACTTGAAACGTCCACGCAAGCGAGTCACAAATGAAGAAATTACTCGTGTTTTCAATTCTCGGCGTTGTCGCCATGTTGTTGATTGTCGCGTGCGGCAATCCCGTGCCGACCCCCGCCGGCCAACCCACCGCACCGGGCGGCAGTACCGCCGGCTTGCCCGCCGATGCGGCGGCTGTGGCGACCGAACGCGGTTTAACGCCCGATGATATTTATGCCGCCCTTCGCACCTTTACTCCCTCTGGACAACTTGACCCCTACATCATGATTGCGTCCGGCGGTCAAAGCGGCCAACTGCTTGCCATCGGCGTCCCTTCCATGCGCCTTTTGAAAACGATTGCCGTCTTTACCCCTGAACCCTGGCAAGGTTTCGGTTTCGGTGGTTCTGGCAATACCATTCTCGAAGGCGGCAAAGTCAACGACAAAGATATTCTCTGGGGCGATACCCATCATCCCGCCCTGTCCGAAACTGCCGGCGAATATGACGGTCAATTTGTCTTTATCAACGACAAAGCCAACGCGCGCGTCGCCGTGATTGACCTGCGCGATTTCGCCACCAAACAAATCATCAAGAATCCGCTCGGCATCGTGGATCATGGCGGTTCGTTTGTCACGCCCAACACCGAATATGTCATTGAAGGCCCGCAGTACGCGCAGCCCATCGGTTGGGAATATGGCGACGTGGTGCAGGATTACAAAACGAAATTCCGCGGCTATCTCACCATGTGGAAATTTGACCGCGCGACGGGCCGCATTGACCCCGCGCAATCGTTCTCGGTTGAATTGCCGCCGTACTTTCAAGACCTCTGCGACGCCGGTAAAAAGGTGAGCGAAGGTTGGTTGTTCTGCAATTCCTTCAACACCGAAATGGCGACGGGCGGCGTCGAGGACGGGAATCCGCCGTTTGAATCCGGCACCGCCAAGAACGACACCGATTATTTGCACATCATGAATTGGAAAAAAGCCGAAGAGCTGTTCAAGGCGGGCAAAACCGAAACCTTTAACGGCATGAAATATATCACCCTCGATACGGCGGCAAAAGAAGGCGTCCTGTATTTCACGCCCGAACCCAAATCGCCGCACGGCGCGGACGTGACGCCCGGCGGTGAATACGTCGTCGTCGGCGGCAAACTCGACCCGCACGTCACGATTTATTCGTTCGACAAAATGCAACAAGCCATCGCCGCCTTGAACGAAGGTTCCGCGACCAAAGACGAGTTTGGCGTGCCTGTCCTCACGCTGGACAGCACCATGGAGGCGCAGGTTGAATTGGGGCTTGGACCTCTGCACACGGTGTACGACGATAAAGGTTACGCCTACACCTCGCTCTTTCTCGATTCCGCCGTCGCGCGCTGGACGCTTGGCGGACCGTATCAGGGCTTGCATCCCGAAGAACCGTGGACGCTTGTCCAAAAATTGCCGGTCCAATATAATATCGGTCACATTGCCGCCGCGGAAGGCGATACCGCTTCGCCCGATGGCAATTACGTCGTCGCGTTGAACAAATGGAGCATTGACCGCTTTGCCAATATCGGCCCCTTGCTCCCGCAAAATTTCCAACTCGTGGACACGTCCAAGACCGGCGACCAGATGAAGGTGTTGTACGACATGCCCATCGGCAATGCCGAACCGCATTACGCCCAAATCATCAAAGCTGATAAACTCAAAGCGTGGGAAGTGTATCCGCTTGGCACCAATACCGAAACGATGTTGCCCGACCCGAACGCCATTACCTCTCCCGACCAAGCCAAAATCGTTCGCAACGGCAAGAACGTCGAAATCTGGATGACCGTCGTGCGTTCGCACTTTACGCCCGAACACGTGCGAATTAAAAAGGGCGACCACGTCACCTGGCACTTTAGCAATATCGAACAGACTCGTGACGCGACGCACGGTTTCGCCCTGCCCGGTTACAATATCAATCTCTCGCTCGAACCCGGCAAAACCGAAACCATCGAATTTGATGCCGACAAGGACGGCACCTTTGCCTACTATTGCACCGAATTCTGCTCCGCCCTCCATCTTGAAATGCTCGGTTACATGATGGTCGAACCCTAAGCGCAATACGCATTGACCATTGCGTTTCCTGGCGGACAGTTCACCGAAAGGAATGAATCGGAAGCGGTCAGTCTTGCGCGTTGCCAGACTGACCGCTTCTTGACGGCCGAATCCGTCTCTAATCTCGCCCAATGAAAAAAATTATCACCACCGTGCTTGGTCCCAGTCTTGACGTCGTTCTGCCCGACGGCAGTCGCCGCCCCTTGAACGATTATCTGATTCCCAGCGCTATCTTTACGGTCGCCGCCCTCCTCCTCATTCTCTCTACCTTTATGCCGCTCTGGAGCATGAAAATGACCGCGCCGCAATATCCCAAAGGTCTGCGCGTGGACGTTTTCGTTAATCGCATCGAAGGCGACGTCAGAGAAATTGACGCCCTGAATCATTATCTCGGCATGGCGCCTCTCGACTCGGGCGGCCAACTCGAACGCTCCATCGCCCTCGCCGCTATCCTTTCCATCGGTCTCCTTCTCGCCGCCAGCGTCTTTGTGCAATCCAAATGGGCGACGTTGGTCGTCTTGCCCGCGCTGCTGTTTCCGCTCATCTTTGTCGCGGACTTGTATTACATCCTCTATGAATTTGGACACAGCATTGACCCCAAATCCGCGCTCGGCGGCGCCATCAAACCCTTTATGCCGCCCATAGTTGGCGAAGGCAAGGTTGGGCAGTTTGGCACCATCGCCAGTTTTGAAATCGGTTTTTACATCGCCCTTCTCGCCGCGCTCGTCATTTTGATTGGTCTCTATTTCCATCGCCGCGCCTACAAACCCGTCGCCGACGCGCAAAAGCGTTTGTTGGAACAAAAAGCCGCCCAAACTCAAACTCCGGCGGTCAAGGCATGAGCAAACGCCGGGGCTGGTTCGGAAATTTCAATCGCCGCGGCGGTTTGACCTTTCTGAAATTAGCGACGCTTGGCGCCCTCGTTGCAATCTTGGCGCAACTTGGCGGCGCAGACGCGCTTGCCGCGACGCGCCTCGTCGTTTCTCCCCAAGGACCGTACACCGCCATCCAAGACGCGCTGCGCGACGCGCGCGACGGCGACACCATCGAGGTGCGCGGCGGCGCGTATCGCGGCAATCTGGTCATTGAAAAATCCGTCACCCTCGAAGGCGTTGACCAACCGATTCTCGACGGCGAGAATCATGGCACCGTCGTCACCATCAATGCGCCCGATACGACGCTGCGCGGTTTTTTGATTCAAAATAGCGGCGTCGAACCCGACCAAAATCATGCGGGCGTCACCGCGAACGCGCCGCGCGCTCGCGTCGAAAAAAATATCTTTCGCCAAGTATTGTTCGGCATCTTTTTCGCCCAGGCGCCCGAATCCATCGCGCGGGAAAATGACATTACGAGCCGCGTCGAATATGATAGCGGCCGCAAAGGCGACGGCATCCGCTTGTGGGCGAGTCCGCGCGCGCAGGTCGAAAACAATCACGTCCACAATGCGCGCGACATGGTGATTTGGTATTCCGAGGGCGTGCGGATTGTCAACAATTTCATCGAGACCGGACGCTATGGCGTGCATCTGATGTATTGCGATGGCGCGACGATTGAAAACAATCGCCTGCTCAACAATTCCGTCGGCATCTATACGATGTATTCCAAAAACGTTGACATTCAAAATAACGACGTGCGCGGGCAGCGCGGACCTAGCGGTTACGCGCTCGGTTTCAAAGACGCGGATAATGTGGCTGTACAGCGCAATTTGCTCGTGGACAATCGCGGCGGCATTTTTTTGGACGGCACGCCGTTCACGCCGCAAGGGTATGCGCGTTTTACCGAAAATGTCTTGGCGTTCAACGACATTGCCGTTACGGTGATGCCCGCCGTCAAAGGCGTCGAATTTTCCGACAACGTTTTTTGGGAAAACACCGAACAAATGGCGGTGCATGGCGGCGGCGGCAAATTTGACGCGAATCTTTGGCAAAACAATTTCTGGAGCGATTACGCGGGTTTGGACGCCAACGCCGACGGCATCGGCGATACGCCGTATCGGGCGGAAAAATTTTTTGAAAACATGACCGACCGCGAACCGCTGCTGCGCGCGCTCTTGTATTCGCCCGCCGCGCAAGCGCTCGAATTTGCGGCGACCTCGTTTCCGCTCGTCAAACCGCTGCCCAAATTTCAAGACGCCGCGCCGCGTCTCGCGCCGCCCCCGTTGCCCGCGAATGTAGAACTCGCGCGCGGCAAACCGGGCGAAATGTTTCTAGTCGCCGCGTTCTTGCTTGGCGCCGCCATAGCCATTGGCGCGCTGACCCTGCAACGCGGAGGAACGCGTATGACCAAATCAACGGATTCAAAATTGGCGAATGAAATCGCGCCGACAGTCGTCGTGAGCGCGCGCGCCGTCGGCAAAGCGTACGGCAAGACGCGCGTATTGGAACAAGTAAATTTCGAGTTGGGCGCCGGTCAGGCGCTGGCGTTGTGGGGTCCCAACGGCGCGGGCAAAACCACGCTCGTCAAAGCGCTGCTCGGCTTGATTCCGTTTGAAGGCGAACTTGTGATTGCCAACCTGCCCGTCAAACGCGACGCCAAACACGCGCGCGGACGCGTCGGTTACGTGCCGCAAGAAGTGATGTTTTACGATTGGACGGTGCGCGCGACGATGGAATTTTACGCGCGCCTCAAACGCGTCGAAAGCCAACGAATCGACGCGCTGCTCGAACAACTCGGTTTGCAAACGCACGCGCGCAAAAATGTATCCGCCTTGTCCGGCGGCTTGAAACAGCGTCTCGCCCTCGCCCTCGCGCTCCTCGCCGACCCGCCGATTCTGTTGTTGGACGAACCGACCGCGAATTTGGACACGCAAGCGCGCGCCGAATATCTGAAATTGATTGCGGCGCAAAAACGCGCGGGCAAGACCATTCTGTTCGCCTCGCATCGGCTCGAAGAAGTGGAAGCGTTGGCGGACCGGGTGTTGTGGTTGGACAGCGAAAAAGCCGCGCGGCTCTTGACGCTCCACGAATGGCGCGCCGAAAACGCGCCCGTTGTCGAATTGACGTTGTGGCTCGGCGAAGGACAGCGCGAACGCGCAAACGAGTTTCTCAACGCCAACGGATGGAACGCGCATCTCAACGGCCGCAGCGCCGTCATTCTGCGCGCGCCCGCGCGCGAAAAATTGCGCGCGCTGCAAACATTACAGGCGCACGGTTTTCAGGTGGACGATTTTGAAATTGAACGCGCGTTATAAACGCGACAGGTTTTTGAAAACCCGTCGCCTCTTTAACGCAAGCTAGCGTATGGAACTCTATCTTTTCTGGACCATCGCCCAGCGCGAACTGCGCGAAGCGTTACGCAACAAATGGCTCTGGTTTTATGCCGTCGGTTTCGGCGCGCTCGCCTTTGCCCTCGCGCAAGCGGGCATGGCGTCCGCCGGTTATGCCGGTCTCGGCGGTTTCGGGCGCACCGCCGCCAGTCTCATTAACGCGCTCTTGTTATTTGTGCCGCTGATTGGACTCACCGTCGGCGCGGGCGTCATTGCCGGCGAACGCGAACGCGGCACTTTGATGTATTTGCTCGCGCAGCCCGTGAATCGCGCCGAAGTTTTTTTCGGCAAAGCGCTGGGCGCCGCGCTCGCCGTTCTCGCCGCGCTCGCCTTGGGTTTCGGTCTCGCGGGCATCGGTCTCGCCTCCGCGGGCGGCGGCGAACCTTCGACCTATCTCGCGCTCGGCGGTTTTGCCACCCTGCTCGCGCTCGCCTCGCTCGGTCTCGGTTTTGTCATCAGCGTCCTCACGCGCAAATCCGCCACCGCTTCCGGCGCCGCGTTGATTTTGTGGCTTGCGCTGGTCTTTCTCGGCGACCTCAGTCTGATTGGCGCGACGATGGCGTTTCGGCCTCCGCCGTCCGCCATGTTGACGCTGCTGCTGCTCAATCCGCTCCAAGTTTTCAAACTCGGCGCGATATACAGTTTGCGCGCGACGCTGGACACGCTCGGCGCGGCGGGGCAATACGCGCAGCTTCAATTTGGCGCAATGCTGACGTGGGTTCTGGTCGGCTTGTTGCTCGTGTGGATTGTCGCCGCGTTCGGGCTTGCGTTCGCGCTGTTTAATCAAAAGCGTAATGCGGCGTGAGGGGAGTGAGATGAGCTTTTAATCTCGGGACGCGGCGTGTAACTCACTCCGAATGTGAAATATATTCATGTTCGCGTTTCGGTTTGCCCGTCTAGAGGGTATTGATGTAAGATAGCTCTGGCGAGCGTTTGAAGTGAGAAGAGAAAATGAAATACATGCAATTCTTGACGCTCGGCTGTTTGCTCGGCGCGGTCGCTTTGTTTGCCGCGTGCGGCGCAAGCAATGCGGTGGGCGCGCCGGAAATTTATTACGGCCAGGATGTGTGCGAAGAATGTAGTATGATTATCAGCGACGCGAAATTTGCCGCGGCGACGCTCGACCTCAAGGGCAACGCGCACAAATTTGACGACATTGGCGGTATGCTGATTTTTCATATGGATCATCCCGAGCTCCAAGCGCGCGCGTATTTTGTACACGATTACGATACGGGCGCGTGGCTGCGCGGCGAAGAGGCGTTTTATGTGCGCGCCGTTCTGCCGGATGCGCCGATGGGCGACGGCATTGTGGCGTTTGCCGAACGCGCGGCGGCGGAAAATTTTGCCGCGCGCGTACAAGGTCAGGTCTTTAAATTTGATGAACTGCGGTTGAACGTGCATTTGACGCTGCACGCGCAGCCCTGACCCAAATCCAATTTCATATCGTTTCCGCTAAAAAATTATGGCGTCGAAACGAAAATATCACCCCAACAGGAGGAGATGGTGAACAAGTTTGTATTGATTTTGAGCGCGCTAATGTTGGCGCTGCTCGCCCTGAGCGCGGCGTGCGGCCCCGGAGTCAAAGGCGCGGTGCCAACGGCGGGTCCGGTCGGCGAACCCACTTCGCGCGGCGATGTCGCCAAAGGCAAGACATTGTATGGCGGCACCTGCGCGTCGTGCCATGGACCCGACGCCAAGGGCTTGCCGAATCTGGGCAAAGATTTGACGACCAGTACCTTTGCCATCGGCATGTCGGACGCCGACTTGGTAAAATTTATTACCAAGGGGCGGCCCTCTAGCGACCCGGCAAATACGACGGGGATTGACATGCCGCCGCGCGGCGGCAATCCGGCGCTCAAAGAACAAGATTTGTATGATATTGTTGCGTATGTTCGTACGCTCGAAAAATAAATTCGCCAACGCGCTGTAGAAAAAATCCGATGCACTCGACGGCGTCGGATTTTTTTCTTGCGCGCGGGCGTTCAACCAGACCGCGCCGCGTCGCAAACTGTCGCCGCACCTTGGGGGCGCGCTCAACAGTATGCTCAAGGATGGATTCATTATGCCGAGTCAAAAACGAAAATTTCCCTTTCAAGTTTTGCTTCTCATCCCCGCGATCTTGTTGATGCTCTATGGTTTGTGGGCGGGCTTGCAGCGCATGGGTTGGGCGCTGCCGCAGCTCCAGACGGGCCTCGCCGCGCTGCATGGGCCCTTGATGATTGCGGGTTTTCTTGGCACGCTTCTTTCGCTCGAACGCGCCGTGGCGCTCCGCATCCGCTTGTTTTATCTCGCGCCGTTGGGCAGCGCGATTGGCATGGCGCTGGTGTTGATGGGCGTGAACGGCGCGATGGGCGTGGTCTTGATTACGCTCGGCAGCGCGCTCATGTTTGTCATGATGGCGTACATTGTGCGCCAACAAACCGTCCCCTTTACGATTCTCCTCGCGACGGGTTCCGCCATGTGGCTGGTCGGCAATCTCATCTGGTTGGCGGGTTTGGGCATCGCCAACGCGGTCTTGTGGTGGAGCGGCTTTTTAATTTTGACGATTGTGGGCGAGCGTTTGGAATTGAGCCGCGTGCTGCACGTGCCGCGCCGCGCGCAAATTATCTTTTGGACGGGCATCGCTTTGTTTGGCGCGGGCGTCGTCCTGGATACGCCGGAACGGCTTGTCTTGCCCGACGCGACATTGTTTCTCGGCAGTCGGCTGACGGGCCTCGGCATGTTGGTCTTGGCAATTTGGCTGGCGCGATACGATATTGCGCGGCGCAACATGCGTCAAACCGGTTTGACGCGTTTCATCGCCATCTGTTTGATGTTGGGGTATGTCTGGCTCGGCATCGGCGGCTTTTTGCGTTTGTTCGATTCGGGCGCGCAGGCGGGCATGTATTACGACGCTTTGCTGCACACGATTTTTGTCGGCTTTGTATTTGGCATGATTTTTGCCCACGCGCCGATTATTCTGCCCTCAATTTTGATGCGTCCGCTGCCGTATGCGCCGATTCAATACGTCGCGCTGCTGCTTTTACAAGTGGGTTTGATTTTGCGCGTCGCCGGCGACCTCATGCTGGACCTGACCATGCGTCAATGGGGCGGCATGCTCAACGCCATTGCCATTACATTGTATTTCGCGGTCACGCTGTTCCTGCTCGTCCGATTAAGCATCCGCCAAGCGCGCGCCGCGCAAGCGGCGCAGCGTTGAATCGGCATCGTCCATCGTTTGCAGTTGGCTCTATCTCGACGCGTGGCGTAACGGCGACACAACCGCCGTTACGCCGCGCGCAAACATTTCCCGCGAACGCGCGCCGCCGCTTTTAATTGAGCGCCACATTTTAACACAGCGCGTTTCCCAACGCGTTATTTTGTTTCCCAACGTCCGTAGGGACGTTTCGTGATCTTGTTGCTGCGAATTCTATTCGCTCGAACATTTCGATTTCTTGTTACGTTGTTTTGTTTCCCAACGTCCGTAGGGACGTTTTGTGATCTTGTTGCTGCGAATTCCATTCGCTCGAAGGTTCGAATTCCATTCGCCCGTCCAACATCAGTTATAATTCCCCCGCATGGAACCGATAAATCCCTATATCGCCGGCAATCCGATTACGGGCGCGGAAATGTTTTTTGGGCGCCAAGACGTTTTCGTCTTTATTCAACAAGCGCTCATCGGCAAACATCGCGACAACGTGATTGTGCTGTACGGGCAGCGGCGCACGGGCAAAACCTCCGCGCTGTATCAAATGCCGCGCCGCTTGGGTCCGCGATACGTTTCCATCTTTATTGATTTGCACGGGTTGGCGCTCGAAGGGTTGGATAGCTTTTTGTGGGAGCTCGCCAATTCCATCGCGCGCGGTTTGCGCCGCGAGTATCGCATCGAACTGGCGCCGCTCG
>JAJVIA010000016.1:28314-43911 GCA_022072245.1 Anaerolineae bacterium
TACGTTTCCATCTTTATTGATTTGCACGGGTTGGCGCTCGAAGGGTTGGATAGCTTTTTGTGGGAGCTCGCCAATTCCATCGCGCGCGGTTTGCGCCGCGAGTATCGCATCGAACTGGCGCCGCTCGCGCGCGATGCCTTTCGCGCAAATCCGCGTCACGCGTTCGAAAATGAATTTTTGCCGCGCGTGTGGGCTGCGCTCGGCGAACGCCATCTGCTGTTGATGCTCGACGAGGCGATTCGTTTGCAAGAACAGGTGCAGGCGCGCAAATTGGAACCCGAAACGTTCGCCTATTTGCGGTACCTGATGCAGCACTTTGAACGCTTGAATTTTTTGTTTGCGCTCGGCGAAGGTCTCGAAAGCATGACCAAAGAGTACGCCTCGCTCTTTAGCGTCGGCTTGTACAAAAAAATCTCGTTTCTCGAACCCGCCGCCGCGCGCGCGTTGATTACCCAGCCCGTCCAAGAATTTTTTCGCGTCCAAGATTCCGCCGTCGAACGCATTTTGGAAATCACGTCGGGGCATCCGTACTATACGCAATTATTGTGTCACAGCATTTTTAATCATTGGCAGCACACGCGCGCCGCCGAAATTGACGCGGCGGAAGTGGACGCGGTGGTGGACGAAACGGTCGAGCGCGGCCTCGCCGTCTTGAAGCATGTGTGGGAAGAATCCACGCCCGCCGAAAAAGCGATTTTGGCGGGCGCCGCGGCGGCGATGGGTGAAGCGAGCGCCGCCAATCATCCGGTCACGCCCGAAGCGATTTCGCACGCGCTCAAACAGCGCCAAATTTTGGTCCCGTCCGAAGAACGCACGCAAGCGTATAAATCGCTGCTCGCGCGCGATGTTCTGGTCGGCGGCGAACAGTACGCGTTTGCCGTTGATTTACAGCGCGTCTGGATTTTCAAATACGAGCGTCCCGAATGGGTGCGCGATGAAATCAAACCCGCGCTGCGAAAATGGGCGACGCCCCCGCCGCTGCCGCCGCCGCCGCGTTTTCTTTCGCCCGAAACGCCTACGCGGCGCGCGCCCGCGTCTTCGCGCGCGCGTCTTTGGTGGGGCGGCGGCATCGCGCTCGTCGTATTGCTCATGCTCGCGTTTTTACTTTTGCCGCGCCAATTTCGAGCGCCGTTCTTGGTGGCGTTCCAGCCCGCCGCGACAGCCACCGTCACCGCGCGCGCGCCCACCGCCTTGCCCACCAAGACGGCGACGCGTCCCTTGCCCACCGCCACCTCCACGCCGGCGCCGACGCAAACCGTCGCCAACGCCGACGGCGCGCCGACGCCTTTTCCCACGCCGACGACGGTCTTTGGCAGGGGCGTAAAAATTGTTTATACCAGCGGCGTTCCCGGTTGTTCCACGATTGGCTTGTTGGATTTGGATTCCAACGTCGAGCGCATTTTCAAACCCGAGCCGAATAATGAAGAACCCTCGTGGTCTCCGGACGGCGCCCAGTTTGTCGCCAGCACCGGCGATTGCGGCAACAAGGAATATTTCTTGACCATCTTTGACGCGGCGACGGGCGTTTCGCATCGGCTCGAAACAAATTGCGACAAGAACATTGACCCGTACTGGGGCAAAGACAATCGCATCTATTTCGCGTGCGGTTCGCGCAATGACAACGGCGAGCTATTTTCCATCAGTCCCGACGGCGCGGATTTGCACGCGCTGGGCATGAGCGCGCGCCGCCCCACGCTTTCGCCCAACGCGAATCTATTGGCGTATATGCGCCAAGAGGATAATGTGTGGCGCATCTGGATTGCCGAGATTGACGACACGGGCAAGGTGGGCAACCTCAGACAACTTCCCTTTCCGCAAGTATTGGGCGGCGTCTATGCGCGTCAACCGCGCTGGAACAGCGACGGCACGCGTCTATTTTTCAACATCACCGACCAATCGTCTTTGCAGGCGATTGCTTTGGCGAGCGTTGAATTGGAAACCAATCAAACCAACGTCTCTTTTATCAACGCGGATAACAATACGCCGTTTGTGCGCCCGGTGTGCGGCAAAAATAACGTGTGCGTGGCGGGCGGCGCGAACGGCGGCTTGTGGCTGCTCAAAGACGAAGACGGCGCGTTGATTCCGCAGCGTCAATTGACGTTTGGCGAAGAGTACGGCGCGGATATTTTTCCATGAACCATTCCAATCCATTCACCTACGGCAATCCTATCACCGACGCGGCGCGGTTTATCGGCCGCGCGCGGCAAATCGAGCAAGTGTTTAGCCGCTTGCGGAATGTCGAATTTGAATCGTCGTCGCTCGTCGGCGAACGGCGCGTCGGCAAAACTTCGCTGCTCTATCATCTCGCCGACGCGGCGGTGCAGCGCGCGCACGGTTTGGACCCGGCGCGCTATCATTTCTTGTACGTGGATTTGGCGCTGGTGGACGCGACGACGACGCCCGCGCGCTTGTGGCAATATCTTTTGGGGCGCTTGGAAACGTCGCTGCCCGCGCGGGCGTTTGAAGAACTCGACCGAACCGCATTGGACAATTTCGCGCTGGCGGAATTTTTTGACCGTCTCGGCGCGCAAGGGCAATATGTGGTGCTGCTGCTCGACGAATTTGAAAACGTGACGCGCAACGCCAATTTTGGACCCGATTTTTTTTACGGCTTGCGTAGTCTGGCGATTCATCACAAACTCGCGCTGCTGACTTCGTCGCGTCGTGAACTCATCGAGCTCACTCACTCGGACGAAATTCGTTCGTCGCCGTTTTTCAATATCTTTGCCAACATCAACGTCCGTTTGTTTTCGCCCGACGAAGCGCGCGCGTTGATTGCCAACGCGTTGGCGGACGATGAGATTGCGTTTAGCGCGTCCGAAACCGACGCGCTGTTGGATTACGCGGGCGCGCATCCGTATTTTATGCAAGTGGCGTGTCATTTTTTGTACGCCGCGTACGCGCAGCGCCATTCCGACGCGGCGCGCGAAATGTTTTGGCGCGGCGAATTTCGCAAACAAGCCGCGCCGCATCTGGCGGAATACTGGCGGCACTCGGACGACAAGGAAAAAATTGTGCTGGCGGCATTGGCGTTAGCCGAAACGCCGCGCGGCGCCGCGCAAGGCGAATGGGACCTGTCCGCGCTGCGCGCGCTGCTCGCGCGTTCCGAACGCGTGCTGGCGCATTTGGACAAGCGCGGTTTGGTGCGCCGCCTCCAAGAACGGTATGCGTTATTTAGCGCGTTCTGGCGCGAATGGATTGTGAACGCGCTGCCCGAACAAACCTTTGAATTGGATACGGGCGGAACGATTCCCTTTGTCCAGGCGCTGCAAACCGCGCTGGCGCAGCCCGAATTGACCGAGTCGTTCGCGGAAACGGAATTGCCCGCGGGCCTTTCGCCGCGCGAACTCGAAGTGCTGCAATTGGTCGCGTCGGGTTTGAGCGACGCGCAGGTGGCGCGCAAATTGGTGCTCAGTCCGCGCACGGTCAGCACGCATCTGCAATCCATCTATAATAAACTCGGCGTCAATTCGCGCGTCGCCGCCACGCGTTTTGCGCTGGAGCATCGCCTCGTCAAAAATCCACCCAAAAAATAAAACGCCAAAGCGTTGAAAATTTTTGCGCGCCATGGCGGCGCCGCAATTTTCGAGCGTTCGCTCTACGTACTCGGAATACGTAATGAATACGTACTTTATCCGATGTATAGCGTTGTCCTTTGCGTTACAATGAGGACAATGAACGTTTTCTTCTCCTCCTTGCGTGGGGCGTTGCCAAGCAACGCCCCACGCAGTTTTTGCGGCATAGAAGCAAAATGGCTGCGCGCGGCGCGGCGCGGCGACATGCGCGCGTTCAATCAATTGGTCGCGCGCCATCAGGAACGCGCGTACCGCGTGGCGTTTCATCTGGTGCAGGACGCCGCCGCCGCCGCCAACATTACGCAAACCGCCATCGCTCATGCGCCGAACGCGCTGTACGAGGTGGAGGATGAGACGTTTCAGGTGTGGCTGCTGCGTCAAATTACACAGCGCTGCGCCGCCTTTTTGCAATTGTGTCCGTCAATCGCCGCGCCGCGCACGCAGATTCAACGCGGCATGGAACTCTTGCCGTTTCCCGAACGCGTGACGGTGGTTTTGGCGGATTTGGAAAACTTGACGACAGCCGAGATTGCGCGCATTACGCGCGTCGACGCGACCGCGGCGCGGCAGCGCCTTCACCGCGCGCGCTGCGCGCTGCGCGATAGTTTATTGAATGAAGCAGCATAAAAAGATTGCCGTGAAATGGCTTTTTTCGATAGCGTTAGTAGCGTTTATCGGCGTGGCGTTTGCGCCGCGTAGCGAAATTACGCCGCGTGTGGCGCGGGCGACTTGGCGCGATGTGTCCACGCCCACGCCTCTCGCGCCGCCGCCGCTTGTCTTTGTGCCGTTGGAACAACTCAATCCGTTCCCCACGCTCAGCGCCGCCAATACGACGCGCACGCCGCCGCGGGCGACGCTGCGCGCTCGTCCGCATTTTCCCAAACCGCGCGCGCAAGCTGTGGCGCCCGACAGTCTGATTTCGATTTTGTTTGATGCGCCAATGAACGCCGCATCCGTCGAGAAACGGTTTCATGTCACACGCGCCGACACGGGCGCGGCGGTGGCGGGGTATTTTGAATGGCAAGCCAAGATGGCGGTGTTTTATCCCGTACCGTTGTTGGAAAGCAATGCGTCGTATCGCGTCGTCTTGGCGCCGGGCGCGCAATCTGCCGACGGAACGGCGACGCTGCGGGATAAAATTGAATGGACGTTCGTCACCGGCGAACTCTTGGCGCCGTTGAGCCGCGAGTAAAAATTTTTTGTCGCATCAAAAAAAAGCGCGTCGGCATTGCCGACGCGCTTTTTTTGATTCAAACCAGTTGGTCAAACTCGTCATCCGCGACATTGCAGATATAACTCCACCAATTCAGCCGAATCCCGTTCAGGCGGCCAGCCGCTTTGGGGAAACGCGTGAACCACCAGCGATGATGTCCGCGAATATCGCCGCCGCCCCACGCGTTCGCGTTTTGGATTTTTTGAACGCGCGGCAAATCTGGAAACGTGAGCCAATCATCCGCATACGTGGCGACGGGCGTCGAATTGCCCCACTCGTAATCTTTTTGCGAGTTGGGCGCGTAATGCACATTGCCGCACTGCGCGCCGCCGGGCGCGATGCGGTCGTACAATAAAAATTTTGCAAACAGATTCGTCTCGGCATATTGTAGCGCGTCGTATTTGGTCGGTTCCGCTTTTTCAAACGGCGTCTTGCTGCGGTCATAGGCGTATGTCCAATGGACAAAGTCCATGCAATTGTACACGCGGCCCATCACCGATTCGGTGCGATGTCCCAAATCTTCTTCCATTTCGCCGACGCCGCGCTCGTACGAAAAACCCATAATCGCAAAGCGCCGCCCCGGCGTATTTTCAATGACGGGTCCATTGCACCAGAACGCATTCGTGCCGCACATGACCGATTCGTACGTTCCCGAAAACGGATACGTCAAGAGCCACACTTCGTCGATCTCGCGCGCGTTGACGCGCGACAGCAAATTAAATTCCTTGATTACCGCTTGATAATCAAAACGGTCGTCCGGTTCTTTATATTTGCTTTGGTTGACGGTGTACAAATCGAGATATTCGGTCGCGGTAAAGCGTTTGCCGTTCAAACGCAAAGGGAACGCGTCCACGTCAATGCGCTGCACGATATTGTATTTGACCAAACCGCCGGAACATTCGTCAATGTCCTGAATATAGCCCGCGAGCAAATCGTCCACGCGCGTCCAGCCGCGATTCTGGATGCCCCAAGCGGTGAGCCGCGTATTTTTTAGCGGGTCAATCACCGGGTCGTACACCAAGACCAATACGCGCGGCGCGAGCGGCGTGAGCGGTTCGGCGGTAATTTCATCTGCATGTTGCGGCGCGGACGGCGTTGACGCGGGCGGCAGCGGCGGATTAAAAACATTATTGAAAAAATCGCGGATGCGTTGGAACAAACTTTTTTGCGGCTGACTCATGGACACCTCGTCAAATAGAGTGACAGATTGATTATACTCCAAATACAAACGGCGCGGCTAAAAAAAACGCGCCGTCCATTCGGGACGGCGCGTTTTGAATATCACGACGAACTTGATCAGGGCGCGCTTTGATACGCATTGTAAATATCGAGACGGCCGTATCCGAACAGATTGTTGGGTATATCCGTCGGCGCGGTGCCGCCGCAAGTGAGATTGTTTGCCACGCTCACGCCGGTAAACGCGCTGTTGAACAGTAACGTTTCCGTCGCGTCCACATCACCGCGCAGCGCGGGTTTGGCTTGCCACAAGAGCGCGACGGCGCCGGCAACGTGTGGCGCCGCCATCGAAGTGCCGTCAAAGTTTGCATAAGAATTCTGCGGCACGCTCGAACGCACATTTACGCCCGGCGCGCTAATGTCCGGTTTGCGGCGATTGCTGTTGTCCGCCGTCACAGGACCGCGGCTGCTGAACGACGCGAGCGCGTCCGCCGCATTGGTTGCGCCAATCGTCGTGGCGACGTCATAAATCGCCGAAGGGTCGGTGACGGTGGAACAACCGGGCCCGCTGTTGCCGGCGGAAACGGAAACGAAAATGCCTGCCGCGCGCACGTTCTCGGTGGCGGTCAAAATGCTGTTGGGCGCGCATTGTTCTGACGTTGGGCAGCCCCATGAATTGCTCACCACATCCGGCGCTTTGGCGGGGTCGGGATTTTGTCCCTTGCGATTCCACGGCGCGAGGAAAAATTCAAAACATTCGATATAGGTGTTGGGGCGTCCGACGCCGCGGTCCATGTTGCGGCACGAAATCCATTTTGCGCCAGGCGCGACGCCAATTTTGTTCGCGCCCTTGCCGCCGACAATGGTCCCCATCGTGTGCGTGCCATGGTCGTTATCGTCGCACGGTTTTTTGATGTTCACGCCGCACGGATTCGCGCCGCCGCCGATAGTGTGATGTATGGCGTCCCACCAATTATAAGAATGTTTCGCTTTGCCGGTCGTCTTGTCATAGCCGCGATATTTATTTTTGAGCGCGGGATGATCCCACTGCACGCCGGTATCTTGGTTGGCGACGACAATATCTTGGCCCTTGAAACCGAGCTCCCACATTTTATCCGCGCGAATTTTGCGGATACCCCATTCCACGCCATTGACGCTTTCGGGCGCGACGGCTTGGCTCGGCGTCGGCTGCGCGAATTCCACATCGGGATTGCCTTCGATGTATCCGACTTCGGGACGCGCCGCCAATTGGATGGCGGCGGCTGCATTCAGATTTTCAACCGCAAATAGATTCACCACATAGTATGCGCGATACGACAACCCCAATTGGTCTAACGCGCGGCGCATTTCCGGCTGCGTTTGCGCGGCGGTGGCGCGCAGCGCGTTAAAAACATACGCGCCTTTTTCCGCTTTGGTGCGTAAATTTTTTGCCGCCGAAACATCCGCTTGCTGCGCCAGCACAATCAGCGCGCGCGTGCGTTCGCCGCGCTGCAAACTTGCGAGAACTTGACGGTCAATTTTTCCCGCCACCGCTTGCAGGGTCAATGGCGCTGCGACGTTCGACGCCGGGCGTTCGGGCGCGGCGTTCAAATTCGGCGGGACAAGCAATAACGCGAACGCAAACACAATGAACAACAAAATGGAACGTTGCATGAAAATTCTGCTTTCTGCCGCGGCTCGGCACGTCGGACGCCGCTTGCGTCGCGCGACGTGACAACCCTGCGCGAAAAATGAAAATTTTTTTATGGCGCGTTTTGATACGCTTGCCATACGTTCAACCGCCCCCAACCGAATAAATTATTGGGAATCATGGTCTGATTGGTATTGCCGCAGACTTGATTGCCCGCCGTCACGTTTGGATTTGCCGTTTTGAATAATGCTTTTTCCGTTTTGCTGATTTTGCCGCGCCAATCGGGATGCGCTTGCCACAATAACGCGACGGCGCCCGCGACGTGCGGCGCCGCCATCGAGGTTCCGCTCATCCTGCCATAATTGCCGCCCGGTATGCTAGAGCGCACATTCACGCCCGGCGCGCTAATGTCCGGTTTGCGTCGGGCGCTGCCGTCCGCCGTCACGGGACCGCGACTGCTAAAAGACGCGAGCTCGTCCGCGCTGTTGGTTGCGCCCACCGTTGTCGCCGCATTGTACAACGCGGGCGGGTCCGATACGCTTCCGCACGTCGAACCGGAATTGCCCGCCGATACCGCGACAAAAATTCCCGCCGCGCGCAAATTTTCTGTCGCGGTTTGCAACGTGTCCGCCGCGCACAATTCGCTCGGCGGACAACCCCACGAATTGCTCACCACATCGGGCGCGCGCTGCGGATCGGGATTGTTGCCATCTGAATCCCAGGGCGCGAGAAAAAACTCGAAACATTCCAGATAGGTCGAAGGTCGTCCGACGCCATTGTCCATGTTGCGGCATGAAATCCAGCGCGCGCGCGGCGCGACGCCGATTTGATTTTCGCGCGTGCCGCCGACGATGGTTCCCATCGTGTGCGTGCCGTGTCCATGATCATCGCACGGCGCGGCGGCGTTATAACCGCACGGATTGGGGCTGCCCGAAATGCTGCTGTGAATGGCGTCCCACCAATTGTAAGCGTGGCTCGTCGTTCCGTCCGCTTTGCGATAGCCGCGATATTTTTTTACGAGCGCGGGATGATCCCACTGCACGCCGGTATCTTGATTCGCAACCACGATGCCGCGCCCGCGGATATTTTTCGCCCACAATTTATCCGCGCCGATTTTTTTCAAATTCCATTCGACTGCTGCGGCGGCTTCGGCGGCGGGCGCGGTGGAAACGGGCGCGGCGAATTCGACAGCGGGATTGTTTGCCACGCGCGCGACGTTGGCAAGCCCGGCGATTTGCGCCGCCGTCGCCGCGTCGAGCTTTTCGACCGCAATCGCGTTCGTAATGTAAAACGCGCGATGCGCGATGCCGCGCTGCGTCAACAACGCGCGCACATTCGCTTGCGTGCGCTGCGCCGTCGCGCGCAGCGTATTGAAAACGTACGCGCCCTTTTGCGCTTTGGTCGCCATCGCGTCGGCGGCGGATACATCCGCTTGTTCCGCCAGCACAATCAACGCGCGCGTCGTTTCGCCTTGCGCCAATTTCGCGGCGACGGCGTTTTCAATTTTGGGCGAAAATATTTCGGCGCGCAGTCCGTGCGGCTGCGATAACGCCATGACCAAGAGCGTCATTCCCAACGCATAGCATAGCAATCTCGTTCGCATCGTCGCCTCCCTTTTCAACGTTCGCCCCCGTTTTGTTCGCGATACACATTGACGTACTGTCGAAATTGATTCATCACCGTTCGCACGTACAAATGCGATTCGGCGAACGGCACCGTTTCCATCGCCACGTCCAAATCGCTTTTTTGCCATTTGCGGGCGTTGCCGGGCCCGCCGTTGTATCCCAGCAGCGCATAATACGCGTTGCCGTCGAACATATCCAATACCGTGCCGAGATAATACGTTCCGAAACGCACGCTCACATAGGGCTTGAATAAATCGGTTTGTTGAAAATCGCGCACCGCCAGCGCGCGCGCGATGAAATCGCCCGTGCCGGGAATTACCTGCGTCAAACCGCGCGCTTGTGCGGACGAAATGGCTTGCGGATTGAAATTGCTCTCTTGCCGCACCAAGCCGAAAAAGAGCGCGGGGTCAAACCCGTGGCGTTCCGCGTACGGCACAATCAAGTCCGCATAATACGTCGGATAAACTAATTGACGCAAGAGGCGCGGCTGCTGCGTTTCATCCTGTCCCGACAGAGCCGCCAATTTATTTGCCGCGTCCATCGAGAGCGAAAAATAATTGTGGTCTTTGTAATACAACGCGAGCGCGTACAGCGCGGCGGCGTCGCGTTTGAAATTTTCATTGACCGTTTGAAATTGCGGCCGCGCGTCGAGCGCGCGCGCCAGCGTCGCATATTCGCTGCCGCGTTGAAAAAATGGATCGTTCAAAACTTGGGCGGGCAGTTCCGCCGACGCGGGTTTGGCGCTCCATGCCGCAAGCCATTTTTCCATTTCCGCGCGCGTCTCGGCATTGTCTTGGATCAAATAATCGTTCACGTCATACGATGGCGGCGGCGCGGGTTGATTTAGCGCGTCAAAGGCGCGCCACGAATAGTACGAGCGCGGCGGTTGGGTGGCGCGCTGAAAAAATTGTCGCGCGGCGGCTTCGTCGCCCTGCTGGCGCGCGAGTTTGCCGAGCCAGTACGCCGCGCTGGCGGCGTGCGGCGACGCGGGATATTGCGCCAAGACCGCGTTCCAATTCGCTTGCGCGGCGGCGTAATTTTGCGCGAGATAAAAACTGACGCCGCCGTTGAATAACGCAAACGGCGCGAACGACGACGCGGGAAACGTTTGGGCGAGTTCGCTGTATGCGGCGGCGGCTTGGGCGTAATTGCCCGCGCCTTCGTACGCCAAAGCCGCGTTCCAAAAGGCGTTGTCTATGCGCGCGTCGTTCGGCGCGCTTTTCAAAAGTTGGCGCAGCGTGGCGAGCGCGGCGGCGGGCGCGCCTTGGCGCGTTTGCGAAACCGCTTTGGCGTACAACGCATCGGGCAACCGTTTATCGTCGGGATAACCGGCGAGCAGCGCGTTCAGATTACGCAGCGCGCCTTCGTGGTCGCCTTGCCGTTGATACGCCAAACCCGCGTAATACAATACATCCGCGCCCGGCACATCCGTCGCGGCAATATAGCGGCGAAACGCTTGAATCGCCAACGCATAATTGCCGACCGCGTAATTCGCCATGCCGCGCTGCAATTCGTTAATGTTCGGCGCGTCAAGCTCCACCAATTTTGCAACGGCTTGGTGCGCGCCGGGCGTGAGCGTGTACGCCGCGAGCGCGTGTTTCCAATGTTGAATCGCCGCGTCGGTCTCGGCTTGGGCGTACAACGCTTCGCCCCACAAATACTCGACGTTTGCGCGCGTCGCATCGTCGGGCGCGAGGTTGAACGCTTTTTCCAATTGGCGCGCCGCCGCCTCGAGTTCGCCGCGCGCGGCGTACACTGCGGCGCTTTTTTTCAAGACCGCGACGCGCTGCGCGGCGTTAAAATTTGGGTCCTGGAGCGCGGTTTCATATTCTTTCAGCGCCGCCGCGCTGTCGCCGCTTGCCAGCAGCGCGTCGCCGATTTCGCGGTCGAGGACGCCGCGCAGCGCGCGCGAACGGTCGCGATAGATTCGCAAATGTTCGAGCGCGGCAGCGTAATTTTGCTGCTGCGTAAAAATATCGCCGAGAAAATAATGCGCGCGCATCGCGAACGCGTCGCCGTCGTTTTGTTCCAGCACGGCTTGGAGCGCCGGCACGGCGTTGGTGAAATCGGCGGCGAGATACAGCGCTTCGCCAAGTTGAAATTGGGCTTGGCGCGCGCGGGCGGGGTCGGCGCTTTCCTGCGCCGCCGCGCGAAAAGAAGTTGCGGCGCGTACGTAATCGCCGTTGCGCCGATGCGTGATGCCTTGCAGGAACGCTTCGGACGCGTTCGCGGGAATGGTCGGCGGCGCAAGCGCCATGTCCGTTGTGGGTTCGGGAGAGGGTGTCGGCGTCGCGGAGACGTCTATATTCGCCGACGCGGCGACGCGCGTTTGCCGCGCGCGATTGTTGGCGCGCGTCGGCGCGGCGGTTTCAAGTATGGATTCGGCAAACGGATTGAACGGCGTGCTGGCAAGCGCTACGAGGAGCAGGGCGAACGCGAGAAAGAGGAACAAACCAATGCCAATTAGACGCGCAGATTTCATGTGGCGAGATTATAGCGTTTGAATTCTTTACGCACAAATAGAAAACGTCCAACTCGGCGCGTCCGTTCCACAAAAAAAAAGAGCCGCTCGCGAGCGGCTCTTTTTGTGTGCGTACAATTTTTTTACGGGTCGCTTGTCAACGCGTGAACGGTGACATTGGTTAGCGCCGCGCCGCCGCCGTTGGTCGGGCGGCAGGTGATGGACCATACGCCGGGTTCTTCGGACGCATACGGCGTTAGCGAGTCGAAACCGCTGAGGTGCGTATCCAGCGCAAAATTGCCGCCCGCGTCGCTGATTACGGTTCCCAAATCAAATGTGCGGCCGTCGGGACGCGTGGACCAACACGATACGGTTTGATTGGCATCCCAAGCGCCGCCGAGAATCGTCAAGATTGGATTCAAGGCATCCACGTTGGTTGGCGCCGCAATGATTCGCCGATTCGACGAGTTTGTTACGACATCGCCGCTGACTTGAAAAGCTGTGATGGCGCCGTAACCGCTGCCCGGCGCATACGCGGTGGCGTGATATTCGCCGCGGCACGCGTGCGCGGTAAAGACTAGATCGAATGAAATCTCGCCGCGTTCATTCGCTTTGACCGTATTGGGGCCAAAAAAGCCGTCGAACAAACCTTGATAGTACGGGTCGTCGGCGCTCGCGCCTTCCACATTCCCGCGGCCGCTGCAATTGGGCGGCAGCGTTACCCACAGATTGACATATTCGTCGCGCCAAAAACCATTGCCGCTAAAATGAAACGCGCTCCAGTGACTGCTGGTCGCGTTCAGAGTTGCGCCGACCTGTTCCCAATTTGCAGATTCAATCGTTACTTGAACTTGGGCGTTCACGACAATACTTTGCGCCGCGCCCAATTGATGCACCACCCACGTCCAATTGCCCAACTGATGCGCGAAACTGCCGCCGCCCGTCAATTCATGCGTGCCGTCTTCCGATTGCCAGACAAAATGCGCCGCGCCTTGGGCATCCGTCAAGATGCTGCCATTTCCGATATTGGAAGTAAAACCGACGACTTGGATGCCGCTGATGGCGCGCCCGTCCGGTTCCACCACGTACGCGTTGACATGCGTGTTGGGCATGAAACCCGTACAAGTTATATCAAATTTTGTGCCGGGCGGTCCAGAAACGGGGTCCGCCGCGCACTGCGCGTCGTTGTCGGCAAATGCCGGTTGTCCCGCCAACGTGACGCACAGTAAAATCAAACCAAAGATGAATCCCCCAAGCCAACGCCGCATCATGCCTCCTTGTAGCGATGTTAAAAGAGCTGCGTTTCATGCGCCCAAGTATTATAGCCGCGCGCGGCGCGGGTGTCAATGAAAATTTTGCGACGATTACGCAAATTTCAAGACCCGAAGGATTTTCTGCGATGAATTCCCGCGCCAAACTCTTTGGGTCTTGGCGCGCAGCTTTTCGAGATGCGCCGGGTCGCCAAAGAGCTATCTGTTATTTATGCGTTTGCCTCGCCGCAAATATGCGCCTTTAATCCCAACTCTTTCATCGCCGCGGCTTTGGCGTACATGCCATACACCGCGCTCGCCTTGTCGGGCGTGTAGGCGACTTGGATGCGGTTGGATGGATGACGCGCCAGCATTTGGTCGCGCGAGATACCTTGCAGGACGACGTGCATGAGGGGCCATTGCGGCGTGACAAGCTGCCAGCGTTCTTGCGTTTCCGCCAACGGCAGTTCAACCGCTTGCGCGATGCCCGTGTCAAAATGCAATTTGCCTTCGGCGACGAAAACGCGACTCCACACAATCCAGCCCGGTTTGCTGACGCCTTTGATGGTACTGCCGCCCAATGGAAAATACAATGGCGGTTGACGTTCGCCGCGCGCGTCGCGCCAACCATTCGCAAAATGCGCGGGCGGTACGGCGCCGGAAATTTGCCACAACCACACAAACGCGTCCAGATTTTCGTCCGTGTATTGACGGCCCCACCGTATTTCGTGCAGCGTCGTTTCGGGCGCGTACCCCAATTCGCGCCACAGGCGATACGTGACCAAACTATCCAAGCCGGCACATTGGTCCGCTTGATTAAAATGCGGCAGCGCGTCGCCCGGATACAATTCGCGTCCGTCGCTCCAGACCGGCGGTCGTTCGACATTGTTCAGGGCGCCTTCGACCAAATCCGACGCGCAGACCAAAGCGTCAAGTCCCGGTTGATATTGAATTCCAAGCGCGGCGCAGCCGGATTCGTCCGCGAGGCGCGTGGCGGCGATGTACATTTTGCATTGATTCAAAACTTGGGCGGGCGTCAATTCGGTCGCTTCGACGGCGCCAAATTGAAATTGCATCCCGCGCGCGTTGAACCAATCCAAAACCGCGCGCGCCTCGTCATCGGTCACGCTCCGCATTTTGGCGACGAGCGCGGTTGGCGAAAGATGTTCTTGGAATACGCCAGCCCCGGCTAAAAGTTCGTCGGGGATGCGAGCGTTATCTATGCCCAAACAACCTTCGCCGCACAAGCCCACGATAGCTTGCGCCGCGCGCAATGTTTTGGCGAATGCTTTGCCGACGCGCGCGGCGTCGCCCGGCGCGTCCGTTTTGTCATATTTGCGAACGTGCGATAGATCGCGCTTGACGCTGCCCTTTTTCAACCAGCGCACTAAACCGCCGAGAAAAGCGGGGTCGTCGAAATTTTCACTCCACAAAGCCGAATAGGCGACGCCCGCTTTGGCGAGCGCGGCGTTGAGATTCAACATGCCGCCGATGCCGCGCTGCCGTCCACTCCAATGGACGACGATGAGAAGGGGACCCGCGTGCGCCATCAAACCCGCCAACACATGCTGTGAATGTTGTTCCGCCGCTATCGCCACAATCACCGGCGCATCCGGCGGAATGGTTTTGAAAATTTCCATTCCGTACTTTTGACTGTCAATAAAACCGTGCTGCTGCGCGGCGTTGTATGGATGCGCGCGCTGTACCGCGCCGCCGAGCGCCTCGACGGCGGTAATGATTTTTTGTTCCAGCTCGCTTTGCGCTTGCCAACAAGCTTGATTCACCGCCAAACGGAAATCGCCGTTGGCGACGAGATAAATGGGATTCATGTCAAAATCGGACATTTGAAATACGGGTTGAAATTGTAATGCGGCGCGCGCGGGTTTTATTTGGCAAAGCCCACCAGCAGCAAATTGTTGCCGATTTCTGGCGGGGGGCCCTCGCCGCCGCCGCTTTGAAAAATTTGCGTGAATTGCACGTTCGGCGCCATCAGCGCCGTCACCTGCGCGTTCAGATATTGCAAGAGCGGCGTTATCGGAATATATCCAAAACTTGAACCCGCAGGCGAGGGTAAAACTTTGAGCCACGCGCGGCGCACTTGGAGCGGTTGTTCCGTAGTGGTGACTTGGACTTCGGCGGCAAAGGGCAAACCGCCAAATTGACTGGCGTTGCCGCCGAGCGCGAGCAGACCCGTTTCCTCCATCAAACGCGCTTTGCCTTCGCTAATGCCGATGCGGGGTCCGGCGAGAAAGCGAACGTAGGAACTGATTTCGTCTTCGGTGAACGCGACGCGAAATTGTTGACCGGGCGGAAGCCCTTTTAACGTGTTGATTTTGCGCGCCATCGCTTCGGCGTCGCGCGGGTCCGAACCGCCGATGAGCGGCCGCTGCAAAACATTTACCACCGTCAATGCCGATACGGCGCCGAAAAGAAAAAAACACGCGGCGGTGGCAAACACCAAACCGCCGACGATGAGGACGAGCCGCTGTACTTCTTTGGCGCTGAAACCGCGCTGCACCGAAACAGTTTGTCCCGAAATCGAATCGCCCGCGACATTCACATCGCCCGCGACCAAATCGCGCGCCGCGCGTACATCGCCGCCCGAAATATGGATGGCGCTTTTGGGTTCTGGCGGATTTGACGGAGGCAGTTGCGGTTCGTCCACCG
>JAJVIA010000016.1:44011-47360 GCA_022072245.1 Anaerolineae bacterium
GAATCGCCCGCGACATTCACATCGCCCGCGACCAAATCGCGCGCCGCGCGTACATCGCCGCCCGAAATATGGATGGCGCTTTTGGGTTCTGGCGGATTTGACGGAGGCAGTTGCGGTTCGTCCACCGTGTCATTATAGATTTTTTTCTTGCGCGCGACAAGGGGGGGAATTTGGCGCATATATCGCGCGCGCAAGGCGCATACATCGCACGCGCAAGACGCATATATCGCGCGCGTAGGGCGCATTCTCTAATGCGCCCTGTCAGAGAACGCTTCCTACGCATTGTGGGCCGAAACATTTTTGCTGACCATTATGCGCGTCGGCAACTGTCAGCGTTAGAGAACGCTTCCTACGCATTGTGGCCCGAAACATTTTTGCTGACCATTATGCGCGTCGGCAACTGTCAGCGTTAGAGAACGCTTCCTACGCGTTGTGGGTAATCATCAAGAGGAATGAATGATTGCGCGGCGGATTGACGCATCCACAAACTGAATTTAGAATGGATAAAATTTCAAATCACAATTCTGCTTTTCTCCGGGAGGTTCAATTATGGCAGACACCGCCGCAATGCCGAAAATTGACGTTAGCGAAGCGCAAATCGCCGTGCATTGGAAAGAAGAAGAATATTATTATCCGCCGCAATCGTTTGTCGCGCAGGCGAATATGCAGGACCAAAACGTTCTCGACCGTTTTACGCTCGACAAGTTTCCCGATTGTTTTCGCGAATACGCGGACATGCTCGATTGGTTCGAGCCGTATCACACCGTTCTCGATACGAGCAACCCGCCCTTTTGGAAATGGTTTGTCGGCGGCAAATTGAACGCGTCGTACAATTGTCTTGACCGCCATTTGGAAAAATACGGCGATAAAGCGGCGTACATTTTTGTCGCCGAACCCGAAGCGGAACCCGAACTGCGGCTCACGTACCGCGAATTGTACAAACGCGTGAATGAGGTCGCGGCGTTATTGCGCGCGCTCGGTTTAAAGGCGGGCGACCGCGTTACGTTTCATTTGCCCATGACGCCCGAACTGCCGATTACGATGCTCGCGTGCGCGCGGCTCGGCATCATTCATTCCCAAGTCTTTGGCGGCTTTAGCGGCCAAGCGTGCGGTACGCGCATTCAGGATTCGGGCAGCCGCGTGTTGATTACGATGGACGCATACTGGCGCAACGGCGCGCTCATTGACCACAAAGCGAATGCCGATGTCGCCGTCCAAACCGCGCACGAATTGGGCCAAGCGGTGGACAAGGTTTTGGTGTGGCAGCGTTACCCTGGAAAATATTCTGCCAAAACGCCGATGGTCGAGGGACGCGATTTTTTCATGAACGATTTGCTCAAGGCGCATGAAGGAAAAATTGTCGAACCCGAAAAGATGGACGCCGAAGCGCCGTTGTTTGTGATGTACACGAGCGGCTCGACGGGCAAACCGAAAGGGATTCAACATCGCACGGGCGGTTATCTCGCGTATGTCACTGCCACGTTGAAATGGGTGCAGGACGTTCAGCCCGACGATGTGTATTGGTGCATGGCGGACATTGGTTGGATTACGGGACACTCGTACATTGTGTACGGCCCGCTGGCGTGCGCGACGACGGGCGTGATTTACGAAGGCGTGCCGACGTTTCCCGACGCGGGGCGGCCCTGGCGCATCGCGGAAAAATTGGGCGTCAATATCTTTCACACCGCGCCCACTTCGATTCGCATGTTGCGGAAACTGGGCCCCGACGAACCGGGCAAATACAATTATCATTTCAAATGTATGACCACCGTCGGCGAACCGATTGAACCCGAAGCGTGGCGTTGGTATTACGACGTGGTGGGCAAAGAAAAAGCGGTCATTACCGATACGTGGTGGCAAACGGAAACGGGCGGCTTTATGTGCAGCACCTTGCCCGCGATTCAACCGATGAAACCGGGCAGCGCGGGCCCCGGAATGCCGGGCATTCATCCCGTGATTTTGGATGAGCATGGCAATACGGTCCCGCCCGGTTCGGGACGCGCCGGCAATTTGTGCATCCGCAATCCGTGGCCCGGCGAAATGCAAACGATTTGGGGCGACCCGCAGCGTTATGTGGATACGTACTATCGCCGCTATAACCGCGACAGTACGAGTACCGATTGGCGCGATTGGCCCTATCTGGCGGGCGATGGCGCGATGGAAGCGGAAGACGGTTACATTCGCATTCTCGGCCGCATTGACGATGTAATCAATGTCGCGGGGCATCGGCTCGGCACCAAAGAAATTGAATCGGCGTGTTTGACCGTCCCCGAAGTGGCGGAAGCGGCAGTCGTTCCCGTCGCGGATGAAATGAAGGGCCGCGTGCCGGTGGTGTATATCGCGCTGAAACCCGGCATCGAACCGAGCGACGAGATTGTGGCGCGCGTCGTCAAAGCGAACGAAGAACTCATTGGCAAAATCGCGCGGCCAAAATTTGTGTACATTGTGCCGGACATGCCGAAAACGCGCAGCGGCAAAATCATGCGCCGCGTCCTCGCTTCGATTTCCAATCGCCGCGAGGTGGGCGATGTAACCACGCTGGCGAATCCGGGCGTCGTCGAAGAAATTCGCACCATGGTTCAGGGCCAGGATAAAACGACGCGCGCGGACGCGCTGCCCGAAGACATTGACAAATTCGGTCAGAATGAGTGAGCGCAGCCGCTTGGTATACAGCGAGGCATTTTATGGAGACATCCGAGACTGAACGCGCATTGGCGGAACGTGTGCGCGCGGCGTGCGTGCAAGCGGCGCTCGACGCGTACGCCGAAGGGGGCATGGCGGGCTTGTGCCAAGAAGGACGTTGGGAATTGGCGCTCGACGCGATGCGCGCCCTGGACCTCGCGCGCGTGGTGACGCAAGCGGAAAATGCAGCCGTCGAAAAAAGTTCCAACGCCAAGCGCTAAAATCCGCATCGCGTAGGCAACGTTCTCTAACGCTGACCGGACGCGCGACAAAATGTATCCCGCGCAAATAAAAAGGCGCGACGCAGAATCTATCTGCGTCGCGCCTTGTTCATCCAAAATGAAATTGCATCATCCCCATTCGCGCGTGAACGGCGCGGAATAATGCGGCGTTAGAGAACGCCTTGCTACGCATCCGCATTGCCATTGCATCATCCCCATTCGCGCGTGAACGGCGCGGAATAATGCGGCGTTAGAGAACGCCTTGCTACGCGTTCACATCGCCATTGCATCATCCCCATTCGCGCGTGAACGGCATGGGATAATGCGGCGTTAGAGAACGCCTTGCTACGCATCTTTATTGCAATCGCAAAATGTTAAAAAACTAGACGCGCCACGGTTCAATCACGATGCGCCCGTTTCGCACGCACGCGATTTCGGGACCCCGC
>JAJVIA010000016.1:47460-81181 GCA_022072245.1 Anaerolineae bacterium
ATAATGCGGCGTTAGAGAACGCCTTGCTACGCATCTTTATTGCAATCGCAAAATGTTAAAAAACTAGACGCGCCACGGTTCAATCACGATGCGCCCGTTTCGCACGCACGCGATTTCGGGACCCCGCGTTTTTTTCCCGCGTCCTTCGGGCGAGGCGGCAATATGTCCGCCAATGCGAATTTGCGGCGGATTCAAGCTCATGGCGCCAACCGTCGCGCTGTCGTCGCCCTGCGCGCCGGCGTGAACCAGACCGCGCAATTTGCCAAAGACCAATACATCGCCCGCCGCAATAATTTGCGCGCCGTCATTCACGTCGCCGTACACGACGACGGGACCCGAATGTTTAATGATTTGTCCCGAACGGATGGTGCGGCGAATCATTAACGCTTCGGTGTCGCCGACGCGCTGCGTACGCATCTCGGCGCGTTCGGGAGATGTCGTGGGCGCTTGCGGCGCGGCGGGCATCATGGCGCTGACCTGGATATTGTGCGCCGCCAAAAGCTCTTGCAGCTGCGCGCGTTCGTTTTCGTGCAAAAAACGGTTGCCGGTTTCGACGCTCACTTGGGCGCCGCGAAAAAAAGCCGAGGCGTTCGGGCGCGCCAATTGGCGTTCCAGTTCGGCGAGGATTTCGTCCCACGCGCCATCGCCCAGCGCAATCAATACGCCGTCGCGTGTGCCGCGCAAGGTCACTTTTGCGCCAGGTTCTGATTTCATTGGCTGTAACCCTTTCGAGTTAGAGAGCGTGCGAGTTTGCGGGAAAACGCTTTTTTTATACACCCAAGCGCGCGCGTTGGCGCTAACAATGCGCTTACAAATGGCGCGCGTTAGCGCGCGGTAAATTGGACCGTATAAAGTTTGTTGGGCGCGAGGTCCAGCGCGACGCCTTGCGAAGTTGCCGCGCCGGTGAGACGGATGAACCAACGCGCGCCGGGCGCCGTCTGGATTTGGTCAAAACGAAATGCGCCGTCCGCGCCGGTGACGGCGGATGCCACGACTTGGCCGTTGCCGTTCTCCAAAATGACCGTGACGCCGTTGACGGCTGAACCGTCCGCGTTGAGAATCGTGCCGGCAACGCTCGGCGCCGCGACCGCGCTGTCTTGAACTTGGGCGATGTGTCCGCTAAACGTTGCCGTCGTGGGTTCGGTGGGCGTTTGCGGCAACGGCGCATTCGCGTTGCGCGTTTCGGGCGGCGGCGGCGCGGAAGGGCGCACCACATTTTCATTGGCGGGCAGATTGAAATACGCGCGCAAAATTTCGCCCGCAATCGGCGCCGCGACTTCGGACCCTTCGCCGCCATTGTACACAAAAACTACGACGGCGACTTCGGGTTTGTCATACGGCGCGAATGCCGTGAACCAGGCATGAGTCGGCAAGTGGCCCGCCACTTTGGGCCCAAAGAATTCGGCGGTGCCGGTTTTTGCCGCAATCGCCAAATCCGGGTAATTGACTTTCCACGCGGTGCCGCGCGTGACGGCTTCGCGCATCCCTTGCCGCACGAACGCCAGATTTTTTTCGTCAATGGGCAGCTTGCGAATGACTTGCGGCTCGATGGCGTTGGTCATGACGCTGCTGGAACTGACAATCGCGTGTCCCAAATGCGGACGATACAAGGTACCGCCATTGGCAAGCGCCGCCGTCATGTTCAAAATTTGCAGAGGCGTCGCCAAGACAAAACCTTGACCGATTGCCATGTTGTACGTATCGCCGGTGGTCCATTGTTCGTTCAAGGTTTGCTGTTTCCATTTGGGGTCGGGCACCAGACCGGGCGCTTCGCCGGGCAAGTCAATGCCGGAGGGTTCGCCAAACCCAAAGAGCCGCGCATAGTCCGCGAGCATAGTTTGCCCCAAAGGCGTTTGAAAATCGGTAAAGCCGCCCGCGAGTTTGTAAAAGAAAATATCGTTCGAGTTGGCGATGGCGTCAATGATATTTTGAAAACCGAAACCGGGGCGATACCAATTGTAAAACGGCTGCGCCAGCCGCGCGTCGTCCGGGAAAAAGCGATTGGGCAGATACATGATGCCCGGGTCAAAGAGCTGCGTGTTCTGGTCAATCACGCCCTCTTGCAAACCGCCTGCCGCCGAAAATAATTTATACACTGAACCGGGCGGATACATGCCGCTGATGGCGTGATTGATGAGCGGACGGTCTTTGTCCAGATTCAACGCGTTGAAATCGGTGGCGCGGATGCCGCGCGCGAATAAATTATTGTCGTACGTCGGCAGCGAGACGAGCGCCAAAATTTCGCCGTTGTTGGGATTCATCACAATCGCGGCGCCTTGCTTGACGTTCTTTTTTGCCATGCCTTGCACGAGCGCGGCTTGGACCTTTTTTTGCAATTCCAAATCAAGCGCCAGGACGACATTGTTGCCGGGGATGGGGTCTTGCTGCGGACGGTTGCTGATGATGTTGCCGTTCGCGTCCACAATCGCCAAATCCACGCCGCTGCGGCCCCGCAGTTGGTCTTCGTATGCCGCTTCGAGACCCGTCACGCCGACGAGATCGTTTTGTTCGTATCCGCGTTTTTCATATTCGTTCAAAGTCTCGCCGGAAATGGCGCCGAGATACCCCAACAAATGCGCGACGACAGAACCTTCGGGATAGGTTCGCACCGGCTGAATCTCGACGCGCACGCCGGGATACGCGACGCCTTTTTCTTGCAGCTCAAAGGCAATCAAACGCGGGATATTGGTTTTGACGAGAACGGGATTGAATGGATCGGTGCGGCGTCCCTCGTCCACCAATTCGGTCAAACCGGGGCGGCGCGTCGGCGAAATAAAAGTGCGCGAGACATCGCTCGCGAGCGCGCCCAGCGCGTCGGTCGAATCCGCCGTAATCACGGTATTGAGCGGCGCGTCAATCAGCACGCTCAATTTTTTCAAAATTTCGTCTTGCTGCGCGCGCGGCAAATCGGCGGGGACGATGCTGACATTGAATTGCGGTTCGTTGCGAACCAACGCTTGTCCATTGCGGTCGTACAAAATGCCGCGCGCGGCGTCCGTCCGAATCAGGCGCACGCGATTCTCTTCGGCGGCTTGCGTGTACGCTTTGCCCTGCACCACTTGGATTTGATACAGGTTGTACAGCAGCGCCAAGAACGCCACAATCACCAGACCCGCAAACAGACGAATCACGGGACTGGGTTTGACTTCGAGTTCAAGTTCGTCTTCTTCGTGAACTTGGGGCGGACGTTTATAGCGCAACATAAAAAAAACTCTGGCAAAAAATTATACGCGCGGCGGCGAGGGCATCCAAATTCGCGCCGAACGAATTATGAGAACAGAATGAATGACGCAGCCCATTTCGGATTCAAGCGCAATGAATCGCGGCGCGCGCGTTTATATCTTGGCATACGATGCAAACGCCGATGCGATACGGTGAATCTAAAATGGGCGCAAGACCAAATTTCGCGTACAATGCAGCGCATCTCTATTACAAGGAGCGTTTATGTCATACGCGATTCAACCGCGCAGCCGCGTCAAACGTTTGCCGGAACGCGCGTCGTACGATAAAGAGGTCATTTACCGAATTTTGGATGAGGCGCTGATTTGTCACGTCGGATTTGTCGTCGAAAATCAACCCTTTGTCATTCCAACCATTCATGCGCGGCGCGACGATACGCTGCTGCTGCACGGCGCGACGGTGAGCCGTTTGTTGAAACATTTGCAAGCGGGCAATCCGATTTGCGTCGAGACGACGCTGCTTGACGGGCTGGTCGTCGCGCGCGGCGTCTTTCACAATTCCATGAATTATCGTTCGGTCGTTCTGTTTGGTCGCGGTCGTCTGCTCACGCGCGCGGAGGAAAAATACGAGGCGCTGCATGTCTTGACCGACCGCGTATTTCCGGGACGATGGGACGACTCGCGTTTGCCGAGCGCCAAAGAGCTAAAGGGGACGAGCATTATCGTTTTGGACATTGAAAGCGCGTCGGCAAAGATGCGCGCGGGCGGACCCAAAGACGACGCGGCAGATTACGCGGGCGCGTGGTGGGCGGGCGTAATTCCGACGGAGCAAAAATTTCTCGCGCCGGTCAAGGATGAAAAGTTGCGCGCGGGCATTGCGACGCCGCGTTACTTGAAAAAATATACGCGCTAAAAACGAGACGCCGTACTCACGGCGTCTTTTTATTTCACAGTGAGCGTCCCCAGCGAAACGTACGCGTGGCCGTCGTCGGTTTGCAAACGCGTATTCGTCGCCGGGTCGTACACGCCTGCGCGCAATTCATAGACGCCCGGCGCCAGCGTCGCGGGAATTTCCAAAAGATGTTCGTCTGCCGCGTAGGCGTCTGTCTCCCAACGCGAGGTCGGCGCGTGCGCGGGATGCTGATTGTCTTGCTGCGCGACGATAACGCCATCCGCCGTCGTGAGATGTACGAACGCGCTGAGATTTTTTGCCAAGCCCGGCTGCGCGCGCCAATACAATAGCACGCGCACCGTTTCGCCGCGTCGCGCTTGCGTCGCGCTCACATCGTAACCGAGCCAGCGCAGCGCGTTTTCAAACAAAACCGCGCGCGGCTGCGCGATACCTTGAATCGTTACGCCGTCGAAATGCGCGACCAGCGGATTGCTCACGTGGTCGAGATAAAAAAATTTCAAACCGAGCAAACCCAACGCGAGCGACAAAAGCGGAATCAAGCGCGCGGCTTGCGGTTCGCGCGGCGCGTTGTTGGCAAAAGCGTTTGCGGATTCACGACGACGGCGGCGTACAAAAGAGAGACCTACGACGCCCACAAGGAGCAAACCGCTTGCAAGCGAAATCCAATCCGCCGCTTGTTCGAGCGCCGTGCCAACATATTCCACGCGCAGCGTTCCGCTTTTTTCCACCGCAAAGGTAATCAAACCTGTGCGCGGCGTCGGCGTCAGGACGAGCGGCGCGCCGTCGAGCGTGACGCGCCATCCGGGAAAATAAAACGCGCGATAAACGGCGCGCCACGCCGTATTGGCGTTCACGCAAAGCGTTTCGGCGAGCGGCGCGCGCTGGGCGCCGCAAACGGTTACGCCTTCGGGCAGCGTCAAACGCGATGGAATTTCGCCGCGCGCATAGCTGTCGGCGAACGGCGACGCGTCGGGCAAATTTTGAACCCACGCCGGCAGATATTCTCCGAACGACGTTGTGCCGAACGCGCCCGTCTTGCGTTCGTACGCAAACATATCGTTCAAATTTGGATTGGGCGAAAGGTCGGTCGCATAACGCGGATAGAGCAGCGGGATGGCGCTCACAATGATTGCGGCAATCGCGAGACCCGCGCCCAGAGTGCGCCAGCGCGCGGGAACAAGCCCAAGCGCCGCGCCGACAAAGGGCGCGAGACACAAGGCGACCAAGCCGCGCAAACGCATCGGCAGTTGGATAAAAGATAAAAGGGCAAGATGGTCCCAGATGGGTTGCGAGAACGAAAGCATCAATACGACCAAGCCGCATGCGCCGAGCGCCAGCGCGCCCCAAGGCAGCGCGCGCCGCGACCGAAATTTTCCCGCGAGCAAAAGCATGCCCAAACTCGCCAATAGAATTTGAACGACGCCGAGCGTATTGGGAAACGTTGGATTCAGGCGCCCGGCGTCCGCGCGCGGCAGCAAGGCAATCAATTCCGCAGGCGCGACGAAATGAAAACGATAATCAAAATCGGGCGTCACCATCACGCGCGCAATTTGGACAAAAGCGCGTTCGGTCAACGCGGGCAGCCAGAAAAATGCCGCGAGGCCGAGCGCGACGCCAAATGCCGCGAGCAGCGCAAGCGCTGTAGGCATGATGCGCCAAGCGTCCGCCTCGTTGCGCGCGTTGTGCGCGCGGCTCGCCACGCACGCCGCGCTAAACAACAACAACACGGGCGCGAACAAAAAACTGGTCACATTGTGCGAGAGCGTTACCGCCGCGAAAAAAAATACAGCCAGCGCCCAATTCAACGCGGTGGGTTTTTGCGCGAGCGCGAAAAAACGCCACAGCGCGAACGGCGCGAACGCGAGCGCCCATTGTTCCGCCAAATTCGCGCGCGACAACGCATTGAACAAAAGATACGGCGCGTACAAATAGGCGAGCGCCGCCATCAAGGCGCCGAGATTTAGATTTGTCCGCGCGGCGTCGGCTTGGCTAAAATCGGCGAGCTGTTCCAACAACGCGCGCGCAAAATAAAACATTCCCACCGCGCCGACATACAGCGCGGCGGCGAGCGAAAGATTCAACGCGAGCGGAAACGGAACGCCGACCCAATGTAACGGCGTGGTGAGGTAATAGACTAGCGGGGCGTAATAATTGAATAACGGCATCCCGTACCCAAATGCCAGGTCGGGCAGCCAGCGCGTAAAAAAAATTCCGTCGCGCCATAACGCATCCAATTGGACGAGCCGATAGAGATGGAGCAATCCGTCCGCGCTGCGCGTGGGCGTCGGCGAAAAAAGCGGCGAGAGCGCGGGCAGCGTCAGCAGCGTCAAGAGGACGAACCACGATAGGCGGCGGGGCAGAGAAAAAATTTTCACGGATGCGACCGAGCGGGTTTAACCGCCTACCAAGTCAAGCGCGGCCGCACCACGCGGTCGAGACGGCGCAGCGCCCAATACATGAACGGCATTAGCGCGGTGTTGAGGATGGCGGTGGGGAGAACGATATTGAAAATATAAATCGCCCAACTGACCGGATAGCCGAGCGTTTGCAGCGCCGCTGCGCTGCCGATATAAACCATCAAGGTCGCCACAAAAATAGTCGCCAACGGAATAAAGATATTGGAACGAAAAAAAGTGGTCTGCAAAGAATCGGCGAGAAAACCAATCGCGCCGAGCGTGAGGGCTTGCAAGCCAAACGGCGTCCCCGACAGCAAATCCAACAAAATTCCGCCGCCAAAACCCAAAAGCGTCGCTTGCCCGTTGCCATGCACGACGCCCCAGCCGACGACGAGCATGAGCATCAAGTCCGGGCGCACGGGCCCCGGCAAAAAAATCGGCAGCAGCGTCGTTTGCACGAGCGCTATCAGTACGAGCAGTGGAACGACCAGATAAGGCGACATGAAAAGTTTAGCTTTTTGACGCGGCGGTTTGATGCGCGTGCGCGCGGTGAACCGCAAGGCGCGACGATGCCACGCGAACGACGCGGCGGCTTTATGGCGTTGGCGTGGCGGCGGGCGCGGGCGCGCGGCGCGTGGCGGTGGGCGATGGCGTCGGCGTCGGCGTTTCTTCCGCCGTAATGTCGGTGGGCGTAAAGCGTTTCATCACCAACACATATTCGAGCCGCTGCAAATCCACGCTCGGACGCACCAACGCTTCGGTGAATAACGCGGTATCGCGTTGATTGACTTGGACCACCTGACCGATGACGATGCGTTTAGGAAAAGCGCCGCTGATGCCTGACGTGAGAATCACATCGCCTTCTTGAACGGCTTCGCCCAAAGGCAAAAAACGCATCAAGACAAGCTCGCTGCCGCGCCCTTGACCTTGAATAATGCCGGTGGCGCGCGATGATTGAACGACGGCATTGACGGACGACGACGCATCGTTAATCAATTGTACGCGCGCCCAATGCGCGCCCACTTCGGAAACGCGCCCGACCAAGCCGACGGGCGTAATGACCGGCATCCCGACTGCCACATTGTCGGCGCGGCCCTGGTCAATCACGATGTAATTGACCAGCGGCGAAGGGTCTTGCGCCAGAACGCGCGCGCGATTTTCTAGAACGGTGGCGCCGCTCAACAAGTAATCGGGATTCTCTTGTTTGTATTCCAATTGCGCGCGCAGCTCGGCGTTTTCGCTTTCCAATTCGCGCACCCGCACGCGGTCGAGCGTGGATTGATTCAACTGTTCTTGGAGTTGTTTGACTTGGGCGCGCAATTCGTTCACGCTTTGAAACCCGCCAAATAAATTGGTGACGCCGTTGGTGGCGTCAATCAGCGCTTCTTGGGCGGGCGTCAGGATGCCAAAGGTCGCGTCCTGAACGAAACCCATATTGCCGGTAAAGCGCAGGATGATGCCGAGAATAATAACCAATGCGAGAAAGAGAATGATGCTAGCGCGTGAACGCAAGAGGTCGGACATTAGCTTGGAGCTTTGAGCTTGGAGTTTTGACGCTCCAAACTGGAAACGCAAAAAAACGGAGAGCCGTTAGCGAGTCGTTACCGTCGGCCGCGGCCGTTGGCGTTGGCGAAACCGCGCGGCAAAATGTCGAGCATTTCGAGGAATTGGCCCGCGCCGCGCACAACGCACGTCAACGGGTCGTCGGCGACATAGACGCGCATTTTGGTTTCGCGCGAAAGACGTTCCGCCAAACCGCCGAGGATGGCGCCGCCCCCCGCCAGCACAATGCCGCGCACCATCAAATCGGCGACCAATTCCGGCGGCGTTTCGTCAATCGTCGTTTTCAACGCGTCAATGATTTGATTCACCGGCACGACCAACGCTTCGCGAATTTCGACGGATGAAATTTCGATGGACTCGGGCAAACCCGTAATCAGATTGCGCCCGCGAATAACCATCGTGCGTTCTTGATGTAAAGGATAAGCGGACCCGATTTCGATTTTCGCCTGTTCCGCCATGCGTTCGCCGATGAGCAGATTGTATTTTTCGCGCGCATAGCGGATGATTTCATCGTCCATCTCGTCGCCCGCCACGCGCACGGAACGACTGACGACGATGCCGCCGAGCGACAGGACCGCCATTTCGGTCGTGCCGCCGCCAATATCCACAATCATCGAACCGACCGCTTCGGTGACCGGCAAACCCGCGCCGATGGCAGCCGCCATCGGTTCTTCGATGAGATGCACTTCACGCGCGCCCGCGCTGATGGCGGCGTCTTTGACCGCGCGCTTTTCGACTTCGGTGACGCCGGAAGGGATGCCAATGACGACGCGCGGCCGGTGGGGCAGGGGTAAAAAAGTTTGGTCGTGAACGCGATGGATGAAATGCGTCAACATCGCTTCGGTCACGTCAAAATCGGAAATGACGCCATCGCGCAGGGGACGAATCGCGATAATGTCAGAGGGCGTGCGGCCCACCATTTGCTTGGCTTCCGAGCCGATGGCGAGGACGCGCTTGCTGCGGCGTTCAATCGCGACGACGGAAGGTTCGTTGATGGTGATGCCGCGCCCGCGCACGAGGACGAGCGTATTCGCCGTGCCAAGGTCAATGCTAATGTCGCGCGAGAACGCGCCGAAAATTGCATTAAAGGGATTGGTCAGCGCGCTCGTCACGGTACAACGCTCCTATGCGGAAAAACAACAATCATTCTGGCGGATTATAGCACAAGTCCAAACAAGACCCCAAGGATTTGTACGGAGAGCCATGCGGCGACGCGAAAAATCGCAGCCACGCCCTAGCGCAAAAATCCTTGGGGTCCGAAACACGGATTGCCGCCGCCGAACGGCGCCAATTTTGACGCGTGCCAGCGCCGCACAGCCAAATATTATTTCTTGGCTTCGGCTTCGTCTTCTTCTTTCTTGCCTTTGCTGACCACTTCGACTTCGGCGGTTGCCACGGGCGCTTCGGTTTCGACGACTTCTTCTTTGACCGGAATAATTTTGGCGAGCAGTTCGTCGTGCGAGGTGAGAATTTCAACCTTGTCGCCCAATTCCAAATTCGAGACGTGAATCGAGTCGCCGATATTTTGCAGACCGGAAATGTCCAATTGAATTTCGGGAATCAGGTCCGCCGCCAGCACGCGCACGGCGATTTTTTCCAAGCCGCGCAGCAGCAAACCGTTGCCGCTTTTTACAATGGGCGACGTGCCATGCAGCACAATCGGCACATCCACTTGCATCTTTTCGGTCAACGAAATTTCTTGAAAATCCACGTGCCACAAATTGCCGCTGATGGGTTCGCGTTGAATTTCGCGCGCAATGACAAGGTGCGGTTTGCCGTCGCCGTTGTCGAGCCGAATGAGCCGATTGTGTCCGGCTTTGTGCAAGACCGTACGCAAAGGACGTTCTTCGGCTTGCAAATTTTTGGCGGTGGTGTGCGCGCCATAGACCGAGAGGGGAATCCAACCGGCGCGGCGCAGCGCGCGCACTTGTTTGCCCACAATCTCGCGAGGTTTAACGGATAAAATAATTTCTTCAGCCATTTCGTGCTGTTTCCTTCCTGTGCGCCGCGTACGCCGCGCATTCCTTGTTCGCAATCGGTTAAATGCATCCTACGGACGCAAGTGGCTATTATAACCGCGAAGAGTAGAAGGTCAAATTAACTGCTTGTCTCGCTTGTGTCCATCGGCGGCGCGAGTTTAGAGTTTTGTTCAAGGAGGATTCGGCAAAGGGGAACAACGCGCGCAAGTCATCACGCGCGCGTGTCGCGTTTGTTGCACGGCATTTGAGGACATGCTACAATCTTTGCCGTTCCAACAAGAATCATATTTTGACGGATGACGTTTGACGCACAAACATTCCCCGTCACTTGTCATCTGTCCCATTTTCCCATGCGCCTTGAAGACAATCTCGCCAAAATTTTGATTCCCAGCGACGCGCTCCAAGCGCGCATCTATGAATTGGGCGCGCAAATCGCGCGCGATTACGCCGACTTGCGCCCGCTGCTCGTGTGCGTCTTGAAAGGCGGCGTCATCTTTTTGTCCGATTTGTCGCGCGCCATGTCCATTCCGCACGAATTGGATTTCATGGCGATTTCGTCATACGGCGGCAAACGCATCGAATCGTCGGGCGTGGTGCGGATTCTCATGGACTTGAACGCGAGCATCGAACGGCGGCACGTGTTGATTGTCGAGGACATTATTGACACCGGACACACGCTGCACTATATGATTGAAACGCTGCGCGCGCGCAATCCCGCGAGTTTGAAAATTTGCACGCTGCTCAATAAACCCGAACGCCGTGAAGTGGACATCGCGCTCGACTATGTGGGCTTTGACATTCCCAATGAATTTGTCGTCGGGTTCGGTTTGGACTTTGACGAGCTCTATCGCAACTTGCCGTATATCGGCGTGCTGAAACCGGAAATGTACGCGTGATAAAAAAATTCTCGCAACCGCGTTGCGAGAATTTTTTTTAATCCTGAATTTTTTCTACGGCTTGACGGATCCGCCGCAGCGCCTCGCGGATATTTTCCAACGAATTGGCGTAACTGAAACGCAAATAGCCCTCGCCATATTCGCCGAACGCGGTGCCGCTCAAACACGCCACACCCGCTTCATTCAAAATATAATCCGCCAACTTGCGCGAATCCCAACCCGTGCCGGTGATGTTGGGAAAGACATAGAATGCGCCGGCTGGTTTTTTACAAGTGAAACCGGGAATTTGATTCATCCCCTCCACAATCGCGTCGCGGCGCTCTTGAAACGCGCGGCGCATCGTTTCGACGGATTCTTGGGGGCCGTTCAACGCCTCGACGCCCGCCCACTGCGTTAGCGCCGAAACGCACGAATTGGAATTGGTCATCAAGCGCGTAATGTGCGGCGCGAGCGTTTCATTCATCACGCCAAAACCCAAACGCCAACCCGTCATCGAGTACGATTTTGAAAACCCGTCGAGAATGATGGTGCGCTCCAACATGCCAGGGAATTGCGTAATGCTTTGAAATTCGCCGTCGTAAATGATTTGCCAATAAATTTCGTCGGCGAGAACGGGAATATCGTATTTCGTCGCCAGCTCTGCAATCACGGCGAGGTCGTCTGTGGTGAATACGCCGCCGGTGGGATTCTGCGGCGAATTGAGAATAATGAGTTTTGTTTTTTCGTTGACGAGCGAACGAAATTCTTGCGGGTCGAAACGAAAATTATTTTCTTCGCGCAGGCGATAAAAACGCGGCACGCCGCCGGTGAAACGAATCATGCTCTCGTAAATCGGGAACGCGGGATTGGGCGTCACCACTTCGCTGCCGGCGTCCACCAGCGCGAGCATGATAAAAAACATAATCGGTTTGCCGCCGGGCGTGACGACGACTTGATTGGGATTGACGGGAATGTGGCGCGATTCGCTCACGCGTTTCGCAATCGCCGCGCGCAGTTCGGGAATGCCCGCGCTCGGCGTGTACTTGGTCGCGCCGTGACGCACCGCCGTCACCGCCGCTTCGACGATATTTTCGGGCGTCGCAAAATCGGGTTCGCCCACTTCGAGATGAATAATGTCGCGCCCTTGCGCTTCGAGCGCGCGCGCTTTGACGAGAACCTCGAACGCCGTTTCCGTGCCGAGATTGTTCATGCGATTGGCTAACTTCATAGCAGCTTTGCTCCTTGGTCAAATATAAGCGGATGCTTGGTTTGGGTTTGGACGCGCGCCGAAACGCTTGCTTGAAATTTGCTTTGCCGGTTTTAATCTGCCAAGCTTTGAGTCTGTCGCGCGTTAGCTTTAACAAACGCTGATTACGCGGACGCGTTGTGAATTGGCGCGCGCCGCCGATAATGAAACAACAAGACCACCATAATACCGTTCATCAGCGACCACACCAAATTGGCAATGATAAAGGGCGCGTCGGCAATCATCAAACTATAGACTAAACCGACGGACGCATTCGTCAAGCCCATGGTGTAGGGCACCCAACTGACGCCGATATTATTTTTGCGCCGATACGTCAAACGCACTTGCGCCCCGAGCGAGAGCGCGCAAACGATATTTACGACAATTAAAATAACGCCAAAGAATTGCGTCGCGTTGTTCATGACAGCCCTTTACGTCGAGTTGGATTTTTTATTGGCTTGCGCCAAACGATAGCGCTGCCGCGCCGCGCCTTCCTCCCAACGGCGGCGCTCTTCGTCGCTTTCTAAAATCAATGGCGGCACCGGCGTCGCCTGACCGTACTGGTCGAGCGCGACATAGACGAGATACGCGGAATTGGTGTGCGTGATGTGTCCCGTCACGACGTTCTCGGCTTCGACGCGCACGCCCACCTCCATCGAAGTGCGTCCGACCCAATTCACCGACGCGTTGAGCGAGAGGAGCGCGCCGACATGCACGGGCGAAAGAAAGGTCATGGAATCCATCGCCACGGTGACGGTGACATTGCGCGCGTGTTTCATTGCCGCAAAGCCGCCGCCTTCGTCCACCAATTTCATAATTTCGCCGCCATGCACATTGCCCAGCGGATTCGCCAAATCGGGATTCATCACCAACGACAAGCGCATTTGGGAATCGCTGACGCGTTTGGGCGCGAGCGTTTTATCGCCGCCGCGAATATCCAAAGGCGGCGCGGGCGGTTTGGCGCTCGTGCGCGCGCGCCGAACCGGGGTTGTTTTTGAGGTTCGTTTATTTTTCGCTGGCATCTTGTTTCCTTTGCCATTCGTACCAGGCAGATTTTCCATCGTCGGCATAATGACGCAAATCAAAGGCGCGCGCAAATAACGCTTCCACGTCCGCGCGCGCGAGGCCCCAGTTGCGCGCGCCGCGGCGGTGCGGAAAAAACGCGTACAGCAAGAGCGTGGCGCCGGGCTTTGTCCATTGGCGCGCGTTGGCGGCATAGCGCGTTTGCGCCGCGGCGCCGAAATTGTGCAAGCAGCCAATGTCGAGCAAGAAATCGAACGGCGCCGCGAACGCGCCGGGATTCAAGACGTCGGCGCAGCGAAATTCTACCGTGACGTTTGCCGCGCGCGCTCGCGCGCGCGCGCGTTCGATGGCGCGCGGGACAAAATCAATCCCGACGGTTTCAAATCCCTGCTGCGCCAAATAAATGGCGTTTGTGCCAGAGCCGCAACCGAGATCGAGCGCGCGCCCGCGCGGCAAATTCGCTTGGGCGACCCAGGCCGTCACTTCGGGCGGCGTCACATACGTGTCCCACGGCGTTTGCCCGCGCCAATAGCGCCACCGAAAAAAAAGTCGCTGCATCATGCGGCGTTAGGCGGTCAACGCGCGCTGCAATGCTGCCGCGCTGGTTGTCCACGAAAATTTTTTGGCTTGCGTCAACGCTTTGGTTTGCATCATACCACGCCATTGCGAATCTTGGAGCAAGCGTTCCATCGCCCACGTCAACGCTTCGACATCGCGCGCGTCAATCAACAGCGCCGCATCGCCCGCGACTTCGGGCAGGGAAGAATTGTTGGACGTGACCACCGCCGCGCCGCACGCGAGCGCTTCCAAGACCGGCAAACCGAATCCTTCATACAGCGACGGATACACAAATAATTCCGCGAGCGAATAGAGCGCGGGCAAATCTTGGTCGGGCGCGAAACCGATGAAACGCACTTGGGCGCTCACGCCAAATTTCTCCGGCGCCGCGTAAATTTCATCATACATCCAGCCGCGTCCGCCCGCAATCACCAATTCCAAATCGCGGCGTTGGCGCAAGTTTGCAAACGCTTGAATCAGGCGCGTCAAATTTTTGCGCGGCTCGATGGCGCCGACATTCAAAATGAACGGTTTGCGTAATTCGTATTTGGCGCGGACGGCGGAAAGGGTTGCCGCGTCGGCGACGCGTTGAAAAAAATCGTCATAGCCCGAATACAAGGTTTGAATGTGCGCGGACGGCACGGCGAAAAATTCTTGCAAATCGTCGCGCGTGGCATTGGAATCGGCGAGAATCAAATCGGCGCGCGCAATCGCGCGCGGCACAGCCGCTTCCAGATACCATTTCAGATTTGGCACGGCGGTTTCGGGATGACGTTTGAACGAGAGGTCGTGGATGGTCAAAATTTTGCGGCGCGCGCGCGTGGGCGGCAGGACAAAATCGGGCGAATAAAAAACGTCCGCGCGTCCGACAAAAGTTTCGACGGGCAGCGGCAGTTGCGCGCGCTGCCACAGGGCGACCATGTAGCGCTCGTTCAACGGCGCGCGCGCGATGCGAAAATTTTTGGGAAACGCGCGCGCGTCGTCGAGGTACAACGCGTCGCGCGGCACATACAAGGCGTAGGCATTGACCGAATCTTGCGCCGCTAACGCGCGCAGCAGGGAACGCGTATACCGTCCGATGCCGGCGCGCTGGCGCGCGGCAGAGGTATAGTCAACCGCAATCTTCATTCCGCTGCCGCGTGCATCAAATGGCCGCCGCGGCGGTTATAGCGCACGGCGATAATTTGCGCCATGATGGCGAGCGCCATTTCGGCGGGCGAACGGCCGCCGAGGTCGAGACCGACGGGCCCGTACACCGTTTTCAAAAATTCATCCGATACGCCTTGCGCGCGCAGCTCTGCCATGTGCTGCCGACGCGTTTCGCGCGAACCCATCGCGCCAATGTAACGCGGTTGAGTCGTCGCCAGCGCTTTGAGCGTCGGCAAATCAAATTTGGGGTCGTGCGTCAAAACGACGACATACGTGGATTGGTCAATCTGCAAACGCGGAATCACGTCGTCGGGCCATTCCACAATCAATTCGTCCACGTCGGGAAAACGTTCGCGCGTGGCAAAGCGGCCGCGCCCATCTACGATGGTGACGCGAAAACCCAACAGCTGCGCGTATTGCGCCAAGGGAATCGCCGTATGCACGCCGCCGACAATGAGGAGTCGCGGCGGCGGGGCGTACGTTTCGATGAAAACATGAACGTCGTCATAGGCGATGGTTTCGGATTGTTCCAACGCCATCAAGCGCACGGCGTCGCCAATGACGCTCTCGGTCAAAGCGCCGTCGCCCAACAACCCGCTGTACGTGCCGTCGGGGTGGATGATGAGTTTGGCGCCGAGATTTTCGCCGCGCACCACCGTCGCGAGCGCAAACACTTTTTTCGCCGCGCAGAGTTCGGCAAATTGATCAAACCATTCGGACACGTCAGCTTGTCACCGCGTTCAAATTTTTTCGACAAAGACTTGGATGCTGCCGCCGCACGCGAGGCCCACATCCCACGCCATATCGTCGGAAATGCCGTAATTTAACAATTGCGGTTTGCCGCTTTTCAACACGGCGCGCGCCTGGTCAATCACCGCGCCTTCGACGCAGCCGCCGCTAACCGAACCGACAAATTCGCCGCGCGCGTTGACCGCCATTTTGGCGCCGATGGCGCGCGGCGTCGAGCCGCCCGTCCAGACGACGGTCGCCAGCGCGACGTCGTCGCCGCGCGCGCGCCAAGTTTGAATCTCGTCTAGAATTTCGTCCATGATTTTTTATTGGGCGAGCATCGCATCGACGCGTTTTTCGATAAACTCTTGCGTCATGGGTCCGCCGATGTGATATTCGTACACCTTGCCGTCCTTGTCCACAAATACGGTCGTCGGCAAAGCGAGCGCTTTATAAAGTTGTCCGGCTTTTTGATTCGGGTCGCGCGTCAGGCGAAAATTCAATTTCCACAATTCGCCGTACCCTTTGATCGTGTCGTCGCTTTCGCCTTGATTGACCGCCAAAATTACGACGTCGTCGTTCGCGTGTTTTTGATACACCGCTTCAATGGTTTTCATTTCGGCGGTACAGGGTCCGCACCACGACGCCCAAAAATTTACGACGACGGGCTTGCCGCGAAAATCGGAAAGATTGAGCAAAGTCCCATCCATCGTCACAACTTGAAAGTCGGGCGCGGGACTGCCTTTGGTGAGCGGACTCGCGGCGGGCGCTTGGAGCGGCGCGGTTTTGGGTTGCGGCTCGAACGCGGCGACGGCGGCGTTGTTTTGTAAATAAAAAGTCACGCCAATCAATACGCCGCCGACGCTTAGGATGGCGCACGAAAGGACTGCGATGAGGACGATAAAAGTTCGCTTGTTCATTGCTGTACAGGGCGCGCCGCGCGCGCGTTACAAAAAGCGGATGTTTGGATTATACCCGATGTTGCGCGCGGCGCGCATAAAAAATTCATTGTAGCGCGAACGGGACGCGCGCAATTTATTTGACGATGTTAAAGCGCAACTTGAGCGCTTTGGCGAACAAATAATTTTCGTCAATCAACGTCGCGATGCCGCGAAATTTTTTGTGTTTGCCTTCGGTGGGCGCGGTAAAGGTGACTTGGACTTGGGTTGGCGTTCCGGCGGTCAAGGTCGCAAAACTGGACGGCTCGATAGCGACCGTATCTTGCATCGCGGCGGCGACGCGGAATGACGCGTTGGTGAGATTGACTGTCGGCGTAAAGGTGAGCGTCGTTTGAATCGTCGCGCCTTTTTTCACTTGCGCTTGGATGCGCGGCTGGGACCATTCGATTTTGGCTCGAACCGGTTTCGTGTCTTTTTTGGCTTGGACGGAAGTCGTCGCCAAAACAGCTAACGCGCTCGCGCCGAGCAGCGCCATGACGGCGAGGAAAAACAAAATTTTTCTGTTCATGGCAAAAAGCTCCTTTGGGGGCGGCGAGACGTTTTGCGTTTCCCAAAAATGCAAAGCGCCTCGCGCCAAAATTTTCGCAGATTAAAATCTGCGGGTAAGCGGTCGGATTTCCCCCCAAAAAAATCGGAAAAATTTTTTTCTAGCGCAAAATTAGCGGCAAGTAATTTTGCGATTGAATGCCGAGCGTCGTGTCGCTCGCGGCATTGTCGGCGGTATTGGATTCGGGAAACGCGCTGACGATGCTGGCGTTCAAAATCATTTTTTGCCCGGCGGCGGCGGACTGGACGCGAACCCGAAAGGTCGCGCTGTCCGTCGCGTACCCCGCCAGCGTACCGAGATTCAACGTGTACAGGTCGCCTTGCGGCGTAAAGGCGGGCGTTGAACTGAGATACGTGGTGTGCGCGGGTAACGCGACCGTGAGAACGACGTTGCCCATCGCGGTCAATTTGGTATTGGCATAGTTGAGGGTGTAGGTCAAAGTTTCGCCCGGCCGCGCGAGGACGCGCTGGTCGCTCACGCTCAAATTCAAATTATACAGCTGCGCGATACTTTTGGCGCTGTCCAAACGGCCGTACCCGGTCGCATTGTCGCGTCCCGCCGCGCCCAAATCTTTGGCGCCATTTTGTAAAATGGTTTGTATTTCATTGGGCTGTAGATTTGGGTTGAGCGAATACAACAAGCCGATGGCGCCGGATACAAATGGCGCGGCGAACGAAGTTCCCGAAAAATAGGCGTACGAAGAATTGCCGGGACATTGCCCGACATTGCACGTTGTATAAATAGCTTCGCCGGGCGCGACGAGGTCGAGCGCGGCGCCGTAATTGGATCCCCACGATGTGTTGTTGTTGTTGCACGCGTCCGAAGCGGGCATTTTACGTTGGTCGCACCAATTCGACGCGCCGACGGCAATGACGAACGAATTCAAATTCGCGGGATACGAGACCGCGCTGTTGTTTTCATTGCCCGCTGCAAAAACAATCGTACTGCCTTTGCTATCGCGCCCGCTAAAACGCGCGGCGACAAGCGCATTCAAAATCGTATCGCTTGGCGTTGTCATGGTCCAACTGTTGTTCAAAACATCCGCGCCGTTTTGCCAAGCCCAATTGATACCGCTCGCCAACGCGGCGGTGTTGGTCGTCCAATTGCCTTGCGGGTCGCGCTCGGCGACTTTGACCGGCAAAATTTTGCAGTACCAACAAACGCCCGCGACGCCCGTCGCGTCATTCGCCCGCGCCGCCGCGACGCCCGCGACGGCAGTGCCGTGATTGTCGCCGTTTTTGGGCGCGGCGTCGTTATTGCCGTATAACGAGTTGTAACCCGGCAACGCCTTGCCTGCCAAGTCCGGATGCGAGGCATCCACGCCTTCGTCAATGACCGCAATCACGATATCGCTCGCGCCTTGCGTCACGTTCCACGCGTTCACGGCGTTAATGTCGGCGCCGACGATGGCGCTCTGAAAAAGACCGGTATTTTGCAAACCCCATTGCAGATGTTGTTGAAAGGCGGGGTCGTTCGGCGTCATTTCTGGCGCCAAGACCGTTTTGGGCGTCAACGGGCGCGGCGCGGTTTCGCGCATGACAAAATTGGGTTCGGCAAATTCAACCGCGTCCGCTTCGACATACGCGTTTGCCATTTCGCGCGCGGAACGCGGATTGGCGGCGGCGGGTTTCAAAAGCCACACGCGGTCCGAATAGGGCAGCGCGCGCACTGTGACGACGTCGCGCTGTTGATTGAACGCCGCAATCTCGGCATCCGTCCAGGCGCTTTTGAAGCGCGCGAGAAATTCGCCGCTTTCCGCCAACTGCATCGAGTCGGCGGCATAGACGGGCGACGCCGTTTGCACGCCGGGCTGCGCGGCGAGTTGTTCGGCGGCGGCGATGGTATCGCGGCCCGCGCGTACGGGCAGAAAAACGAAATTGCCGACGGGTATTTGTACGCCGCTTTCAAAACTTTCCACAGCGTTGACGCTTTCTACAATCTGCTTTTGCGCGGCGGGCGAGGTGTCGGGAACAAACTGTACGGCGACGAGACGCGGGTTGACCGTCAACGGAATTTGCGCGCCTTGAAAATAGTAATAGCGGGCGGTGGATTGCGCGGCAAGCGGAGCGCTTGCCAAGATGAGGAGGACGAACGCGCCCAATACGCCAAACCAACGGGTTACAGAAAATAATGGATAAAACATTCCGGGTCCACAGTGGGACGCGCCGAGCGAAACGCGTGCCACGAACTCGCTTGAATTATAGTGCAAGCGCGGATTGTCCCCAAACCCGCGCCGCTACAAAAAAAATGGAAACTTGGTATAATCGGCGCATGAGTTCCATTCCCGAAATCGAAACGCTTAAAAATAAATTGACGCTCGAACGCGGCAAACTCTTGGCGGCGCTCGACGCGTTGAGCGAGGCCGCGCGCGCCGAGCCGTTTTTAGATGGTTGGGCGGTGAATGATGTATTGGCGCATCTGGCGCAAGCCGAAATCATCAACCTCAAATTTGCGAAATTGATGTTGACGCGCGATGCGCCCGTGCAGCTGCGTAAAGTGGCGGCTGAATATCCCGATTTCACGGGCCCCTTTGAGTTGGACCGCTTTAACGCGTACATGACGGACAAACTGCGCGCGCGCGGTTTTGAAAATATCCTCCAGACCCTGCACGCGGCGCGCGCGGAAACGTTGGCGTGGATGGATACGTTGGAGGCGGAACAATTGGAACGGCGCGGGGTTCATGCGGCTTGGGGCGACCAAACCGTGCGCGGGATGTTGAAAATTTTGGCGCTGCACGACAAGATGCACACGCAAGATATTTTGAAAAAAACCGCGCCCCAATAATTACGGCGGCGCGAAAAAAAACCGGCTGTAACGGAAAGGGGAGCATGAAACGCGTCGCGTTTTATGCTCCCCTTTTTTGCTTGATGCGCTAGCGTTTGGCGTGTTCGCGTCAAAGCGTGCAAGTTGACCGTTCACTGGATTCCTCATTGAGGATGGACCCGGCAAGGCGAGTCCCATGAAGGGCCAGCGCTTGGCGACGCAGGGCGATGCAATCGAACCGCACGCGCCACTGGGCTAACACGAATTACCAGACGCACGGAACGCGCAAGACTTGGCCCGCATAAATATAGTTGCCGTTATGCAAACCGTTGGCTTGCGCGATGACCGTCCATGGCACATTGTACCGCAACGCAATGCGGAACAGATGATCGCCCCAGCGAACTGTGTAATAGCAACCCAACGTCGGAGTGTGCGGATGCCATGACACCGGTTGCGGCGCGGGCGGCTGGTGCGCCGGCGCGCAGCTACTCATCGGGCCTTGCGGAATGACGAGGACTTGGCCCGCATAGATATAGTTCGGGTTGAACAAACCATTGGCGCAGGAAATTGCCCAGACCGAAGCGCCATAGTGCGAGGCGATGCTGAACAAGGTTTGTCCGGGTTGGACGGTATGATAGACGGGCCCTGATGCGGACGCGGAAGCGCTGAATGTGGTAATCAACAGAACCGCGAGAATGAGGGCAAGTCCGATTTGCGTATAGCGCGAGGTGAGAATCTTCATGGGCGTCTCCTTCGAGTTGCGTTGGTTTCACCTGTGAGGCGGTAACCGCTCGTGGGTAACAAGTGAAACGGTAACAACATTCGAGATTAAATTTCTGCTGCGAGTTTGCAGATAGTCTGATTTTACACTAGGCGCGCGCGGATTTCAATAGAAATTGCGTGCGAAATGACTATGCGATATGCGGCGCGCGCAAAATATAAACGTCCGCGCGCCGCGCGCTATTTCAAACGCGGACGCCGCCGCGCGGCGATTTCGCGCGAAACAAGTTAGATTTTCGCGGATTTCCGGTTCGCCGCGCGCTCGCGTGCGAATGAAAAGGCGCTGCGCGGCAGAGCGGCGAACGGCGCGGCGGCGCGCGGCGGCGAAAGAGAAATGTAATGTGAATCAAGCCCTTGCGCGCGGCGCAAGGATTTTTTGCCGTTTTTACTTGGGCGCGCGAACGCGCAAAAAAAAGTTGACAGGCGTGGGGCGGTGTGCTATAGTGCGGCTCGTCCGTGGGGGCGTGGTGTAGTTGGCCTAACACGCGGCCCTGTCAAGGCCGAGATCGCGGGTTCGAAACCCGTCGCTCCCGTGTAACCATCCAGTGGGTTGATGGATGGTTATTTTTTTATCCGCGTCCATCATCTTGTTTCATTCATGGCGTCCGCCTGAACGCGGCGCGGGTTTCGGACGAATCAAAAGCGTGACGCAGCTCAAGCGTCCACAAGCTCTCGGTATAGCATTTATGCTATATTTGGTTCGGCGCGCTGGCTTCTCCGCTGTTTGGCGCGCCGCAGTTTTTGGAGAAAGAAAATGAAAAAACTCTTTACCCTTGCAATGGTCACGGCGTTGTTGATGTTGACCATGTGGCACAGCGCGCGGGCTTTTGCCCAAACCGCGCTCGTCTGCGCTACGGTTGAAACTGTAGCGGCGGGCGATTCACTCTCGCAATTCGCCGCCAAAGCATACGGCGACGTCAAAGCGTACGCGCCGATTGTTTCGGCGACCAACGCGCAAGCTGAAACCGATTCCTCCTTTCACAAGATAGACAATCCCGACCTCATCGAAGTCGGCTGGAAAATTTGTATTCCCGCGAAAGCGGATGGCGCGACCGCTACAACCGCGCAGCCAGCCGCCGCGCCCGCGCAAACATTGAGCGGCACGGTGTGGAAATGGACCGGCTCGCTCTTTAGCGACGACAAACAGGTCACGCCCGACGACCCGGACAATTATCTGCTTTCGTTTTTACCGGCAGGACGCGTTTCCATCAAAGCGGACTGCAATCAAGTCAATGGCACGTACACGACCGACGGCAACCAATTGACGATTACGCCCGGACCTTCCACGCTCGTCGCGTGTCCAGAGGGTTCATTGGGCGATGAATATGTTCGCCAATTGACCAATGTGAGTTCGTATTTTTTCAAGGACGGCAAGCTCATTCTTGAATTCAAATTCGACAGCGGTTCGATGACGTTTGTCCCGAGCGCGCCCGAGGGCCTCGCCGGCACAAAATGGGAGGTTGTCAATTACAACAACGGCAAGCAAGCCGTCGTCTCGCTGATTCCCGATACCGCGATTACGTTGAATTTTGGAACGGATGGCCGCGTGAACGGCAACGCAAGCTGCAATAATTACATGGGGCCCTTTGATACGCTCGGCGACATTTTGCATGTCGGCGGTTTGGCGACGACGTTCAAATTGTGCCACAAACCCGACGGCGTTATGGCGCAAGAAATGCGGTACCTCACCGCGCTGCAGAGCGCGCAGACTTTTGAAATCGCGGGCGACACGCTCACCATCCGCGACAATAGCGGCGCGATGCAAGTGGTTGCGAAAATGGTTGCGCCGACGACCCTCGCGGGCAGCGCGTGGGATGTGACCGGTTACAACAACGGCAAACAAGCGGTGGTATCGCTCTTGAACGGTACCGCGATTACTTTGAATTTTGGCGACGACAATCGCGTGAATGGAAATTCGGGCTGCAATAGCTATGGCGGCGGATTTACCAGCACGGATACCACGCTCCAAGTTTCGCAATTGATTACGACGCTGATGGCGTGTGGCGAACCGGAAGGCGTCATGGCGCAGGAACAGCAATATCTCGCCGCGCTGCAAAATTCTGCGACGTATGAAATTTCCGGCGACATGCTCACCATCCGCGATGCAAGCGGCGCGATGCAAGTCACCGCAACAAAACGCGCGCCGGCGACGCTGGCGGGGAATTGGAATGTGACCAGCGTGAACAATGGCAAGCAAGCCGTCGTTACGCTCAGCGCCGACACCAAAATCACTTTGAACTTTGGCGCGGATGGAATGGTCAGCGGCAATTCCGGCTGCAACAACTATAACGGCAGTTACCAAGTGGACGGCGCGACGCTTCAAGTCGGACCGCTTGGCAGCACGCGGATGTTTTGCGAAACGCCCCAAGGCGTGATGGACCAAGAAGCGCAATTCCTCGCGGCGCTGCAAAATTCCGCGACGTATGATATATCGAATGACATCTTGACTATCCGCGATGCAAGCGGCGCCATGCAAGTCGTGGCAAGTCGTTAGAGGCGCAACGAGAAAAATGGTAGTAATTCGTTACTACCATTTTTTTACACCTCCCAAATGTCGAATCAACTCGGATAAATCTTCATGGCATCTAACACAGTTTCGACTCGAACTGAATCCATCGCGCAACATGCCTCGTGGTTTGCCCTCATCATCATCGTTCTCGCGCAGTTGCAGATGGTGTTTAACGTCAATGCCTTGCCGGTCTCGATTGGTCCCATCTCCGAGACGCTCGACGTGCCGGCTACTGCGGTGGGGACGGCGCTGGTTATCTATTCCTTGTTCGTCGCCGCGTTCGTCATGCTCGGCGCAAAAATCGGCAAGCTCTTTGGCGAACGTTTGATTTTCCAAATCGGCGTCATCGGACATGGCGCCTCGATGGCGCTCATGGCGTTTGCGACCGACGCGACGATGATGAATCTCGCGCAAGGAATTTCCGGCATCGCCGCCGCGCTCCTCGTGCCGACGCTGGTCGTTCTGATTGCGTCAAACTATCGCGACAAACAGCAAGCGCAAGCGTTGGGCATCTTGGCGGCGATGCCCGCCATCGGCAGCGGCGTCGCGTTTGTCATTGCCGGGTTTATCGCCACGTTTCTGAGTTGGCGTTATTCGTTCGGCATGATTGCGCTCTTGTCCGTCATTGTGTTGGCGTTGAGTTTTCGCCTCGCGCCGGTGCCGCGTCAATCCGGAATCAAAGTTGACTTGATTGGCGTCGCGCTTTCGGCGGCGGCGATTGCGTCCATTCTGTTTGCGTTCAACAACATCAACGAATGGGGTTTGTTCTGGGCGAATCCCGAAGCGCCGTTTTCGCTCTTTGGTCTTTCGCTCACGCCCATTTTGTTCCTCGTGGGTCTCGCGTTGGGCTGGGGCTTTTTCGCCTGGACGCATAAACGCGTGGCGCAAAAGAAAACGCCCTTGCTGGCGCCCGAAGTGTTGGACAGTCCCACCGAAAAAAATACCGTCCTCGCCTTTCTCGTCGCGGGCGCGTTAGGCACCGCCGTAAGTTTTCTCATCCCCATCTATATTCAATTCGTCCAGGACCGCACGCCGCTTTATACCGCGATTGCGATTGTGCCGTACACGCTTGCGGTGGCGGTTGCCGCGATTGCGACGGTGCGGCTCTATGACCGCGTGACGCCGCGTCAACTCGGCATTATTTGTTTCGCGCTGATTGCGGCGGGCGCGGCGTTCGTCGGTTACAGCATCTTGAATGATTGGGGCACGCTGTTTGTCATTCTGGGCCTCGCGATTCTGGGTCTCGGCGAAGGTACGATGCTGACGCTGCTGTTTAATGTGTTGGTGACGGAATCGCCCAAAAAATTTGCGGGCGATGTGGGCGCGCTGCGCGGCGTGGCAAACAACATGTCGTCCGCGTTGGGCGCGGCGTTTGCGAGCGTCGTCGCCGTTGGGCTGCTCGGCATGTATCTTGTGTCCGGGTTTAACGCCTCAAGTTTGCCGCCCGCGTTGGCGTCGGAAATCAATTTCAACCAAGTAGATTTTGTCGGCAATGACCAGCTGCGCGAATTTCTAGGTAAAACCAATGCGACGCCCGCGCAAATCGAGGCGGGCGTGCGCATCAATGAAGAGGCGCGCTTGAATTCGCTCAAAACCACGTTTTTGATTATCGCGGTCATTTCATTGCTGGCGATTATTCCGGCGTTGGGTTTGCCCAAATACGCGCCGGGTTCGCTTTCGAGCCAAGAGATTATTCAAGAAGAGAAAACAGATTACGAGGCGTAGGACAAAACATTGACGAGAACATTCGCGCCAATTGGAACAGCTGCGAATGTCAATGCTTTGTCCCAACAGAATCGGAAAATAATACATGCCAACTTTAAGCGACGCCGCGCGCGAATACGCGCGCGCACACAACGACCAATTTGTGAATGAACTGTGCGAAATGCTGCGGATTCCCAGCTTGAGCGGCGACCCCGCGCACAAGGGCGACATTCAACGCATGGCGGAATGGCTTGAACAACATCTGCGCGCGTTGGGTTTGCAAAACGTCGCCATCATGCCGACGGCGGGCCATCCCGTCGTGTATGGCGAATGGCTCGGCGCGGGCGCGGACAAACCAACCGTTTTGGTGTACGGCCATTACGACGTTGTGCCGGCGCTGATGGAAGATGGCTGGAACACCAATCCGTTCGAGCCGACCATCAAGGACGGGAGAATTTTTGCGCGCGGCGCGACGGACGACAAGGGACAATTGTTTATTCACGTCAAAGCGCTCGAATCGTATTTGAAAACGAACGGCAGCGCGCCGGTGAACGTGAAAGTTTTTCTCGAAGGCGAAGAAGAAATTTCGTCGCCGAATCTTGTGCCATTCATCAAGGAACATCTCGATTTGCTGCGCGCGGAGGTTTGCATCATTAGCGATACCTCGATGCGCGCGATAGATGAACCGGCGATTTTGCACAGTCTGCGCGGCATGACATATCTCGAAATTCATGTTGACGGGCCCAAAGAAGATTTGCACAGCGGCTTGTGGGGCGGCGCGGTGCACAATCCCGCGCTCGCGCTCGTCGAAATTCTCGGCAAGTTGTACAACGCCGACAATACGATTGCGGTACCCGGCTTTTATGATGATGTCGTGCCGCTGACCGACGAGGAACGCGCCATGATTGCCAAGACCGATTTGGCGCCCGAACAATTCAAACAGTCCACCGGCATTTCCGAAATTTGGGGCGATTTGGAATATCTCATCCGCGAACGCATTTCGGCGCGGCCCACGCTCGACATTAACGGCTTGTGGAGCGGCTGGGCAGGTCCCGGACCCAAAACAATTATTCCCGCCAAAGCGGGCGCCAAAGTTTCTTCGCGTCTCGTCGGCAATCAAGACCCGCACAAAATTTTTGAACAAATCAAAACGCTCATCGAATCCATCACGCCGTCAACGGTTCAGGTCAACGTCGAACTGCTTACGACGGGCAATCCCGCGCTTTTTCCGATTGACAGCCCCGCGATGCAAGCCGCGTCGCGCGCGTACGAAAAGGGTTGGGGCGTGAAACCGATTTTCACGCGCGGCGGCGGTAGTATTCCCGTCGTCGCCGAAATCGCCAAGATGATGAACATTCCCGTCGTCTTGATGGGTTTTGGTTTGGACGACGACGGGCTTCATTCGCCGAACGAAAAGTACAGCATCGAAATGTTTCAACGCGGCATCCAAACCGCGATTGTGTATCTGGAGGAATTGGCAAATCTATGAAATCTCAATTCGACCAAGAACTCGAAGAACGTTTGCTCCGCTATGTAAAAATTGATACGCAAGCGGATGAAGCGTCCAAAACCTCGCCGAGTACGGCAAAGCAATTTGATTTGCTCAAGCCATTGCAAGAAGAATTAAAAGCGCTCGGCGCGCAGGATGTAAAATTGACAGAGTACGGCGCGGTCATTGCGACCATTCCCGCCACCGTTCAAAACGACGCGCCGCCGATTGCGTTTCTCGCGCATGTGGACACCGCGCCCGCGTTCAACGGCACGGACGTCAAACCTATCGTGCATCGCAACTATCAAGGCGACGTCATCAAATTTCCCGACGCGCCCGACCTGACGCTTTCGCCGGACGATTCGCCGTATCTCGCCCAAAAAATTGGCGACGATATTGTGACCGCGAGCGGCAAAACGCTTCTCGGCGCGGACGACAAAGCAGGCGTCGCCATTGTGATGGTTCTCGCCCGCCATCTCTTGCAAAATAAAAATATCGCGCACGGCGTCATTCGCGTTTGCTTTACGCCCGATGAAGAAATCGGACGCGGCGTGCATAAAAATTTGCCCGACGATTTGCAAGCCGTTTTTGCCTATACGCTCGACGGCAGCGCGTTGGGCGATATCGTGTACGAAACTTTTTCGGCGGACAAGGCGACGGTGCAGATTCAAGGCGTCTCGATTCATCCGAGCATCGCCAAAGATAAATTGGTGAACGCGCTGCATCTCGCCGCGAAAATTACCGACACCTTGCCGCACATCACGTTGACGCCCGAAACGACGAGCGACCGTCAAGGATTCATTCATCTGTATCACATGGCGGGAACGGCGGCGCAAGCAGAGATGCACTTTATTTTGCGCGATTTTGAAATGGATCATTTGAACGCGCAAGGCGCATTGATTCATCAAGTGTGCGCGACGATTCAAGCGACCGAACCGCGCGCCAAAATTACGTGCGAGGTCACGCCGCAATATCGCAACATGCGCTATTGGTTGGAAAACGATATGCGTCCGGTTGACTTGGCGCGGCAAGCGTGCGAAAAATTGGGCATTGAACATTTTTCGCTGCCGGTGCGCGGCGGCACCGATGGCTCGCGCTTGACCGAAATGGGCGTGCCGACGCCGAATCTTTTTACGGGCATGCAAAATATTCATGGCCCATTGGAATATGTGAGCATCCAAGACATGGCGCGCGCGACGGAAATGTGCATCCAACTGGCGGAATTGTGGGGCGGCGCCGCGCCCCAAGCGCCGCACGCGCGCCAAGAACCGCGCGACGAAGCAATCCAAGATTTGGTCGGTTAAGGTTGGGGCAAAGCGGTACGACAAATTTCAAGTTTGTTATACATTTTCAAAGGAGCAAAATGGATATTAGCGTAAAAACAGGCGATGTTCTGAGCGCGTCATCCGAACTGACAATGCTCGCGAGTTTTGAGGATTCGGCGTTGCCCGCCAATGTGGCGGCTTTGCTTGAACCGAATGATTTTCGCGGACGCGCCAAAGAAACTCTCTTGTTGTATCCACGCGGCGCTCTGGCGCCGCGCCGTCTGTTGTTGGTCGGTTTGGGCAAACGCGAAGCGTTCACGCCGGAAACGCTTCGGCAGGCAGGCGCGCTCGCCGTCCAAAAAGCGCGCGAGCTGCAAGCGCCCGACGTCGCCGTCGGCGTACAGGACGAATTGCCCCTGCCGGCGGATGCGGCGGCGCAAGCGTTCGCCGAAGGCATCGAACTCGGCGCGTATCGGTATTGGCGTTATCGCACCGAACTGCCGGCGGAACAGACCTTCCAAGTCAAGCGCGTCACCGTGTTTAGCAAGGCGCAAGAAAAACAGGCGCGCGCGGGCATCGAAACCGGTCAGGTCATTGCGCGCGGCGTAACGTTTGCGCGCGACCTCGTGAATGGTCCCGGTTTTGAAGTGACGCCGGCGAAACTTGGCGAAGAGGCGTTGGCGCTCGGCAAACGGCTCGGGCTCAAGGTGACGGTTCTCGACAAAGCGCAATTGACCAAGCAAGGGTTCGGCGGCATTTTGGCGGTGGGTAAGGGTTCTGCCAACGACCCGCGCTTTATCGTGATGGAATACGGCGCGGCGAAAAAAGACACGCCGACCATTTGTCTCGTCGGCAAAGGGTTGACGTTTGACAGCGGCGGGCTCTCGCTCAAACCGGCGGATGCGATGGAAACCATGAAATCCGACATGGGCGGCGCGGGCGCAGTGTACGGCGCAATGCAAATTGTCGCCGAATTGAAACTGCCGTTGCACGTGGTGGGTCTCGTTTCCTCCGCCGAAAATATGCCGAGCAGCACGGCGTATCGGCCCGGCGATGTGGTGACTACGCTCAGCGGCAAGACGATCGAAGTGTTGAACACCGACGCCGAAGGACGCATCGTATTGGCGGACGCGCTGTTTTACGCGCAGCGCTATAAACCCGCCGCGATTGTCGAACTCTCGACCTTGACCGGCGCGGTCATTATCGCGCTCGGCGCGCACGCCATCGGCTTGATAGGCACGAATCAAGCTTTGGCGGACCAATTGAACCGCGCGGGCAATGCGAGCGGCGAGCGCGTGTGGCAATTGCCGTTGTGGGACGAATATCGTGAGATGATTAAAAGCGAAATCGCCGACCTGAAAAATGTCGGCGGGCGCGCGGCTGGCTCGATTACCGCCGGCGCGTTCCTTGCCGCATTTGTGGGCGATTATCCCTTTGCGCATCTCGACATTGCGGGAACGGCGTGGGCGGACAAACCCGCCAAATCTTACAACGCGCCCGGGGCGACGGGCGTGGGCGTGCGGTTACTCACCGAATTTCTTCGCCATTACGAATAAAGTTTGCAGTACAACACCTTATTAAGCTTCCGAAATTTCCGGAAATTTCGGAAGCTTAACGCCAAGCAAAGATCATTTTTCCCAAGGAGGCAGAAATGAGCGCTCAACCTGCGGCGACGCAGAGCGGTATTCTCGGTCTAATCGAAAAAGTCGGCAACAAGGTGCCGCATCCGGTGATGATGTTTCTCTATCTCATCATCGGCGTCATCGTCCTTTCCGCGATTCTCAATCTTTTGGGCGTCAGCGTCACCGAAGAAATTGCCGTGCCGGTGCCGATGGATTCTATCGTCAACTTGTACGAAGATAGCGCGGCGCCGGGCTATTACAATCCGACACAACCCTACGATGAACAATTTACGATCCAAAAAGAGACGATTTCTATTCGCAGTCTCTTGAGCATCGAAGGGATTCGTTTTATCTTTACCTCCTTCGTCCCGAACTTTTCCGGTTTTGCCGTCATTGGCATCACCTTTATCGCCCTCATGGGCGCAGGCGTAGCCGAAGAAGCCGGGTTGATGAACGCGCTCATCCGCAAGCTCGTCGCCGTCGCTCCGGCGGGCGCGCTCAGTTTCATCATTATCTTTGTCGGCGTGCTTTCGTCCGTCGCGTCGGATGCCGGATATTTGATTCTGATACCTTTGGCTGCCGCCGCCTTTCTAAGCGTAGGGCGACATCCCCTCGTTGGGTTGGCGGCGGCGTTTGCCGGGGTCGCCTCCATTTTTACCGTCAATCTCATCCCTACCCCGATTGACGCCATGCTCACCGAAATCACAAATGAATCCATCGCGTTGGCGGGCGGGCAGCCGATTACGATTGCGGCGAATCTATTCTTCGGCATCGGTTCCTCCATCGTTCTCGCGCTCGTCGCCGCCATCGTCACCGAGAAAATTATTGCGCCGCGTCTCGGCGAATACAAGGGCCCCAAAGCCCATGCCGAAGGCGACAAAGAAGAAATTTCGCCGGAAGCGGAAGGTCGCGGTTTGCGCGCCGCGTTGTTTGGATTCTTGGCGATGCTCGTCGTCATTTTGATCCTCACCGTTCCGCCGGGCGCGCCCCTGCGCCGACCGGATGGACAAATCGAAGGCAATTCGCCGTTGATGGACAGCTTACTGTTTGTCATCATGCTCTTTTTCTTGATTTCCGGCATCGCGTTTGGCAAAGCAGCCGGGACGCTCAAGGGCAGCGGCGACATTATCAAAGCCGTCACTAAAACGTTTGCCGGTCTCGCCGGACTGGTGTTCATGCTCTTGATGATTAGCCAGTTCATCGCCTTTTTTAATTACAGCAATTTGCCGCGCGTGATTGCGGTGGTCTTGGCGGGCATTCTCGAACAAGCCAATGTGGGCGCGCTGCCGCTTTTGCTTCTGATGATCCTCGTCATCGTGCTGCTCGACTTTATCATGCCGGGTTCGGTGCCGAAATGGGCAATTTTTGCGCCCATCTTTGTGCCGCTGTTTATCCGCTTGGGCGTTGCGCCCGAATCGGTGCTGGCGGCATATCGCATCGGCGACGCGCCGGTGAATTCGATTACGCCGTTGATGGTGTACCTGCCGTTCATTCTCACCATCGCGCAGCGTTATCAAAAAGAGGCGGGCATCGGCACAATCATTTCCCTGATGATTCCGTACGTGATTGTGATTCTCGTCGCGTGGCTCATTCTCTTTGGCTTGTGGTTCGTATTGAATATCCCACTCGGCCCCGGCTATTTGCCGCAGCTTGCGCCGTGAACCTTGCAAGACCCAAGCGTTTTCAAAAACGCTTGGGTCTTGTCCGACATGATTTTCAAACGCCAAGCTAATGTTTGACGCTAGACAAGAAAACCGCTTTGGACAGCGCCGCGCGCGCGTATGGGAGTGAGCGTTAGGATGTCGAGCGAACCCGTTACAACCAGCAACCGCTTTCTCGACCGTCTTATTTCAGAGGAACGACGCGCCGAAATTTTTCACAAGCGCATCGAAATCGCGTCCACCGTTTTACTCGCGTTGGCGACGATTGCGACGGCGTGGGGCGGTTATCAATCCGCCAAGTGGGGCGGCGAGCAGACCAGCCATTCAGCCAAGTCGGCGACGGCCATCGTCAAAAGCGGACACTTTGCCAATTTGGCGGAACAGCGTCTTACGCTTCAGGTGAACGTGTTCAGTCAATACGTCGAAGCCGTCAGCAAGGGAAACCTCACGTTTGCCGATTTTCTGGCTCAGCGCTTTCCCGAACCGCTCAAAACCGCAGCCGTCGCGTGGAAAAAAACGGACCCTTGGAACAATCCCGACGCGCCCGCCACGCCGTTTCAATTGCCCGAATTTGTTTTGGCGGAAACGGTTCAAGCCGAACATTGGGAGCAAGTCGCAACCATTGAAGCGGTGGCGGCGGAGGTCGCCAGTGAAATTTCGGATCGCTATCTGATGTTCACGATTATTTTCGCGTCGGTATTGTTTTTCGGCGGCGTGAGCGGCAAGTTTGGCTGGCAGCCGTTGGATATAGCGGTGTTGCTGATCGGCAGCATCGCGTTTCTGATTGGCTTGATAGTTATGTTCACTACGCCTATCATTTAGGTTTTATGCCAATGCAATGTTGGGTGCGACCATTTGAAAAATTGGCGCAGCTGTACAAGCCGGGTTGTTGAACGATGAGGAATTTGCGGCAGCTCAAGCCAAGCTGTTGGGGTAGAAAAAACCTGACAATCCATTGAAATTAAAAAACGCGGCGCGGTTTGATTGCGCGCCGCGTTTTTTATTTTGGCGGATCGCCGTGAACGTTCTCTACGAATTCTCAGGTTCTTTTTAGCGTTTTCTCAGAAATATCCTGTATGCTCCCACCCTAACAAGCAGTTTTGGCGTTTTGCCTGCTGACTCACAAGAGAGGTTTGTATGATTCGCAATCTTTTATCCATCGCCATGATGGCGTTAACCGTTTCAATTTTTATCGCGGGCTGTTCCGGTACGTCCGCGCCCACCGCCGCGCCGCCCACCGCCGCGCCGACGAATATGCCTGCGCCGACCAACGCGCCCGCGCCGACCAACGCGCCCGCGCCCACCAACGCGCCCGCGCCGACCAACGCGCCCACATCTACCAATGCCGCCGCGCCGACGAATGTGCCGTCAAGCGGAGGCGACGTTGCCACCGTCACCCTCATCGCCGTGCCGGGCAAGAGTAAAGCCAATTATCGCGTGCGCGAACAACTGGCGAACGTATCGCTGCCGGGCGACGCGGTAGGCGTGACGGATCAATTGAGCGGTCAAATCGTCGGCAAGACGGATGGCACAATTGTTTCCGCCGACAGCAAATTTGTGGTGGACTTGACCACGCTCAAAAGCGACCAGAGTATGCGCGACGGTTTTATCCAGCGCGAAACTTTACGCACGTCGCAATATCCGAACGCGACCTTTGTGCCGACTGCCACATCCGGTTTGCCCGCCACCTTACCGCCGACCGGACCCGTCACGTTTCAACTCATGGGCGACCTCACAATTCGCGATGTGACTAAAAATGTGACTTGGGACGTGAATTGTACGCCGACGAGCGCGACGGAAGGAACGTGTCACGCGAGTACCAAATTCACGTTCGACGATTTTGGGATTCCACAGCCGCGCGTGCCGCGCGTCCTGAGCATCGAAGATACCATCACGCTCGAAGTGGATGTAGCGCTCCAAGTATCGCCCTGACGCCAAATGCTGCGTTCCGAAAAAAAAATAAAACCGCCGCGCAAAATCGCGCGGCGGTTTTTTATTCCGGTTGGGCGGGTTCTTTGGCGTTCAACAAGTCACCGCCGCGCCGCTTGGCAAATTCATTCCGGTTGTGACGCGACCGCATCCGTCCAACTCAACATGCGTCCCGCTTGAAAGTCGTACTGAATATCAATGGTGTCCGTTACATTTTTCAAAACTTGCTGCACGTTCGAGCCGTCGGCGTTCATGACAAAGATTTCCCATTTCCCATTACGATTGGAGAGGAACATGATTTGCGAACCGTCGGGCGACCAGACGGGCGCGACATTGCTCGGATGTGTCAACGCCAGCACGACATCGCTCGTCAACAAATGCGCGTCACTGCCGTCCGCGTTCGCCACCGCGATCTGCCATGTCGGCGATTGCTGAACCATATACACAATTTTTGTGCCGTCGGGCGAATACTGCGGCGACATGATGCGTAATGGATTGTACGAATCGGATGTCACGCGCAAATCGCCAATGAAAGGATTCGCGGAAGGTTCACCCGTTGATAAAGTGGTCATCAAACCGATGGACGTGTCATTGTACGCAATGGTGCCGTCTACATTCCATGTCGGCGTGAAAGCGATTTCGCTCGAACGCACGTCGTGATAACTGTTGTCGCTCAATGCGACTGCGCCCAATTTCCATTCGGTCGTCGCAGGCGTTTCCATACAGCGCCCGCGAAAACAGCGCGTCTCGCCGCCTTTGGTTGCGCCCTGATACGAAAACACAATTTCGGAATCGTCGGGACTCCAATCGGGCGAACGCGGTTCGTTCGTCGCGTAAATCAATTCCTCATTGCTGCCGTCGGCGTTGATGGTAAAAATCCCCG
>JAJVIA010000041.1:0-25419 GCA_022072245.1 Anaerolineae bacterium
GGTCTCGAAGTGCACGCCCAAGTTCTGACCCAATCCAAAATGTTTTGCGGCTGTTCGGCGGAGGCGTTCGGCGCGGCGCCGAATACGCATGTCTGTCCCGTCTGCATGGGCATGCCCGGCGCGCTGCCCGTCATCAATCAAGCCGCCGTCGAAGCGACAATTCTCACCGCGCTCGCGCTCAACTGCGAAATTCCCGAATGGGCGAAATTTGACCGCAAAAATTACATGTATCCCGATTTGATGAAGGGCTATCAAATTTCGCAGTACGACTTGCCGCAATCGCGCGACGGTTGGCTCGAAATCGAAAGCGGCGGCGTCACAAAAAAAATCGGCATCCGCCGCGTGCATCTCGAAGAGGATACGGCAAAATTATTTCACGACGGCGCGGGTTCGTCTTTGATTGATATGAATCGCGCGGGCGTGCCGCTGATGGAAATTGTGAGTCAGCCCCATTTACATTCCGCCGAAGATGTGAAACAATATGCTAGCGCGCTGCGCCAAATTTTGCGCTATCTCGGCGTCTGTTCGGGCGACATGGAAAAAGGCGCGCTGCGGATCGAACCCAACATTTCGCTGCGCCCCATCGGTTCAGCTGAATTGTCGCAAACGCGCACCGAAATCAAAAATTTGAATTCCCTCAGCGCCATGTTCCGCGCCGTCGAATTTGAAATCGCGCGCCAAGCAAAAATTTTGCGCGCGGGGGGCCGCGTGGCGCAAGAGACGATGGGCTGGGATGAAGCGCGCGGCGTCACCGTGCCGCAGCGCAGCAAAGAAGAAGCGCACGACTATCGCTATTTTCCCGAACCCGATTTGCCGCGCTTGCATGTCACGCGCGCATGGGTGAACGAAATCCAAACGCGTTTACCCGAACTGCCCGCCGCCAAACGCGCGCGCTATCAGAACGAATTGGGTTTGAGCGCGTATGACGCGGGCGTATTGAGCGCGGAACGCGCGGTGGCGAAATATTTTGACAGCGCCGTTGAGATTGGGAAAACAAAAAATGTTTCACCCAAAGCGATTGCAAATTGGCTCACGGGTGAAATCTTTGCCAACCTCGACGGCGACATTTCTACGTTAAAAATCGCGCCCGCGCAGCTCGTCGCGTTGATTGCGCGCGTGAACGATAAATCCATCAATAGTACGCAGGCGAAAACCGCGTTGCTCGAAATGATGGAAACGGGCAAGGACGCGGACGCGGTGATTCAAGAAAAGGGCCTCGCGCAAGTGAGCGACCGCGCGCCGCTTCAAGCCGCCGCGCAGCAAGTGCTTGAAAATTTTCCCAAAGAGGCGCAAACCTATCTGGCGGGCAAAGAAACTGTCATAAATTTTCTCGTCGGGCAATTGATGAAAGCGACCAAAGGTCAAGCGAATCCCGCTGTGGCGCGGGAAATCATGACCGAAAAATTAAAAGCGTTAAAACAAACCGCGTCTAACACGCCCGCGTCCCCGCACGCCGTTCGGACCGAGCAAGACGATGCAGCGTGTTAGGCGCGGCGAAACGATCATGTCGAACGATAAAAAATCTCCCTATCTAATTGCGCAGGAGCAATTTGACCTCGCCGCCGAGTTCATGGGATTGGAAGAGGACCTGCGCGGCATTTTGCGCGTACCCAAACGCGAACTCACGGTGAACTTTCCCGTCCGCATGGACGATGGCACGGTGCGCGCGTTCACCGGCTATCGCGTCCAGCACAATACCACGCGCGGCCCCGGCAAGGGCGGCATTCGGTATCATCAAGGCGTCACGCTCGACGAAGTGCGCGCGCTCGCCATGTGGATGACGTGGAAATGCGCGGTCGTCAACATTCCGTTTGGCGGCGCCAAGGGCGGCGTCGTCGTGGACCCGACGCCCATGTCCATGCGCGAATTGGAAAATCTCACGCGCCGTTTCGCCACCGAAATTTCGCCGCTTATCGGCGCCGACGGCGACATTCCCGCGCCCGACGTCAACACCAATCAACAAATCATGGCGTGGTTGATGGATACGATTTCGATGCACAGCGGACGACTCGAAAGCGCCATCACCACCGGCAAGCCGCTTGGGCTCGGCGGTTCATTGGGGCGCAGCGACGCCACCGGCCGCGGCGTCAGTTTTTGCGTCGCCCAAGCCGCCAAATTTTTGGGCATGGATTTGAACGGCGCGCCGACCATCGTGCAAGGATTCGGCAATGTCGGCTCTGTCAGCGCCTTGATGCTGCACGACCTCGGCTGCAAAATTACCGGCATCGGCGATGTGTACGGCGCCATTTACAATCCCAAAGGCATTGACCCGCACGCGCTCGTCAAGCACATGAAAAAGACGCGCACCGTCGCCGATTATCCCGACTGCGAACGCGTGACGAGCCAAGAATTGTTGGAATTGCAATGCGATGTGTTGGTGCCAGCCGCATTGGAAGAACAAATCACCGGCGAGAACGCGGCGCGCATCCGCCCCAAAATTTTGGCGGAAGGCGCGAACGGGCCCACGACGCCCGAAGCCGATAAAATTTTGTTCGAGAACAACGTTTTCGTCATTCCCGATATTTTGTGCAACGCGGGCGGCGTCACCGTTTCCTATTTCGAGTGGGTCCAAGATTTACAATCGTTCTTTTGGGACGAAGGCGAAATCAACAAACGGCTCAAGCATGTAATGGATTCGTCCTTTCAAGCCGTCAACGAACGCGCCCAAGCGCACAAAATTCCGCTGCGTCTCGCCGCAAACATTTTGGCAATCGAACGCGTCGCGGAAGCGACGCGGCTACGCGGGATTTATCCATAAGTAAAAAGTTAAAAGCTAAAAGGTAAAAATAAAGAGACCTCGCTTGAGCTTTTAGCTTTGCACTTACTTTCTCAAAGGAGAGAGCGAACCCATGATGGTTCAAAGCATAAACGAAACCGAAATCAAGCCAACGAATCTGTGGGATGCGGCGCAGAGCCAATTCCAGCGCGCGGCGGACGCGATGAATCTCGAAGACCGCTTGCGCGTGATTCTCGGCAATGTCAAACGCGAACTTGCGGTCAATTTTCCCGTCCGCATGTCGAACGGGCGCACCCAAGTTTTCACCGGCTATCGCGCGCATCACAACGTCAACATGGGTCCCGCGCGCGGCGGCATCCGTTATCATCCCGACGTGAATCCCGCCCAAGTGCGCGCCTTTGCGATGCTCAATACGTGGCGCGCGGCGGTGGTGAATGTGCCGTTTGGCGGCGCGGCGGGCGGCATTGTGTGCGACCCGCGCGGGCAGCGCAGCGGGCGCGCCATGACCGCGCGCGAATTGGAAAATCTCACGCGGCGTTTCACCACCGAAATTGATTTTATCATTGGGCCGCACGCGGATATTTTGGTCCCCGAAGTCAACATCACGCCCGAAATTGTCGCGTGGGTGATGGACACCTATTCGATGCATCACGGGCACACCGTGACCGGCGTCGTCACCGGCAAACCGTTAGCCATTGGCGGCAGCGCGCTGCGCGACGAGGCGGGCGGCTTGGGCGTCGAATTGGTCATCGAGCAAGCCGCGCGCTTGAAGCAACTCCAGTTGGCAGGCGCGACGGTCGTGATTCAAGGTTTCGGCAACACGGGCAGCAACGCGGCAAGATTTTTGCATGACCTCGGCTGCAAAATTATCGCGGTCAGCGATGTCAGCGGCGCCATCGTTTCGCAAGCGGGTCTCAATCCGCTGCAAGTGGAACGCTATCGCGCGCAAAATGGCACGCTGCTCGATTTTCCCGACGCGGACACGTGGAACGAAAACGAACTGCTCGAACTGCCGTGCGATATTTTGGTCCTCGCCGGTTTGGAAAATCAAATTGACGCGTCCAACGCGCCGCGCATCCGCGCGAAAATAATCGCCGAAGCCGCGAACCTGCCCATTACGGTGGAGGCGGATGATATTTTGCGCGACCGCGCCATCTTTATCATTCCCGATTTGCTCGCGAACGCGTCCAGCTTGATGTTGTCGTATTTTGAATGGGTGCAGGATTTACAATCCTTTTTCTGGACGGAACAGGAAACGCGCGAGCGCTTGAGCCGCGTCGTCGTCAACGCCTTTGATAACGTCGTCGCCATGTCCGAACAGCATCAGGTGGATCTGCGGACGGCGGGTTTGATGCTCGCCATCAGCCGCGTAGCCGAAGCGACGCGCCTGCGCGGCATCTATCCGTAACGAATTTGACACGCCGCGCCGCGCGTGTTAGGATTGCGCGGTAGGTTGCAATCAAAAAACGCGTCGCCGAACTAAACCTTGAGAACGCCAACAGCGAGTCGCAGAACGGTGGAACTGTGACGGCAAAACAAGGGCTATCCACTCGGCGGAAAGATTAATCTTTCAACGCAGCGACGACGAGTCGTTTCGGTTCGCTCCCGTTATCGAGCGTCAGAGGTTACGACCTTTTGCGTCGTATCAAACAAAGGTGGCACCGCGCGCGAACGCTCGCCCTTTCGAGGGCGAGCGTTTTTATTTCGGCGCACACCTTTAGCTTGCAAAAGATATAAAATTTCAAAAAAAATCAATCTGCGCTTTGCGTCTTGGCATTGGCAATTCAAAATCTACAGGGGGAGCCATGAACGATATTCGACTCATCCGCGAAAAACCGGACCTCATGCGCGACGCGCTCGGCAAACGCCAAATGGAAACGGCGCCCGTCGAACGTCTGCTCGCGCTCGACGAAGAACGCCGCGCCAAACTCGCGGAACTGGAAACGTTTCGCGCGCAGCGCAACGCCTACTCGAAAGAAATCGGACGCCTGGCGGACGCCGCGCGCCGCGAAACGCTCAAAGACCAGGTGCGCGTAATCAATATCCAGATTGACGAACTCGAAACGCTCGTCGGCGAACTCGACGCGCAGCTCCAAGAGGCGCTGTACGAACTTCCCAACATCCCCGACGCGGACGTTCCCTTTGGCAAAGACGACAGCGAAAATGTCGTCGTCAAAACTGTCGGCGCGCCGCGCGAATTCGCGTTCACGCCGCAGCCGCATTACGAGTTGGGTCCAAAACTCGGCTATCTCGATTTCGAGCGCGGCGTCAAACTTGCCGGCACGCGTTTTTACGTGACGAACGGGCTGCTGGCAAAATTACAGCGCAGCTTGATTCAATGGCTGCTCGACCATCATATTGCGCGCGGCTATCGCGAATTCGGTTTGCCGTTCATGGTCAAAGAAGACATTATGCTCGGCGCGGGGCAACTGCCGAAATTCCGCGAAAATTTATATCACGACGTCGAACGCGATGCCTGGTTTGTGCCGACCGCCGAAGTGCCGCTCACCGGTCTGCACATGGACGATATTTTGGACGGCGACCAACTCCCGTTGAACTACACCGCGTACACGCCCTGTTTCCGCAAAGAAAATCTCGCGGCGGGCAAAGACACGCGCGGCATCAAGCGCGGCTTTCAATTCGACAAAGTGGAAATGTACAAGTATTGCAAACCCGAAGATTCGGAAAACGAATTAAACAATATGGTCGCGGACATCGAAAGCGCGCTGACCGCGTTAGAAATTCCGTACCGCGTCAAACAGCTCTGCACCGGCGATTTAGGATTCGGTTCGGCAAAAACGTTTGACCTCGAAGTGTGGGCGCCGGGCATTAACGAATGGCTCGAAGTTTCGTCGGCGTCGAACGTACGCGATTTCCAAGCGCGGCGCGGCAACATCCGTTTCCGCCGCGAACGCGGCGCCAAACCCGAATTCGTCCACACGCTCAACGGTTCAGGGCTCGGCATCCCGCGCACCATGATTGCGCTGATTGAAAATTACCAACAAGCCGACGGTTCGCTTGCGATACCGCAAGCATTGCGCGAATACACCAAATCAGACGTCATTCGGTAGGGAACGCTCGCTGTAGCGTTCCGAACTCGCCGCGTTCCCGCATCGCCGCGTTCCCGCATCGCCGCCGCGTTCCCGCATCGCCGCGTTCCATAAAAAAAACCGTGTCAAACCAAAAACCCGAAATCCTCCAACTAAAATTTGAAACCATGGCGCACGGCGGCGAGGCAATGGCGCGCGCCCCGAACGGGCGCGTTATCTTTGTCCCGTATGCCATTGCCGGCGAAACCGCGCGCGTGGAAATCGTCGAAACCAAACGCGGTTTTGCGCGCGGCAGCATCGTCGAAATCTTGGAATCGGCGCCGCAGCGGATTGCGCCGCGCTGTCCGCATTTTCCCCCGTCGCCCGGCGTTCGCCCAACCTCGTATTGCGGCGGCTGTCAATGGCAGCACATGACGTACCGCGCGCAATTGGACTTTAAAACCCAAATCGTGCGCGACCAATTCGCGCGCGTGGCGAAAATGAATGACGCGCCCGTCGAGCCGACCCGCCCCGCGCGCAGCGAATGGTTTTATCGCAACAACATGCAATTCAAGTTGAACGAAAACGGCGCGTTGTGTTTGCTGGCGCCCGATTCGCACACGCGCGTTCCCATCGACGAATGTTTCATCATGCAGCCCGCGCTCGGCGAAATGTTAAAAACTTTGGAGCTCGACCCGCAGAGTTTTACGGGCGTGACGTTGCGCGTGGGCGAGCAAACCGGCGAACGGTTTATCATCCTCGAATCCGACGACCCCGAAATTCCCGAAATCGAAACGGACGACCCCGTCTCGATCGCTTTTGTCGGCGACGACGTGAGCGTGCCATTGGTCGGCAAACAATTTCTCGCCGAACGCGTTGGCGCGCGTGTGTTTGAAATTTCGCCCAACGCGTTTTTTCAGGTGAATACGGCGATGGCGGAGGAATTGCTGCAAGCGGTCGAAAAAATTCTCGCGCCGCGCGCGACGGATGTTTTGCTCGACGCCTACAGCGGCGTGGGTTTGTTTGGTCTAACGCTCGCGCCGCGCGTCGCGCGCGTCATTGAAATCGAAGAAAATCCTGACGCGCTGCAAAACGCCCAAGCCAACGCGGCAGATTTAGAGAATCTAGAATTTCATCTTGGGCGCGTCGAAGCGATTTTGCCGACGCTCAAAACAAAAATTGATCTCGCGCTCGTTGACCCGCCGCGCGCCGGCATGGATCGTTTCGCGTTGGATGCGCTCGCCGCCCAAGAGCCGCGCGTCCTCGCGTACGTGTCGTGCGACCCCGCGACGCTGGCGCGCGACGCGGCGCGTTTGGCGCAACACGGTTACGCGCTCGAATCCGTGCAACCCATTGACCTATTTCCCCAGACGTATCACATCGAATGTGTGGCGGCGTTTCGCCGCGCGGCGGTTTGACCGTCGCGCGCAAGCGGCATAAAATCTCGCCATGACTGCACAAGAAATTTTGAAACGCTATGCGGCGGGCGAACGCGATTTTGCCAACGCCGATTTACGCGGCGCGAGTTTTGTCGAAGCCAAACTGCGCGGCATTATTTTGCGCGGCGCCAATTTGGAAAAAACCAATTTCAGTTGGGCGAATCTCGAAGGCGCAAATTTCGAGGGCGCGAATCTCAAGGGCGCAAATTTACACTCGGCGCATTTGCATCAAGCCAATCTGCAAAACGCCGATTTGTCGGACGCCAAAATGAAAACGTGCGGCTTGCGCGAAGCGAATCTCGAAAACGCGAATTTGCGCGGCGCCGTATTGGTCGGCGCTAAATTGCAAAACGCGAATTTGCAAAACGCGAATTTGTCAAAGACGCATCTCGACGGCGCGGATTTTACCGACGCCAATACCGAGGGCGCGGACGTGACCTTTACGGAAACGACCAACACGGTCGGCTTGGTCATGTCCCAAGATAAAATTTCGCTCAAACGCATTGACCGTTCCAGCCCGTAACGGCGCGGGCGGGAATGGCTTGCGCGCGGAACGCATCCACTCAATTCGCCAGCTGCGCCAAAATTTTGCGCGCGCCGACCGCCGCGCGGCCGCGATGACTGATTGCATTTTTTTCCTGCGGCGAAAATTCCGCCAGATGTCTGTCGTCGCCGCGCACGATAAAAATCGGGTCATAGCCGAAACCATTCGTCCCGCGCGCCGTAAAGGCGATTTCGCCTTCGCACGTTCCTTCGCTCGTCCACGTATGCCCTTGCGCGTCCGCAATCACAATGACACAGCGAAAACGCGCGGCGCGTTCCGCGCGCGGCACGGCGCTCAATTTTTCCAAAAGATAGACGTTGCGGTCCGCGTCGCTCTTGCCTTTGCCGGCGTAGCGTTTGGAATAGACGCCCGGCGCGCCGCCCAACGCGTCCACCTCCAAACCGGAATCGTCCGCCAACGCGAGCAAACCGCTTTGCGCGCTATACGTCAACGCTTTGAGCCGCGCGTTTTCTTGGAGCGTCGCGCCCGTTTCTTGTACATCGTCACGGATGCCCAGCTCGTCCAGCGTTACCAATTCAAACGGCAGTCCGTCCAAAATTTCCGCATATTCGCTTACTTTGCCGCGATTGTGCGTCGCAATCAATAATCTCTGCATCCTCTGCTCCCGCGCGCTGATAATTTTGTATTTTTCCCAACCTTCGTTAAAATCCCTGCGCCATTTTACACCAAAGGAACCTATGGATTTAGAACGCGGCTTTTCACTGGTTGAATTTCTGCTCTTTGTCGTACTCGGGGTGATACTGGTTTGGCTCGCCACCATCGAGTTACGCCTGATTCGCTTGACCAAAACGCTCCGTATGCTTTTTACGGGGCGCACGGGCGCGGACTTGGAAGCCGTTCTGCGCGAATACATGGAGCGCATGGATCGCACGGACGAAACGATTAAAGCGTTTAACGCGCGCGCGGCGGACATGGAGCGTAAAGCGCCGTACAATGTTTCGCATGTCGGCGTCGTGCGTTTCAATCCGTTCGCGGACAAGGGCAGCGACCAAAGTTTTGCCGTCGCGCTGTTGGACGACCACGGCGACGGCGTCGTTTTCACCGGGCTCCATTCGCGCACCGATGTCCGCGTGTACGCCAAACCGATTGTCGGCGGCGCGTCCGCTTATCCGTTGACGAACGAAGAAAGCGAAGCCATCAACCGCGCCAATACGCACATCGAACGCACGGCGCCGCTCAAATAGACGACGAAACCTGACAAAAAGCTCTGTCAGGTTTTTTTTTGCGTCGTTATCCAAAACCCAAGTCTTGATTTCACTTGTGCTATAATCGCGTTATACCGATGCGTTGTGCGTTGATTATGACCGTCAAGAATGAAGCGGACGCGCTGCCGCGTTTGTTCGAAACGCTGACTTTACAAACCAAACAACCGGATGAAATTATCGTCGCGGATGGCGGTTCGACCGACGAGACAGTGAACCTGCTGCGCGCGGCGGCAAAGCAATTTCCCTTGCGCGTGCTCGAATGTCCCGGCGCCAACATTTCGCAAGGGCGCAACGCGGCGATTGTGGCAGCCGACGCGGACATTATTGCGAGCATGGACGCGGGCGTGCGGCTCGATGCGCAGTGGTACGAAAATATCACCGCGCCCTTTTTGCAGAGCGCGGCGCCCGATGTGGTCAGCGGTTTTTTCTTGCCCGACCCGCATGGCGCGTTCGAGACCGCGCTCGCCGCGACGACGCTGCCGCAGCTGCGCGAGATTCAGCCCGCAAAATTTTTGCCCTCTGCGCGTTCGGTGGCGTTTCGCAAAAGCGCGTGGGCGCGCGTTAACGGTTATCCCGAATGGTTGGATTATTGCGAAGATTTGATTTTTGATTTTGATTTGCGGCGCGCGGGCTTTAGTTTTCAATTCGAGCCGCGCGCGTTGGTTTATTTTCGGCCGCGGCCAACGCCCGGCAAATTTTTCAAACAATACTATTTGTACGCGCGCGGCGACGGCAAGGCGGACTTGTGGCGCAAGCGGCATCTGATTCGGTATCTCACCTATCTCGGCGCCATTCCTTTTTCGTTTCTGGCGTTGCCCTTTGCGCCGCTGCTTGCCATAGCGTTATGGCTCGGCGCCTGCATAGCTCTCTTTGGTACGCCCTATCGCCGTTTGTGGCAATGGTCTAAAAAATTAACGCGTGGCGAAAAATTGCAGGCGGCTTTGTGGGTACCGCCGCTGCGTATTGGCGGCGATGTAGCAAAAATGCTCGGCTATCCGGTCGGCCTTTGGTGGCGTCACACGCACGCGCGAGCCGATTCGAATACCGCTAAACGCGAAATCAAAAACGGATGACCATGAAACTCGGTTACGTCTATTCGCCTATTTTTCTCATGCACTCGGCGGCGGGACATCCCGAAGCGCCGCAGCGCCTCGAAGCGATTCTCCAAGTCTGGCAAGACATGCACTTGACCGACGCGCTGCTCACCATCGAACCGACGCCCGCGACCGAAGAGCGCTTGCGGCGCGTCCATTCGCAAAAACATCTCAACACCATCGAATACGGCGACCGCCGCGGCGGCATTCAAATTGACGGCGATACGTACATGAATCAATACTCGCGCGACGCGGCGTATCTCGCGGCGGGCGCGGCAATCAACGCGGTGGACGCGGTCATGACCGGCATTGTGGACGCGTCGTTTTCGCTCGCGCGCCCCCCGGGGCATCACGCCACGCGCGATTTGGCGATGGGTTTTTGCTTGTTCAATAATGTCGCGGTGGCGGCGCAGTACGCCATTGACCATTACCATTTGGAACGCGTGCTGATTGTGGATTTTGACGTGCATCACGGCAACGGCACGCAGGATATTTTTTACGCCCAGTCCGACGTATTTTATTTTTCCACGCATCGCTATCCATTTTATCCGGGTTCGGGTCATTGGCGCGATGTCGGCGCGGAAACGGGCCGCGGCTATACCTTGAACGTGCCGCTGCCGCACAGCGTCGGCAACGCGCAATTTGCGCGCGTGTTTGACGAACTTTTGTATCCCGCAATGAAACGCTATCAGCCGCAGCTCGTGTTGGTTTCGGCGGGCTATGACGCGCATTGGGCGGACCCTTTGGGCGCGCTCACGCTGCTCGACAGCGCCGGTTATTTTTACATCACCCAAGCGCTGCACAACATTGCGCGCGAATTCGCGCAAGGGCGCATCGTCTTTATTTTGGAAGGCGGTTATAATTTTGACGCGTTGGCGTGGTCCAGTTACGCCAGCGCCCGCGCGCTGCTCGGCAAAACGAATGACGACGACCCCGTTGGGCCCCCGCCGCGCGCAGCGCAAGATATTACGGATTTGATAGCGCATCTAAAAAATCTACATCGTTTGGATTGAATCCCCCGATTGCCCCATTGACGCGCGCCGCAACCTGACGACAATAGAAACAGATTGCGCGTTCGGGCAAACGCTTGCCAAAGCGAACCGCTTCTAATTTTTAATCATGGCTGACGTCATTTTACGCGAGTATGTGGAACAGCTGCGCGCGCAGGTTCAGGCGCGACAATTGTCCGACGCGTTTGCGCTCGGACAACATATTTTGCGCTATTACCCCAAACACATTGAAACCTATGTCGCGCTCGCGCAGGCAAGTTTAGAAGCCGACGACTTGGCGGGCGCGACGGATTTGTTTCGCCGCGTGTTGAGCGCAGACCCCGAAAATGTTTTGGCGTTGGCGGGCATGGCGCTGATTCACGAAACGCAAGAACGCAGCGACGAAGCGTTATGGTATCTCGAACGCGCGTTTGAAATTCAACCGGCAAACGATGAACTGCGCCGCGAATTATTGCGCGTGCGCGAATTGTATTACGGCGCGAGCGACGAACGGCTCGAATTGACGCCGGGCGCGTTGGCGCGCATTTACGCGCGCCAGGGGCAATACGCCCCCGCCGTGAATGAATTTCGCCGTCTCTTGCGTCACGAAAGCCAGCGCTATGACGCGCGCGTGGCGTTGGCAGAAACGTTGTATCGCGCGGGACGCGTGGACGAAGCCGCGCAATTGGCGCAAGACATTATGCAGGACGCGCCGTATTCGCTCAAGCCCAATTTGATTCTCGGCACATTGTGGACGGACAATTCAGTCGCCGAAGGCCAAGTCTATCTGGAGCGCGCGCAAGCGCTCGACCCCGAATATCGCGTGGCGCGCGACCTCATCGGCGCGCAGTTTGCGGATATGCCGCCGCCGCGTTTGCCGCTCCAAGACCAAGCCGTTAGTCCGGCGCGCCCGGAAACTCCCGCGCCGCGCGCGCCCGCCAAAATTGAACCGGTCGAAGCGACGGAATTACTCGGCGCGTCGGAAGAGATTGAAGAAAAATTGCGCGCCATCGAGCGCGCCGAACAAACGGCGCAAGCGCAATCGCGCGGCAAGGAACGCATGGAGCCGCCCGCGGCGGTCGTCGCGGCAAGCATCCTTGCGGCTGAAAAAATATCCGACGCGCGCGCGGCGGAACAAAGCGCCGTTCCCGTTGCGCGCGAATCCGCTGACGCGACGCGCGCGTCGGAACAAAATATCGTCCCCGCCGCGAGCGAACCCGCCGACGCGACACTCGCCGCAATCGCCGCCGCCGAACAGCAACACACCGTCGCTGAACCGCCGCCCGCCGAGCCAACGCCGCCGCCCGCAGAAACCGCCGCGCCGCGCCCGCGTTCCAGAAGCGACGCGATTCCCACCGACGCGATTGCCGCCGCCGCCGCCGCGTTGGCGACCAGCATTGCGGTAGATAAATTAAAACAACCCGCGCCCGCGCGCCGCACGCATCCCGCGCTCCCCAAAGTGCGCCCGGTCATTGCCGGCGCAGCCGAAAAATTGCCCGCGTGGCTCCGTCTCGGCGCGACGCCCGCGCAAGCGGCGGCATCATTCGACGCGCCGCCGCCGACCCAAGCCGAACGCATCGCGCCCATCGTGACGCCCGAAATCCAAACGCCGCCGGATAATCAACCCGATTGGTTGGTCCAAGCGCAAGAGCCGCTGCCCGGCGCGCCCGTCGTCCAAGCGGATGAGGATTTACCCGATTGGCTCTCCGCGGCAGTCATCGCCCAAACCGAAAATATCGCTGTAACGCAAACGCCCGCGTCCGAAACCGCTGCGGCGCAAGAAGCGTCCGCGCAAGCCGAGCTGCCCGAATGGCTGCGAACGCCGCGCGCGCCAGAACAAATTTCGGACTCGGCGCCAACGGTCGAAATTACAGCGCCGAACGACGACCGCGCGGCGAGCGCGCCCAACGAACCTCAATCTGACATTCCAAGCGCGGCGGCAATCATCACGGCGGCGACGCCCGAACCCACCGCGCAAGAATCGAGCGCGCCAACCGCGCCCGCCGAACCCGTCGCAGAGACAGCCAGCGAAACCGTCGCGCCCGCGACAACCGACGCGACCGGCGCGCTCGGCAAACTCGATGCCCGCGCCTTGATTGAAGTGGCGCGTTTCAAGCGCGACAACGGCGACCTCAAAGGCGCGTTGGATTCGTACGAACGCGCCATGCACCGCCGACCGAATTATCTCGACGAAATCATCGCTGATTTGCAACCGCTGATGGAACAACCCGACCTGCCTTTGAGCGCCCATCGTTTGTTGGGCGAAGCGTACGCGATGGCGGGACGTTTCAAAGAGTCATTGGAGCAATATCGGCTCGCGATGAAAAAATAACAAATTGAGTTAAAATAAAACTTGCGTCTCTGCGGACGCAAGTTATTTATTTCTACAACGGAGGATTCCTTTGCAACGCACGCTTGTAATTATCAAACCCGACGGCGTACAGCGCGGTTTAGTCGGAAAAATTTTGACGCGCTTTGAAGAACGCGGCTATAAACTTGTCGCGTTGAAATTCATGGCGGTCCCGATGGAATTGGCGGAAGCGCATTACGCCGTCCACAAGGGTAAATTCTTTTATCAGAGTCTCGTGGATTACATCACGTCCAGCCCCGTCGTCGTGATGGTTGTGGAAGGACACGAAGCGATTGGCGCGGTCCGCAAAATGGTCGGCGCGACGCGGCCCTGGGAAGCCGAAGCCGGCACGATTCGCGGCGATTATGCGGCGATGGGTTTGCGAAATCTGATTCACGCGTCCGACGCGCCCGCCACCGCCGAAAGCGAAATCGCGCTGTGGTTCAAGCCCGCCGAGTTGGCGGACTATACGCGCGAAATTGACAAGTGGGTCAATGAATAAAAAAATCTTTGCGGTTAAAACCGCAAAGATTTTTTTTATTGCATTCGCACCACCACCGGCGCGCTGCTCCACAAATCTTCCAAATTATAATAATCGCGCATGCCGGGATTGAAAATATGCGCGATCACGCTGCCATAATCCAGCAAGACCCAGCCCGAATCAATCGTTCCATCCACCGCCAACGGCCGCTTGCGATGCAGCTTTATTTTTTTCTCAATCTCATCCACCACCGCTTGGGCTTGACGTTCGCTCTCGACCGTCGCAATCACAAAATAATCGGACAGCGTTGAAACTTTGCCCGTATCCAGCACGATAATGTCCGCGCCTTTTTTATCGGAAATAATTTCGGCGATTTCACGCGCCAGTTCAATCGGTTCCAGAAGCATCGCTCCTTTCCTCTGCTTTTGATTTTTACGCGCTGAAATTATATCACATCCAGCGCTCTGGGTCGGCGGATTGGAACGGAATTACGCGCGTCGCCTGCCAGCCGCGTTCCGTTTCCACCACGCTAAATTCCACCATGTCGCCGCGCTCCAAATTGCGTTGCCCCGCGCGCGCGACGGCGGTGTAATGCACAAACACTTCGCGGTTACCCTCTTGCCAAAAGATAAAACCGTATCCCTTGTTTTTGGCGAACGATTTCACGACCCCGCGATAACGCGTTTCTGAATCAGACATCTCTCGGCTCCGATACGCTAATTGGTTTGGTCAAACGGACGCGCGCGTTAAATCAATGCGCGACGCTGCAAATGCCACGCGAACGCGTAACCGAACGGAATGGGCAGCCAGAACGAAATCAAACGAAACAATAAACTCGCGCCGACGGCGACGGGCAGCGGCACGCCCAACGCGGCGGACATGAGCGCCAAAACCGTTTCCATCACGCCGATTTGGCCCGGTACTGCCGCGAGCGTCGCCACCGAAGTCGAAATGATAAAAATTAACAGCGCGCTCCCTGGCGCAATGTCATAGCCGATGGCGCGATAGGCAAAATATAACGCGACGGCATCGCTGCCCAAACGCACGAGCGAACAGCCGAACGAAATCAAAACGCGTCCCGGGGCGGTGCGCGCCAACGCGAGCGCGCGATAAAAATCGTCCACGCCGCCGCGCACGCGGCGCGCGTCGTACAAATTGCGCCGCGCGATTTTGCCGACCACGCGATTGACCGCTTGCGCCAACACATCCGCGCCTTGTTCCACCAGCGCGCGCCGCCGCAGCAGCGCCACAGCCAAGAACGCCAAAATGAGCGCGCCCCCAATCACCGCGCCAAAAACGCGCGCATCCAACGCCTGGCCGACCTCGCTCGCCAAAACTATCGCCGCGCCGGCGAGAAATAAAACCGCCACCGCCGCCAAACTCGCCACATCCTCAATCGTTTCGACGGCGATGAACGTGCCGCTCGACATGCCGCGCCGCAAAAAGAACGCGAGCCGAATGACGAGCCCCGCCGCGCCGCCGATAAAAGTGCGATTCGCCGCTTGCGCCGCGACGACGACCTCGAACAACGGAACGAACGGCACGCGCATTTTTACAATGCGCGTCACCGCGCGCAGCGAAAACGTCATCGCCGCATAGCGTACAAATTGAGTGAGCGCGATGCACGCGACAAAAAAGGGATTGGCGTTGCGAAAGAGCGCGAACGTTTCGGCAACGCCCGCGAACATCGTGAGCAGAATCGTCGAGCCCAAGCCGAGCAGTAAAAGAACGACAATCCAGCGCCGTTCTTGGCGGCGGGTGTGCGGCACGGCGGGCAGCGGCGGCGTATCCGAAAGGATAATTTCCGACGGCGAATCAGACATGCAGATTGAAAATCATGGCGGAGCGAGGAAAAAAATTTTACGCGCAACCTTGCTTACGCATCAACCACCTCTTGGGTTTCCGCGACCAAATCGCCTTCTTGCTGCGCCAACAATGGAACGCGTTGCAGCGCGTCCGCGCGAAATTTTCGCAGCAAGAAATATAAAAGCGCCAATGGAAACGGCAGCCACAAGACGCCCCAATACACCAGCGGGTCAATTAACGGCTGCGGCGAAAAGCGGTCCAAATTATAAATAATCAACATGCAGCATGTGCCGACGGTGAAAAAATTTGGAATCGCGTCGCCCGCGTGAATCAATTTCATACCCGTCGAACGCACCTTGGTTAGGGGCCACAAAAGATTGCTGCCCAGATAACCGAGTTGGTCTTCCAACACATGCGCCAGCACGGCGAACGCGCCAATCAAACCCGCCGTCACATAGAGCGAACTGCCGAGCAAAAAAAACAACGCGCCGCAAATGAGCCCGAACAAGAGCGCCATGAAAATGGAATGAGAATATTGGCGATGCCAAGGAATAAAATCAATTTCCACGCGGTCATTGCGCCATTCCAACGCGAACGAGGGTCCGCTAAAAATATCCACCGTCACAAATTCGCCGTACGTCGGCAGCAGCGGCGTGTGAATCGGCGCGCGCCCTTCGGGCCAGACGCGTTCGCTTTCGGGTAGCGGCAATTGCGAAGTATTGACAATGGGCCCCAATTTCACGACGACCGCGTTTTGTTTCGTATCAAATTTCAACGAATACTGCTGCCACCAATCGGGCCCAAGCCGCATCGTATTGCATTTGAGAATTTGTTTTTTGCGCGTCGCGCCGACGCGGTCAATGCCCGCCGCGATTTCGTCCGCAATCTTTTGCGCCTCGAACTGTTCGGGATGCGGGTCAATCAAAATATCCGGCTCTTCGAGAAAGCGCGCGAATTTGAAATCGATCGTGTCGGGCAGCAAGCCGCCGATGCCGCCCAACGCCAGAATAAACGAACCATCCGCCGCCGCGCGCACCGCGTCCGGGAAAAATGTGCCGACCGCAACGCCGGTGATGAAATGCGAAATGCCCTTCATGGAATTTCAGATTTCGGATTGCAGATTGCAGATTGAATCAACTTGGAAATCTGCAATCTCAAATCAACCCCAACCACTGCGCCACTGTCGGGCCCAATCCTGCGAGATTGAGCGTAATCGGCACGAGCAACACGCCGAGACAATTCATGCGCCGCGAACCCCACAGCACGGGCAGCCAGCCAATCGGAATCGCGACGAGCATCACAGCCAAGCCGCCCAAGCCGGTGAAAAAATAAACGAGACCGACGAGCAAAAACAGAGTCGCAAGCGAAATGTAGCGATAGTTCACTTTTTGCACGAGCCACACCGCCGCGCGCGAATACGCGAGCAGCAATAAAAAAGACAAGACGCCGCACACGGCAATCAAACCGACGCTGACGTAATACAAATCTGGACCCGTCGGCGTGTAAATCGTCGCCAACATGCCCGACATGCCGCCCTTGACAATCCGCGCGGTGGGCAAAAAGAATAACCAGAACGCGCCGACGTAATATAAAAATTTTGACGTGCCTTGCGAAATGATAAATACGCGGTCATCGCGCTGCGCGGTCGCGTGGCCCGCCAGATAGCCGCCGACGCCGCCCGTGACGACCGGAAAGAACGCGGCAAACAATCCGCCCAGCGCGCCCGAAAAGACGCCGCGCGCAATCATGCTCGGCGGCGCGTCAAACGTTTTGGCAATGTGCTGCGTCGGAATTTGGGCGCCGGACAATACATTGTCCATCACCCACGGGACGGCGAACAAGCCGACGAACGCGGGCAATAAATTTTGAAAGGCGCGGTCGGTCGGCACGGGCGACGCGTACATCAAAACAATGCCCAAAAGTCCGGATAACACAAATGTCAAAATGCCCGCGCCTAAACCTTTCCACGCGTCCCACAAACGCGCCAGTCCCGTCGCGCCGCGGTCGCCGCCTTTGGGCCATTCCGCCATTAGCATGTACGTAATAATGACCGCGAGAATCCAATGCAAATGCGGCAGCACAATCGCGCGCAGCGCGCCAAAGATAGTTGCGGCGATGGGCGACAACACAATCAAAATCGCAATGCCGCCGAGTCCGCCAATGCCGGTCAAGACTGCCGCTTCATAGCCGCGCGACATGAGCAGATATTTTTGGCCCGGCAGAACAATGAAAATCGTCGAGTCGTCGGGCGCGCCGAGAAAAATCGCCGATACGGTATTGAGCATCGCATAACCCACAATCATGCCGAGCAGCAGCATCGCCAATTCATTGCCGCCAATAAATTGCTGCGCGCTCACCGCGAGCAAAATGAAAATGCCCGCGATGTTGTACACATGCAGCGCGGGAATCAAAGCGAGCAGCGAGGCGAGCAAGGTGCCAGCCAACGCGTACAACGCGAGCGTCAAAATTTCCGTGTTCACTCGACCGCCAATTCGTCCGCCACGATTTCCAATTTACCGCGAAACAGATTCACCTTGCCGCGCGCCGTCAGAGTCGCGCCGAGCGCGAGTTGATCCTTGACCGTTTCCAATACAGAACTAAACGCCGTGATTTGAATTTTGCCGCTATCGTCTTGGAGCGTTACATATTTGCCTTTGGAAAAATCGGCAAGGTCCGTAATCGTTCCCTTGACCGCGACAAGTTGGTCCACATCGCTCGCCGCGATAGACCCAATCGCGCGCGTCGCGCTTGGCGACGTCTGCGCGGCGGCTACGAGTTCCACCGCGCTGCCATTCGCGGGAATGATTTCGAGCGCGTCGTTAAAGACGTCAATTTTGCCCGTCACGCGCACTTGGGCGCCCGGTTTCAATTGGTCGCGGAACGCGATTTTTTCCAACACATCCGCCCAAATCAACAATGTAATTTTGCCCGTCGTATCGTCGAGCGTATAACGCATCCCCTGCGAAAAAGTATTTGCGCGCGTAATAACGCCGTTCAACACGACCCACGCGTCTTGGTCGGCGGCGGTCAAAGCGCCGATGGCGCGTTGCGCGGGCGCGGGCGTCGGTTCACGCGTCGGGCGCGGCGTTACGGTTGGCGCGGCTGTGGCATCGGACGCGGCGGGGTTTGGCAACGCCGTTGCGTTTTGCTGCGCGACGGCGGCGCTAATTTTCACATCGCTCGCGCGCTGCGGGACCAGTTCCAATTCGCCGCGATACTGCGCCACTTGGCCCAACGCTTGCAATTGCGCGCCATCTTGCAATTCGCGCGCGTTCGGAATTTGGTCCAATAAATCTTGCCACAAGACGAGCGTCAGCGCGCCCGAATCGTCGGCGACGGTCACGCGCACGCCTTGCGAAAATTTTGTCACGCGCGTAACATAGCCCTGAATCTGCACGCGTTGATTCACACGCGCGGCGTCAATCGAGCCGATGGGAATTATCGTCGCGGCAGAATTGGCGACGTCCAATTTTTGAAAATCGCCCGGACGCCGCAGAACGATTTGCGGCGTATCGCGGAAATAGGTAACGACGCCTTGAACCTGTACGCCGTCGCCCAACACAAACGACGGCGCGGCGCCGTACAATTTTTCCATGTCGCCGCTGATAGCGACATCCACTTCGCCCGACGCGTCGCCGAGCGTGATGAGCGAGAGACCTTGATACGGTTGCCGCACATCGCGCACGTCGCCGCGCACAATCACGGAATGATATTCGTCGTCATAACCAATAGCGGCGATTTCGATTTCGGTTGCGGCGGGCGGAATAATTTGCGCCTTGTCGGCGGAGGCAAGATTGAACGACGTAAAATCGTCGCGCACGCGCAATGTGCCTTCCATCGTAATCTTGTCGCCGACCGTCGGAATTTTTCCCGCAGCCAATAATTCCTGCGTCACATCGCGGAATGCGCCCGCTTGAATTTCGCCGGTATCATCCGCGACATAGAAACGAATAGATTGCGCGTCGGGGTCATAGATGGGGCCGCGCGTCACCGTGCCGTTCAAACGCACGTACGCATAATTCATCGTCGCGCCAATGTCGCCGATTTTGGCGAGCGGCGTTGCCGTGCCGCCGGCGACCCATACCAAAATGAGTACGCCCGCGACCGCGAGAATCAAACACGCTATCCGCAGATAACCGATGGGGATTCGTTTCTTGACCGACGCGCCGCAGTACGGACATTTTTCAAGCGGGCCAACAAAGCGACCGCATGAGGGACACGTCGCGCCGACCTGAGGAGTAGAGATGGACATAAAAAAAAAGAATTGCAAATCGCCGATAGCTGCCGCGCGGCAAAAAGTATAGCACAGCGCGCGACGTTTGAATAGTCCAAACGTGATTATGCTATAATCGCTCTTGTTTCAAACGCAACGGAACTCGACATGTCATTAACTCGTGAGCAAGCCGCGCACATTGCCGAATTGGCGAAACTCGAATTGAGCGATGCCGAAATCGAACGTCTGGCGCGGCAACTTTCAGACATTTTGGCGTACGCCGAAATGCTCAATCAACTTGACACGACGGCGATTGCCCCAACCGCCAGTGTGATTCCCAATCAAAATATCATGCGCGCAGATACGCTTGCGCCTTCGCTGCCGCGCGCCAGCGTTTTACAGAACGCGCCCGACACGGACGCGAACCGCGAATTTTTGCGCGTGCGCGCGATTTTGGATGAATGAAATGAAGATTGCCTGGTTCGGGCATGTCGCCAGCGCGCGCCGCAACGGGATTGTCACCTACTCGCGCATGATGCTCAATGGTTTGAGCCAACGCCAGGTGGATGTGGTTTTTTTCTATCATGCCACGCGCGAACGCCATCTGGTGACGCCGCCAAATGTGCGCGCGATTCGCATCGGCGCGCTGGATATTATGAAACGCGCCACCGTCGCTTCTTTGCAAGCGGAGCGCATCATCAAAAATACATTGAGCATGGAACGTCCCGCCGTCGCGCACGTTTCGCTCTCGTTTTCAAATCTCGATTCGACCATCCCCGAACTCTGTCACAAATTTAACATTCCCGCCGTCGCGACCGTACACATGCCGTACGGCCAACCGCGTTCCTTTTGGGGTACCGCCATGCGCGTCGTGTATCGCATGTACGTCAACACGCTCGACAAGTACGATGCGGTGGTGGTATTTTCCGAAAATCAAAAAGGGATGCTGTATCGTTACGGCGTCGAAAACGCGCAAATTTTTGTCATTCCCAACGGCATTGACGTGAACACGTATCATCCGGGGCCCGCCGAATACAAACAAGAGCTCGGCGCGCGTTTGCTCGTTTCGTATGTGGGACGCGTGGACCCGGAAAAAAATGTCGGCGCCTTGTGCGAAGCGTTCGCCGCGCTCGATTTGCCGGACGACCACATTTTGGTCATCGCGGGCGACGGTTTGGATTACGGACGCTTGCGCCGCAAATACAGCGACGACCCGCGCATCATTTTTCGCGGACATCTCGGCGACCCGCGCGAAGTGCAGCGCATCTTGCGCGCGTCCGATATCAACGTCTTGCCTTCGTCCATCGAAGCGCTTTCGCTCGCGATGCTCGAAGCGATGGCAAGCGGCGCGGCGGTGATTGCCACCGATGTCGGCGCGGACGGCGAAGCGCTGCGCGGCGCGGGCATCGTGATTGATGTCGAAAATTTAGAGGCGCAATTGCCGCTCGCCCTGCGGCAGCTCATCGAGTTTCCCGATTTCCGCGAAGAATTGCGCCGTCGCGCCCGCGCCCGCGTTGTGGAACAGTATTCACTGCAAGGCAATCTCGACCGACTCATTGGTATGTACACTCAACTCGGCTATCCGCCCGTTCGCAAAGCATATGGCATTTGAAACCCGCCTTGAACAATTGACCGCGCATCACGCCGCCGAACTTGTACGTCGCGGCGAAATTTCGTCCGTCGAATTGACGCGCGCGACATTGGAGCGCATCGCCGCGCTGGACGATACAATTCACGCGTATCTCACCGTCACCGCCGAACGCGCGCTCGCGCAGGCGCGTGACGCGGACGCGCGTCGGGCGCATCTGCGCCGCGTTGGGGAAACGCCGCCGCCGCTGCTCGGCGTGCCAATGACCATCAAAGATGTGATTTCGACGCAAGGCGTTACGACGACGGCGGGTTCGCGTATTCTCGAAAACTTTGCGCCGGTGTACGACGCGGCGGTGATTGAAAAATTGCACGCCGCCGGCGCGCACCTCATCGGCAAAACCAATCCCGATGAATTTGCGATGGGTTCATCCACCGAAAATTCCGCGTTCGGCGTGACGCGCAATCCGTGGGATTTGGAACGCGTGCCGGGCGGTTCGAGCGGCGGCAGCGCGGCGGCAATGGCGGCGGACGAAGGAATTTTCGCGCTCGGCACCGATACGGGCGGCAGCGTGCGCCAACCCGCGAGTTTCACCAACACCGTCGGTTTGCGGCCGAGTTATGGGCGCGTGTCGCGTTGGGGCGTGATTGCTTTTGCGTCGTCACTCGACCAAGTGGGACCCATGACCAAAGACGTGCGCGACGCGGCATTGATTCTGCAATGTATCGCGGGCAGCGACGCGCGCGATTCGACCACCGTAGATTCGCCGGTCCCAAATTATGTAGAGGCGTTGGGACAAGCGACAGAGCCGTCTCTGCAAGGTTTGCGCGTGGGCGTGCCGCGCGAATATTTTATCGCGGGTTTGGCGCCGCAGGTGGAAACCGCGCTGCGCGCGGCATTGACGCATCTCGAAACTTTGGGCGCGGAAATTCACACGGTGCAATTGCCGCATACGCAGTACGCGCTGCCGACATATTACTTGCTCGCGCCCGCCGAAGCGTCCGCCAATCTCGCGCGTTACGACAGCGTAAAATACGGTTTGCGCGTGGATGCGCCGGGCGATGTGTGGGATGTGATGCGCGCGACGCGCGGGCGCGGTTTCGGCGCCGAAGTGAAACGACGCATCATGCTCGGCGCCTATGCGTTGAGCGCGGGTTATTACGACGCGTATTATCTCAAGGCGCAAAAAGTTCGCACGCTCATCAAACAAGATTTTGACAATGCGTTCGCGCAAGTGGACGTACTCGTCAGCGCCACCACGCCGACGCCCGCGTTTCGCATCGGCGAAAAAACGGACGACCCGCTGCAAATGTATCTCGCCGATATTTTTACGTTGGCGCAGCCGCTCGCCGGCATTCCCGCGCTGTGCCTGCCCTGCGGATTCAGCGACGGCTTGCCCATCGGCTTGCAAATCATGGCGCGCGCGTTCGACGAAACCACCATGCTGCGCGTCGCCTATGCGTACGAACAAACGACGGATTGGCATACGCGCAAACCCGATTTGTCGCGCGCGGCAATCTAAAAATTTTTCTCGACGAGGCAAAACATGACCCCCGGCTCGAATGGACATCTCGAACCCAAAAACGTTTTGGGCGGATTTTTGGAAGCATGTTGTTTTCATCCGCTCACCGGTTTTTATCGCAACGGCGGCTGCGATACGGGCGACGAAGATATGGGTTTGCACGTTGTCTGCGCGCAAATGACGCAAGCGTTTTTAGATTTTACGCGCGCGCGCGGCAACGACTTGACGACGCCCGCGCCCGAATACGATTTCCCCGGTTTGAAACCCGGCGATAAATGGTGTCTCGGCGTGTATCGCTGGAAAGAAGCGTTAACCGCCGGCGTCGCGCCGCCCGTGTTTTTGCGCGCCACGCATCGCCGCGCGTTAGAGGTTGTCACGCTCCAAGAGCTGCAAGCGCACGCGCTGGACCGAGACGCAAAATAATTTGGACGACGCGCGGCGCCAAACGCTCGCGTCAGGACGATAAAACTTTTGCCCGCGCAAAATCCACCCCGCGCCCTTTCGGGCGCTTTTTTTTGCGCCCGCGCGTTTTTGACAGCCGCCAATTTCGGAATATCATAATTCCTAGATATGCAATTGTTTGCATATTTGCAACCAATCCAAAACGGAGGACAATGCCGATGCGCGATCCGATACGCCAATTCAAAGCTGAATTTTTTCGGGCGCTTGGCCATCCCGCGCGGCTCAAAATTCTGGACGCGCTGCGCGACGGCGAGAAAAGCGTGACGCAGCTGCAAGCGTTTGTGGAATTGGAACCCGCCGCCGTCTCGCAGCAGCTGGCTGTCTTGCGCGGCAAAAATATCGTCGAGTCGCGCAAGGTGGGGACCACCGTTTTGTATCAAGTGCGCGACCCGCAGCTGTATGATTTGTTGGAAGTGGCGCGGCGCATTTTCAACAATCACCTGATTGATACGCAGGCGATGCTGGCGGAATTGAGCGCCGAAACCGCGCCTGCGTCCAAGCTTGAACGCGGGCGCCGCCCGCGCGCGCGTTAAAGCATCCCACCCGTTCTCATCCTCTTTTACGTAGGTGCAGCATTGAACTTGCCATTCATCGCCTTGATTCGCCAAGAATTTCAGGGTTATAACGTCTCGGCATTGCAAAAAGATTTGCTCGCCGGCATCACCGTCGGCGCGGTGGCGCTGCCGTTGGCGCTCGCGTTCGGCATCGCCTCAGGCGCGGACGCGGCGGCGGGTTTGGTCACCGCCATCATCGCGGGGTTTCTCATCGGCGGCTTGTCCGGCGCGCCGTACCAGATTTCGGGCCCCACCGGCGCCATGAGCGCGGTGCTGATTGTTTTGGCAAACAAATACGGCCTCGATGGCATGTGGGTCGCGGGCATCCTGGCGGGCATCTTGATTATGCTCGTCGGCATTTTCCGTTTGGGGCGCGTCGTCGCCTTTATTCCGCGTCCCGTCGTCACCGGCTTTACCAGCGGCATTGCCATTATTATTTTCGTCGGCCAATTGGATAATTTATTTGGCGTCAAAACGCCGCCCGCCGAAAACGCGCTGGCAAAAATTTTCAATACCATCGCGTGGTTGTTTAGCTCTCCATCGCCGGGACCGAATTGGCAGACGATTTTGCTCGGCGGCATTGTCATTGCCGCAATGTTTCTTTTGCCCAAAAAGATAACAAAACGCGTGCCGGGTTCGCTCATCGGCATTGCGTTGGCGATGGGCGTCGCGTTCGCGCTGCAATTTCAAGCGCCGGTGATTGGCGAAATTCCGCGCACGCTTATTTTGGACAATCGGCTGACGCTCGCCACGCTGTCGAACGCGCGCACCTGGGAACATTTGCCCGAATTGTTTGTGCCGGCGCTGAGCATTGCGGCGTTGGGCGCCATCGAATCGTTATTGTGCGGCGCGGTCGCGGGCAATATGACCGGCAAAAAAATGGACGACAATCAGGAATTGATTGCGCAAGGATTGGGCAATATCGTGATTCCATTTTTTGGCGGCGTGCCGGCAACAGCGGCGATTGCGCGTTCCAGCGTCGGCATCACCAGCGGCGGCTTGACGCGGCTCACGAGCATTTTTCACGCGGCGTTTTTGCTCGCCGCCGCATTTTTGTTCGCGGGTCTCATCGGTCAAATTCCGATGGCGGCTTTGGCGGGCGTGCTGATGGTGACGGCAATTCGCATGAACGAGTGGGGCGAAATTCGTTGGATGTTTCGACATCGTTTCAAAAGCGCGATTATGGCGTTTCTGGTCACGATGCTGGCGACTGCCGCGCTCGATTTGACCCAAGCCGTCATTATCGGCGTCGCGCTCAGCGCCATTATTTTTATCAATCAAATCAGTTCGATTGAAATTACATTCCGCCAAGTGGATGTCAAACAGTTGGAAGCGCGCGGCATTAAACTCGGCAACACGCCCAATCATATTCGCATCGCCTATTT
>JAJVIA010000041.1:25519-43842 GCA_022072245.1 Anaerolineae bacterium
TTCGGGCGGCAGCTCTTGCATCCAGGCGGGCAGCAATTCCGCGACATGCGCGCGCAACTCCCACGCCGCGCGCTCCAATTCTTCCGGCGCCAAATCGCGCCCGTAATACGCGGACAATTCAAACACGGGGCCCACGCGAATTGTGATGGGTACGCGATGCGGAAAACGCGAACCAATCGGCATCACTTTTTCCACGCCCGTAATGCCAAACGGTAAAATCGGCACGCGGCGCTGAATCGCCATCTTGGCGACGCCGGGTTGAAACAATTGCAAATGTCCCGTCGGACTGCGCGTGCCTTCGGGCGCAATGCCCAATAAATAACCGCGCCGCAAAATCGTGAGCATGGTACGCATCGCGTTCAAATCAATTTGATTGCGATAAATGGGAAACATGCCAATGAGCGCCGCCAAAGAGCCAACGAGACGTTTGTGAAACAATTCTTGCTTGGCAATCGCAAACATATTGACGCCCGGATGCCAGCCGCGCTGCACCAAAATCGCGCCCACCGTCGGAATATCCATCACGCTCAAATGATTCGCAACGACGAGGAGCGGGCCCTCGGTGGGAATCTGTTCCATGCCGACAATCCGCATGGGAAAGTACCAGCCAAAGAGGCCCAACATGAGCCGCGCGACCATCCGCAAGAGCCAGAGATGCCAGCGCGCATCCAGTTTGCGCGGCGGAATGATTAAACCGGGAATGTCCGTCGCGGCGGCGGTTTGAACCGTTGCGGGAGTTGACATGACAAACAAGATTATATGTTGATTTGTTTCAGCGCGTCAAGGTTTTTGGCAATCAATTTTGGGGCTGGCGCCAAGTCGGGCGCGAAGCCAAGGCACCAAGTGTTGTGTGGCAAGCATATCTATCGCGGCGCGCGACGCGGTGAAAACAGTTGGGGTCTTGCGGACAATGCGCCAACCCTGCAATTTGCCCAAATCGCTATTCTGCGTAAAATATCTAGCCGTTGCGTAGCGTATGGTAAATTTGAAATTTGCCATACCAAAGCGCAGCGCATTTTATCAATCAGACTTTTCGCCCGTCGTGTGTGTGTTGCGCCCGAAAAATGCAATGCGCGCGGCGATAACAAGAGTCGTCGGTTATTCCAAACAAGGGTCGTCGAAAAACCTTGCGGTCTGGAATAACAAACAACACAAAGGAGCCGCATGGCTAGTATTCTCCCCATGAAATCCTTGCTCGAAGCAGGGGTTCATTTCGGTCACCGCACGCGCCGTTGGAATCCGCGCATGAAGCAATTTATTTTCACGCAGCGCAACGGCATTCATATTATTGATTTACAACAAACCATGAGCCGCCTCGAAGAGGCGTACAAAGTCGTCCGCGATATGGTCGCGGAAGGCGGCATGATTCTATTCGTCGGCACCAAAAAGCAGGCGCAAGAAACCGTCCAACAAGAAGCGACGCGCTGCGGGATGCCGTATGTGAGCGACCGTTGGCTCGGCGGCACGCTCACCAATTTTCGCACCATCCGCGCGCGCGCCGATTACATGATTCGGCTCGAAGAACGGCAGGCGATGGGCGAACTCGACAAGCTGCCGAAAAAAGAAGCGCTGCTCTTGACGCGCGAGCTCGCCAAACTCGAAACGCGGCTCGGCGGTTTGCGCGAAATGAAACGTCTGCCGCGCATGTTGTTTATCGTGGACACGCTGCACGAACAAATCGCTATTCACGAAGCGACCACGCTCGCCATTCCGCTGGTGGCATTGTGCGATACCAACTCAAACCCGTTCCCGATTCAATATCCCATTCCCGCGAACGACGACGCCATCCGCGCCATCAAACTCATCACCGCTAAAATCGCGGACGCCGTCATCGAAGGCAAAAACATTCGCGGCGTCGTGGCGGCGGAACAATTGGAAGAGGGCGTGAGCGCGGACATGCAGAGCGAACTCGAACAGGCGCTCTCGTTTGAACCGGGCGATTCCGATTTGTTGGGCGGCGCCGAGAGTCAAGCGGAAACCGAAATTGTAGAAACGGAAGCTAAAGGTGAATAATGGCAACGCAAGCGGAACTCGTTAAAAAATTGCGCGAAGAAACCGGCGCGGGCATTCTCGACGCCAAAAAGACGCTGGAAGAAATGGGCGGCGATTACGACAAGGCGCTGAGCATCCTCAAAGCCAAAGGCATCGCCAAAGCCGAAAAGAAATCCGCCGAACGCACTGCCAATGACGGCGTTATCGAAACGTATGTGCATAACGGCAAAGTCGGCGTGATGGTAGAAATCAATTGCGAAACCGATTTTGTCGCGCGCACGCCGCAGTTCAAAGAAGCGGCGCACGCGGTGGCGCTGCAAATCGCGGCGATGAATCCGAAATACGTCAGCCCCGAAAGTATTCCGGCGGACGAATTGGCGGCGATGAAAAAGACGTTTGAAGACGCGACGCGCGCAGAGGGCAAGCCCGAAAACATAATTGAAAAAATTGTCACGGGCAAGCTCGACAAGTATTTCGCGGAAACGTGTTTGTATAGTCAACCGTTCATCAAGGACGACAAGCAGACGATTCAGGAACTGGTCAAAGCCGCCAGCGCCCAAACGGGCGAAAAGATTCAGGTGCGGCGCTTTGTGCGTTACGCGTTGGGCGAAGAATAAAAAGCAAAAGGGAAATTGGCGAGAGCGCAGCGCTCGAAACAATTTCCCTTTTTTTTGTGTATAATGCAGAGAAAGGAAACGGCGGTGACACCCAAATACAAACGGATCCTTTTGAAACTCGGCGGCGAATCGCTGTCGGGGCGCGGCGAAAACGGCATTGACCCCGAAATGGTCGCGTATGTGGGCGATGAAATTCAGGCGGTGAAACAGCACGGCGTCGAAATCGCCATCGTCATTGGCGGCGGCAATTTTTGGCGCGGCAACGACCCGTACGCGAAACAGATTGACCGCGCGACGGCGGATTATATGGGCATGTTAGCCACCGTCATTAACGCGCTGGCGCTGCAAGACGCTCTGGAAAAACGCGGCATGGCGACGCGCGTCATGACCGCGATTGAAATGCACCAAATCGCCGAGCCGTATATTCGTCGCCGCGCGATTCATCATTTGGAAAAAGGATACATTGTCATTTTCGGCGCCGGCACGGGCAATCCTTTTTTCACCACCGACACGGCGGGCGCGCTGCGCGCGCAAGAGATTAACGCCCAAGTGTTTATGAAGGCGACCAAAGTGGATGGCGTCTATGACAAAGACCCGCATCGTTTTACGGACGCGCAGCGCTTTGACCATTTGACGTACAACGACGCGCTGTTGAGCGAACAGGTGCGCGTGATTGACGATACCGCCATCACGATTTGTAAAGAACACGGCTTGCCCATCGTCGTCTTTGACCTCAATACGCCGCGCTCGATTGAGCGCACGGTCCTGGGCGAAACGGTGGGCACCGTTATTGGAAAATAGTCGCAGAACCAAGTCACAGCGCGCCGACGGCAACGGCAGCTTGTGACTTGATCTGTAACCTGCTACCCTTATTATGATAGACGACGTAAAAAAAGAGTGCGAAGACAAAATGAAAAAGGCGCTCGAAGCGATGAAACGCGATTTTCAAGCCATGCGTACGGGCCGCGCGTCGCCGCAATTGGTCGAGCCGCTCAAAGTGGATTATTACGGCACGCCGACGCCGCTGCAACAATTGGCGACCGTGAGCGTACCCGAAGCGCGTCAAATCCTCATCAAACCCTTTGACGTCTCTCAAATCAAAGCCATCGAAAAAGCCATTCTCGCGTCGGAATTGGGTTTGACGCCCAACAATGACGGCAAAATGATTCGTCTGAGTTTGCCGCCGCTCACCGAAGAACGCCGCCGCGATATGGTCAAATTGGTAAAAAAGCGCGTGGAAGAGGGACACATCGCCATTCGCAATATCCGCCATCAAGGCAACAAAGACCTCGAAGAGCTGGAGAGCGAAAAGCTGATTACCGAAGACCAACACAAACGCGGCAAAGAGCTGTTGGATGAATTGACGAAAAAGTACGCCGCCGAAGCGGACGCGCTGGGCAAGAAAAAAGAACAAGAAGTGATGGAAGTGTAAAGATTGACGACGGCTGCTTTATGATGGCGGCTCGATCCGCCTTGCAAAAAATCATAAATCAAAAATCATACATTCGATGGCTGCTACAGTTGAACCAGCAAATGAAACGCTTGAATTGACGCACATTCCCGCGCACATTGCCATTATCATGGACGGCAATGGACGTTGGGCGCAGGCGCGCGGGATGCCGCGTTTGATGGGACATCGCGCGGGCGTAGAAAATATCCGCCGCATCCTCAACGCGGCGGTCGAATTCGGAATTCAATATCTCACCATTTACGCGTTCTCGACGGAAAACTGGAATCGGCCGTTGGACGAAGTGCGCGGGTTGATGACGATTCTCGAACAGACGATTCAACGCGAAACGCCCGAACTGCACAAGAACGGCGTGCGGATTCGTCACGTCGGACGCCTGACGGGGCTTTCGCCCAAATTGCAGAAAATGATTCGCAGCGCGGTCGCGCAAACAGCCAACAATACGCGTCTAACGCTGAACGTGGCTTTTAATTATGGCGGCCGCGCTGAAATCATTGATGCCGTCAAAAAAATTATTGCCGACGACATTCCCGCCGACCAAATCACCGAAGAATTGTTTGCGCGCTATTTATACACCGACGGAACGCCCGACCCAGACCTCGTGGTTCGTACGGCGGGTGAAATGCGTTTGTCCAATTATTTGATTTGGCAAGCCGCGTATGCCGAATACTATGCCACGCCAATCTATTGGCCCGATTTCGGCAAACCCGAATTGTACGACGCGCTGCGCGTCTATAGCAGCCGCGAACGCCGTTTTGGCAAAGTATTAAAACCCTGACACGCGTCTGATGCCTACGCCGACGCGCCGAGAGCTGCCCCGTGAAAACTCGACTCATTTCTGCCATCCTTTTGTTTAGCGCCGCTGCCTTTGCCATTTATTTTGGCGGCTGGTGGCTTTACGCGCTGTATGGCATCGGCTTGGTAGCAGTTGGCTTTGAATATTTCAATATGACGCGTTTGGGCGGACATCAACCGCTGTGGCTGCCCGCGCTGGCGTTGATTGCTTTGCTTTTGCTCAACGCGTCGCTGCTGCCGCAGCTGCCGTACGATTTCACAACGCTGCTGCTCGTCATCACCGTCGCGCTGCCGCCCTTGTGGGAATTGACGCGCAAAGAGCATCAAGGTTTCTTGATGAATTGGGCGCTGATGGTCGTCGGCGTGGTATATATCGGTTTGCTCGGCACATTTATTTTTGCGCTGCGTAATTTGGAAAACGGCGCGGCGCTGTTGTTTATTCCCCTGCTCGGCACGTGGCTCACGGACATTTTCGCGTACTTGTCCGGGCGCATCTTTGGCAAACATCCATTTTTCCCGGACATCAGTCCCAAGAAAACGCGCGAGGGCGCGATTGGCGGCATCGCTCTGGGCGCGCTCTGCGTCACGCTCTTGGGCTTGATTATTGAAATGCCTCTGTGGGCGGCGTTGATTTTGGGCGTCGTGATTGCATTGTTGACGACCGCCGGCGATTTGACCGAATCGCTCATCAAACGCAATCTGGGCGTCAAAGATTCCGGCACCTTGATTGCGGGACATGGCGGCGTGTTTGACCGCCTGGACAGTATGTTCATTCCGCTGGCATTCGCCTATTATTTTTTTACGCTGGCGTTGGGATATAAATAGGCGCGGGAATCTCTCTGGCCTGTTTCCGTTTTTGCCTATCTACCGATATACTTGATGCATGTTCGCTTGGTTTTTGCAGTTTCTCGAACTCGCTAATTTTCTTCTTGCCGCAGCGCTGGTCATTTTCACCTTTGCCTTGTTGCTGTGGCTCTTTCCCTCCAGTTGGCGCAATCCGGTACAGCGCAGTTTTAGCGCGCTCTTGACTTTTGTCGGCATCGTCTATATCGGACAGGTTTTTTTGCTGCGCGCCACGTCGCCCGCCGCGGCAGAACAGATTCTGCGCCTCAAATGGATTGGCATTGCGTTCGTGCCGGCGGCGTATCTGCATTTTTCCAACGCGGTCCTGCGCTCGACGTTTTACGCTTCGCGCTGGCGGCGCGCGGCAACCGTCTGCGCGTATCTCAGCGGCATCGTCTTGCTCGGCATGGTGCTGTTCAGCGATTGGATTGTCGGCGCGCCGTTCAATTATCCATTTGCGACGCAATTGCGCGCGGGCCCGCTCTTTGCGCTCTTTGCCATTTATTTTTTCGCCGCCACCGCCATCGGCATTTACAATATCGAGTTGGCGCGCCGCCGCACCTTGACGCCCACTTCGCGGCGACGTTTGCGCCGTTTGGGCATCGCGTTCATTGCGCCCGCCGTCGGCGTGTTTCCGTATCTCGTCCTCTCTGGTTTTCCCGCGCTCATTCCGCCGGTCGTTTTACTGCTGCTGACTTTTTTCGGCGCCATCGCTTTGATTGTGATGTTGGTGGTGATGGCGTACACCGTCACCTACCAAGGCGCGCTCGCGTCCGACCGCATCATCAAGCAAAAATTTGTCCACTATCTTTTGCGCGGGCCGCTGGTCGCGGTCGGCGTCGTGACAGCCATGACGATTGTGCCGTTCATCGAGCAATTTATTCCGCTGAGCCGCGATACGTTATTAGCGGCGACGGTCATTGTCGGCGTGATTGTGTTTGAAATGCTCATCAGCCGCGGCAAAGGATACATTGACCGCGTATTGTTTTGGCAAGACCGCCACGAAATCAATCAGATTCAAAAACTCGAAGCGCATTTGCTGACGACGAGCGATTTGCGTCAAGCGCTGGAAAATATCCTCGCGGCAATGTGCGACCTCTTGCGCGTGCAAAGCGGTTTCGCGCTGGCGGTGGAAGCCAATAGTTGGAAACTCGAAGCGTTGGTGGGACCCCGCGAACCGACGCAAAAATTCATGGCGGGACAATCAACGCCGCCCTCATTCAGCAACGGCGAAACGTCTGCGCCGCATTTTTTTGTCGTCGGCGAGTATTGGCTGTATCCGCTCAAAGTGAACGGCAGCGATGTCGTCGTGGGCGTGTTGGGCGTCGCCGCGCGCGCGCCGCAGCCCGATTTGTCGGAACACGAACAGGAATTGGTGGAGGCGTTCGCGGCGCAAGCGGAACTCGCGCTCGAAGACCGCGCGCTGCAAAAGAATGTGTTTGACGCGTTGGAACAAATCGGCAGCGAAGTGGAAGCGTTACAGCGCGTGCAAGCGAAACCGCGCGTGATTGGCGGCATCGCGGGCGAACGCGTGGAGGAAGAATTGATTGCGTCGCCCGATTTCAATCGCGCCGTCAAAGGCGCGCTCGACGATTATTGGGGCGGGCCCAAATTGGTTCATTCGCCGCTGCTGCAATTGAATATCGTGCGGCAGTCGCTCGACGAATACGACCACAATCCGACGCGCGCGCTGCGCGGCATTCTCGCGCAAGCGATCGAGGAATTGCGCCCCGAAGGTTCGCGCTCGCTCACCGCGCCGGAATGGGTTTTATACAACATTCTCGAACTCAAAGTGATGCAAGGCATGAAAATCCGCGACATTGCGCCAAAACTCGCCATCAGCGAAAGCGATTTGTATCGCAAACAGCGCGTGGCGATTCAACAAGTCGCAGAAACCGTACAGCAGATGGAGCAAAAGGATACCAAGCCGCCGTCGGCGTGATTTTTTTCTCCATCTCAAATCGCAATTGATAACTTGCGCGTCCCCTGCTCAAGGTTGCGGGACTGCCGTCGCGGGGCGGCGTGTGGGCGGCGCGGCGCTGCCGAGACAATTCTCGTTGTAAAACTGCACCGCCGCCTGCACCGCCGTATCGTCCGCGTTCACATTCACCGCTTTATCAATCCACTCTTTGCCTTTGGCGCAGTTATCCAAATTCACGTACGCCAAACCCAACGAATAAAAGTATTCGGCGCGCGCGCCGCCGAGCGCAATCGCCTTTTCAAAACTCGGCGCCGCCTGGGCCCAATTTTGCAGCACAAAATAAATAATGCCCAAATGTCCGTGCGCGGGCGCAAAAGTGGGGTCCAGCTGCGTAGCGCGTTTCAATTGCAAAATCGCCGCGTCGTAATCGCCGAGAAAATAATAAATCCAGCCAAATTCATCATACACTTCGGCAGAATTCGGGTCCGCCTGAATCGCTTGTTGAATCAACGCCAGCGCATTGCGATACTGTCCGATGGCGCGTAAATTGCGCGCGGCGGCGACGTACAAAAAACCGAGATTCGGTTGCAGTTGAATCGCGCGTTGATATTCCGTGATGGCGTTACGATACTTGCCCGACGTTTCATAAGCGTACCCCAACGCGCGGTGCGCTTCATAATTGTTATCGTCCAGTTCAATCGCTTTGCGCGCGGCGGGAACCGATTTATCCACGCGCCCCATATCGGAATAGACCTCGCTCAAGTACGCCTGCGCGTACACATTATTTTCATCCAATTCGATGGCGCGCAGCGCGGCGGGCAGCGCTTCGTCGTACTTGCCCTGCCAATCGAGCGCCAACGCGAGAACCGCGTTGTTGTACGCGCTGTCCGGTTTCAATTCCACCGCCGTGCGCGCCATGTCTTCGGCTTCGAGAAAATTGCGTCGAATAATCAAAAACCGCGCCAAGCGCGCATACGCCAAATCATTTTCCGGCTCCAAATCAATCACGCGGCGATATTCCTCAATCGCCTGATTCACCTGGCCATTTTGAAAAAAATCGTCCGCGCGGCGCACGACATTGCTCGCGGGTTCGGTCGGCGTCGGCGTAATCGTCGGCGTGGGATGCAGCGCTTCCGGCAGCATCGTAACGGGCGTGACATACACGCCGCCCGCCGCCAATAGCAAAACGCTCGCATACGCCGTGCCAATGACAATCACGATAATCAAAAGGCAGCTGCGTAACCACGGGAGCCGTTCCGGTTTACGACCGATGTACATATAAAGAACCGCTGGTCATTCATCGCGGCGGATAGCAAAAAAAATTCGTCATCCGCCGCCGCTATCAGCGAACTTGCGCTCGCGTCACTTGGAAACTCGAAAGTCCATCGCTCACGACGATTTTATATTCGCCCGGCGGCGCGTCCGGCGGAATCGGCAATTGCAATACATCGCGCACAATTTCCTTGACGTCCCACCGCGCGGGCGGATACGTTTCAAACGCGCGCGCGGCTGCGACGATTTTGTTTCCCGAATCCACTAACTGGATTTCCAATTTCAAATCTGTCGCCGACGGCGTGCGCGCTTGCCAATACAACGCGAGCGGAATAAATTCGCCGCGCTTGAATTCCGTCCGCTCCAGAGTATATCCAACAAAGTCGAGCGTGTCGAAAGCGGCATTGACGCGTCGCGTCAGAAAAAGCGCGTCGGCTGAAATCGGCGTTTTTGTCACCTGCACCGCGCCCAGCGTGAACGCATCGCCGCCAGAGCTGACGGGCAAGCGCGCGCCGGTTGCGGGATGATACAAACCCATTTGCAAAGTATAAGTCCCCGGCGGCGTGCCGGGCAGAATGACCAACGCATGACGACTCGCGCCGTCAACTTGCGCGTCCAGACGATTCAATCTCGACGCGTTATCAAACGACGCGTCGCGCTGACTGACAATTTGTCCGCGCGCGTCCAAGAGATGAAGAAAAATTTGCCAATCCGCCGCGGGACGTTTGAGCGTCCGCCATTCGAATTCAAGCGGCACAAGCTCGCCCGCTTGAAAGGCGCGCGCGTCGAACGTGATTTCTTTCAACAACAGCTCATCGCCAAAACGCAGCTCGGGGTTGAACGATTCAGCCGCCTGAAAATCATTCGGCAGCGCATACTCGACCAAACGCACGTTGCCGTGCCATTCATCGCGCGCCTTGAATCCATCCAAGTTTAGCGCGCGCTCCACCACGCCTTCCGGGTCCGCCTGCGCGTTCGCCCAAAAAATCCCGTACGCTCTTGAATAATTATTCAAAATATCAGTCAACGCCTGTTTCGTCGCGTTCGCATCCAGCGGCCGCCCAATCGGCAGCGGTTTGAGCGCCGCCGCGCCGCGATAATAATAGCGCACCACATCCATTTGCCCGGGCGCATCCACAATCACCGCGTCGCGTTCCGTCGCCACCGCGTTAATGTAATTGACCATGCCGCGATAATCGTCGCGCTGCAAGCGCGGGTCGCGGTACATATTTTGCAGCGCCAGAATCAAACCGCCCGCAAACAACGCGCCCAGAAAAAATTTTCCAATGCCGAGCCACAGCTGCGCCAAACGCATACCGAGCGGGCCCGCGTTCACGCCATACGACGCGCGCTCGCGCAAAAACAATCCGGGGTACAACACCGAGACGCCGCGCGCGACGAGAATGAGAAATCCCGGAGTCGCCAAGAGTAAAAACTTGGGATTGTACGCGGGGCGCGTCAGCGAGAGAAAATACATCGCCAGCAGCGGAACCAACGCCCACAGCGCGCAGAGGACAATGCCCCACCAACTATGCCGAAACAAATCGCGCGAGGGCAACAAGCCGCCCACAAAAAATACAAGCGCCGCGCCAACTAAAAGCGCCGTCAAGCCGGTGGGATTGTCCAGCGCCGTCACAAACGCGCTGCCGATGCGCCACGTCATCTCTGGCAATGTCAGCGGCTCGCTGATGCCGGGCCAACTCGTCAACGATTGGCGCGCGAAATTCAACCACGGCAGATAGGCGAGGACGACCAAAATTTGCGCGCCGAGCCACATAAAAACCGTATTCCGCAAACGCGGTTCGGCTGCGCGCCAAGCCCCAATGAGCCATACGAGAAACGCGAGATTCTGAAATAGCAGCAGCGTAAAGGCGTAATAATTTGTATAGAGCGCGGCAAGCGTGAAAACGAGGTACCCGCCCAAGGCAAGAGTTTGGCGCCGTATCTGCCGCGCGGCGGAAACGCGACGCTTGGCGCGCGGCGGTTTGAGCCATCGCGTCATCATCCACACCGAGCACGCGCCAAAGAGCGTGACCCAAATGTACATGCGCGTTTCCTGCGCGTAATACGTTTGAAACGCATTGAGCGCGGAAATGACCGCCGCAACCGTCGCTACATCTTGGTCAAAAAATTCGCGCGCAATCCGAAAGGTGACGGCAATCACCAAGACGCCCGCCAAGACGGATAGAAAACGAATTGCGAATTCGCTAATGCCCGCGCCGTGAATCCAGCCGCTCAACAAAATGTAATAGAGCGGCGGATGAATGTCGTGCGCGGCGGCATTCACAAGCGCGTTCAAGCTTGTGCGCGCGAGCGCCACCGACGTGCCTTCATCATTCCACAAACTTTGCGCGCCCAATTCATTCACGCGCGCAAAAAAGCCGACCGTCAGCGCCGCCAGAACCCAAAACAAATTTTTACGCGAGAGCCATACGCCATCCGTCGCTTGCGCGGCGTACGAACGCGAAATGCGAACCGACGGGCGCGTCATTGCGCGGCGACTCCGGCGAAACGCATGGCGCGGCGGCGCGACCAAAACCAGAGCGCGCCTATACCAAGTAGCGCGAGCAGCGCCATGCCCAACGCCGCGAACGCCGCAATGTGGCGCCCGCCGATTGCGGATTGTTTCACCACTACGCCATCCAAACGCAACTCGCCCTGTTTCACGCGTATCTCGGCGCGATGCGCCGTGTCCCACAAATTTTCCGCCAACGTCACGCGCTGTTGCACGGACGGGTCAGTCGCGCGTAAATCAAATTCGCGCCACGCGCCGTTGTCTAGACGCGCCTCGACAAAGCCGCCGTACACCTTTGGCGCGAGCGCGAGTTCCACCGCGTCGCCGCGAAAATCAAAACTCAAGGTATCGCCGACCTTGCCTGTGCGATAGCCCTCTGTCGTCAAAGCGCCAAATTGGCTAGGCGTCCAGGCGCCCTGATAATCCAACGCCCAACTCGTCTCTTGATGAAAACCTTTGCCGAGCCAGCGCGCCTGCGCGATGTACGTTTTGAGCGCGTCATACACCGGCAGCGGTTTGAAATCCGGGTCGAACAAACGAAAATAAAAAAACGGCTGCGCGCGTTCATTGTCATAGGCGCGTTTGAAAAACCAATAATTCATCACGCCCATCCAGGGCCATTCATTTTGCGCGCGCGCGTACGCTTGCGCCGCATACCTGCCCTGCTGCTGCTCGGTCACGCGACCATAGGGCGCGTTCTCAAAACTCGACGGCAGCGCGTTCCAGCCGATTTCCATCGCCCACATCGGTTTGTTGGCGTCGCCATTTTTCACCATGATTTCACGAACGAGAATCGGGCGCGAAAAATTGGCGCGCGTCGCGTCGGCGCGATGGTCGCCGGGGCCCGTGAACAAACCGTAATTCATCACGGCGAGAATATCAAAATAATCTTTGGCGCCTGCGTCGTACATCTGTTGGAGAAAAATCAAATCGCTGACGTTGCGCGGGCCCGTTTCGAGGGTTTGCGCGAGGCCCGCGCTGATAATGACGGCGTTCGGGTCGGCTTCTTTTGCGCTTGTGTAACCGATTTTCAAGAGCCGCACGTAATCCGCCGCATTGACATCTTGCTCGCCCCATTCGGGATAAATGTTCGGCTCGTTCCACAATTGATAAAATTTGATTTGATCTTTGTAGCGCGAAACCACCGCGCGCACAAACGCGCCATACGCGGCGTAATCGTCCGGCGGCGCAAAATTGCCGCGCGCCGCGCCATCGTGCCGCGTCCAATTCGGCGGATGGTCGAGCCGCGCGATAATTTCCAAATCGTATTCGCGCGCAAGCTTGACGATGCGGTCGTATTTATCCCAAGTCGAATGATTAAATTTATTATCCCAAAATTCGCCCTGCCGCGTCGGCTCAATATCTTCCCACGGAAATTCTTGGCGAATGAATTTGAAACCCGCGTCGCGAATCAACTGCATACTCGCGCGAATTTTCGCCTCTTCCACCTCTTGCTCAAAAAACGTATTGACGCCAAACGGCGGCACATCCGTGTACGGCATCGGCGCGTAATCGGCCGTGTCGCGCGGCGTTTGAAACCAAGACAAAGCGAGGAATCCTAACGCGCGGAGTTGGTGCGAGGAATCTTCTTCACCCGTCGCATCGGCAAGGGTCTGGCGGATGGCTTCGCGGCGAAAAGAAAACACCAGCGCGATGCCGCCGCAAATAACGAGATTCAAGACGACGAGTCCGATGAGCCATCGCCGGCGAGTCGAATTCATACAGCGCCGATTATTCTACCATATCTGATTTGGGGCAAGCTTAACGCGGCAAGAACGGCGCATTAAAAAGCTAGAGGCGTTCCAAGCGTTTGCGGCGCATTTTTAGGTCAATTTGAATCCCAGCTCGCCTTGCGCGTTTCAGATATAATCAAGCGCAAGCGTAGCGACAAATTCATTCGTCCAATAAATGATTTGGATTTTTTTTCAAGGCGCGGTTCGGAAACTTAACAAATCGGCATCGCATGGTATAATTGCGGCGTCATGACGAACTCGATTTTGTTCAAGCCACAACAACGTCGCGGCTTGCGCTATCGCAAACCTCCAAGCGACGCGCTGTTTCCATTTGGCTCGCGCTGAGCGAAATGGACAGCGTGTTTTTTTGTGCGGCAATTTCATTCATGCTTACGGAGGTTTCACATGTCAGGACATTCCAAATGGTCAACCATTAAACGAAAAAAAGGCGCGGCGGACACCAAGCGCGGCCAAGTTTTTACGCGCATCGCGCGCGACCTCACGATTGCGGCGCGCGAAGGCGGCGGCGATCCCGACGCGAATTTCGCCCTGCGGCTCGCGGTGGACAAGGCGCGCACCGCGAACATGCCCAAAGACAATATCGAGCGCGCAATTCAACGCGGCCTCGGCGGCGGCGGCGAAGGCGGGCAGCTCGAAGATATTTCTTATGAAGTGTACGGGCCCGGCGGCGCGGCGCTCATCGTCCAGGTCCTCACCGACAATCGCAATCGCGCCGCGTCCGAAGTGCGCCGCGTCCTTACGCGCGCGGGCGCCAATCTCGCATCCGCCGGCGCCGTCGCCTGGATGTTTGAAAAGCGCGGCATCTTTACGATTCCGGTACAAGGCAAAAGCGCCGAAGAGATGGAATTGGAATTGATTGACGCGGGCGTGGACGACCTCAGCGTCGAAGGCGAACACATTGAGGCGTACGTCGCGCCCGAACATTTGCGCCCCGTGCGCGACGAAATGCAAAAACGTCACATCCCTATCGAGAACGCGGAACTATCGCTCATTGCCAAATCCAACGCCGAAGTTTCAGCCGCCGATGCCGTCAAGACCTTGCAGCTCGTCGAACAACTCGAAGAACTCGACGACGTGCAAAAAGTCATCACCAATTTAAATATCACGGATGAAGTGATGGCGGAATTTGAAAAGGCGGCTGCATAGCGCTATCGCACTATCGCACTAACGCACTATCGCACCAGCACACTATCGCACCATCGCACTATCGCACTAACTCCCTACTGAATTAGCTCACCATGATTGCCCTCGGCATTGATCCCGGCACCGCGTTGTGCGGTTATGGCATCGTGCGCGCCAGCGGCGACGAATACGCGCTGGTCGCTTGCGGCGCGATTGCGACGCCCGCCAAGACGCCGCTCGAACAACGACTGCTCACAATTTACGAGGAATTGACCGCGCTGATTAAAAAATTTCATCCCGATACCGCCGCCGTCGAAAAACTTTTTTTCTCGCGCAATACGACCACTGCCCTATCTGTCGGTCACGCGCGCGGCGTGGCGCTTCTCGTTCTCGCGCAAGCGAAAATTCCGCTCGCCGAATATACGCCCAACGAAATCAAGCAAGCGGTTTCCGGTTACGGCGGCGCGGACAAATATCAGATGCAGCAGATGGTGCGAATGCTGCTTCAGCTCGACCACGCGCCAAAACCCGACGACGCGGCGGACGCGGTCGCCATCGCCATTTGTCATTTGCAGAGCGCGCGCCTGCGCGAATTGATTGCGGCGCAAAGTTAATCCGTCGGACGAATCAAACCTTTGGCGCGCCCGAATTCACTGCATGATTGCTTTTTTACGCGGAAATTTATTACAGCGCGGCGCCGATTCTGTTATTCTTGACGTCAACGGCGTCGGCTATCGCGCGCGCGTGCCCGCTTCCACATTGGAACGCTGCGGCGATTTGGGCGCGCCCGTCGAACTCTACATCCATACGCATTTGCGCCAAGACGATATTTCGCTCTTTGGTTTTTCCAGCGCCGACGAACTCGATTTATTTGAAATGCTTTTGAGCGTCTCGGGCATTGGGCCCAAAGTCGCGCTCGGCATTCTCTCCGCCGCGCCGCCGAATGAAATTCGCAGCGCCATCGCGCAAGGCAATCTCGAAATCTTGGGCGGCATCAAAGGCATCGGCAAAAAGACCGCGCAGCGTTTGGTTTTGGAACTCAAAGGCAAAATCGAACTCGACGATGAAATTGCCGAACTCTCGCCGCTGGACGGCGAAGTGGCGGCGACGCTCATCAATCTCGGTTACAGCGCGGCAGAGGCGCAGCGCGCGGCGCGGGCGGCGTCGGGCAAAACGCTCGAAGATAAATTGCGCGGCGCGCTGCAATCTTTGAGCGGATAATTTTTTTCAGTTTGCAAATTGCAGCCGTGTGATTTGGCGCCGAACGCGTCAGAATCGCGCCTGGACAAGGTTCGCGTGGAACAATTTGATGTTGTCATCGCTGGCGGCGGGCCCGGGGGATTGTCCGCCGCCAAAATTTTAGCCGAACGCGGCGCGCGCGTTTTGATTCTCGAAGCGAACGCCGAAATCGGTTCGCCGACGCGCACGACGGGCGGCACCTTTATCCGCGACGCGCAGGAACTCGAAATTCCGCCGCACCTGTATCACGTCCTGCGACGCGGCAGGATGCATTCGGCGCATCGCGTCGTCACGCGCGAATATCCGACGCCGTTCGCGTGTATTCTCAATGTGCGCGGCGTTTTTCAATTTCTGGCGGAACGCGCGATTGCGGCAGGCGCCAAGCTCCGCGTCGGCGCGACGGCGCGCGATACTTTGATGGAAAACGGAACCGTCGTCGGCGTCAGCGCGCAAGACACGCGCGGTCAATCCTATACGACGCGCGCGCAATTGACGATAGACGGCACGGGTTATCGCGCGACGCTGTGCAAACGCGCGGGCGTGCATGGCGGTTTCAAACGCTTTGGCGTCGGCGCGGAATATGACATGTACGCGCCGCATTATGACGAGAGCGAAACGGTGGGCATTGTCGGCAGCGCGTTCGCGCCCGCGGGCTATGCGTGGACCGCGCCGTACGGCAAGCGCCGCGTGCGCGTCGGCGTCGGCATCATTCACGGCGACTCGACCGAAAACCCCGCCGATTACTTGGACAAATTTGTGAGTCAAGCGGAAAAATTCAATATCAATCTCAAAGGCGCGCAGCCGCTTGAATATCATCACGGCTTGATTCCGTCGGACGGCATGGCGCCACAATTTGTCGGCAATGGCATTATGGCGGTGGGCGATGCGGCGGGACAGCCGTCGGCATTGTTGGGCGAAGGGATTCGGTGGGCGATGCGCGGCGGAATTTTGGCGGGCAACGTCGCGGCGGACGCGCTGCAAGCCAATGACGTTTCAAAAAAATTTCTCGCGCGCTATGAACAACAGTGGCGCAAAACGTACGGCAAAAATTTGCGTATCGCCGCAATAATTAACAAACGCATCGCGGGGTGGAGCGACGCGCAGTGGGATGAGGGCATCGAACTGCTCAATCAATTGAACGCGGAGCAATTCGGTCACGCGCTCGCGTCAAATTTTGTGAGCAGTTGGACGCTGTGGGCGTTGGCGGGGAATCCGAAACTCTTGCGTAAAAGTTTGGGCTTGGCGCGCGAAATGCTGTTCGCGCGCGCCAACTGATGCTATAATTTTGCGCGTATGAGCAAGATAGTTTTTTTGTTAGCGCGTCCCTTTTAGAAACACCGCTTGCCACGGTTCATAGCTGCTGAAAAATTTTTCGCGCGTCACCAATTGTCCGTTCTGATAAATTTCACGATACAGCGTCACGTCTTCGCCGTCCACCGCAAAATCAATTTGCTTGGTCGTGCCGCGCGGCAGCGTCGGGTCGTCAATATATTTTGTCGGCGGATGCGGCTTGATATTGCTCACCACCGGGTCGGTCATTTTCACTTCGCGCCCGTTCGGTTTCGTACCGTAAAAATTGAATGTCAAACGCAGGTTCGGCACATCCAGCGCCGGTTCAATCAAAATATAATTGGGCGTGTCGTTGACAAATTTCATGTCCGCGCTCGGTACAAACACCGCCGCGTCCAAACCCACCGGCGGCTCGTAATACCCCACACGATAGGCGTGCTCCCAACGCTCGGTAATCGGAAAGCCCGCAAAGAACGCGGCGCGAAACATTGTGGTCGAAACTTGACACACGCCGCCCCCGGGCCCCAACACCGTCTTGTTGCCAAAAATCACGTACGCATCCGCGTAACCGTTCGCCTCGACGATTTCGCTCAAGTATTGGTTGAACGAAAAAGTCGCGCCCGGCGGAATTACCACGCCGTCAAACGACGCTTGCGCGGTCTTGATATTTTGAATCCGATTTGGAATTGAACCTCTGAATTGACTCGTGCCGGAAGACACCAATTCCGTAATGCCAAATTTGTCCTTGTCGCGCATATCCACGGCGGGTTTCGTCACCGTCACGGCAAGGTCCACGGTATTGTTCCGCAGCGCGTCGAGAGGCAAAGCAGCGGGCAGCGCGTTGCCCGGCGCGCGCGTCGCCGCCGTCGCCTGTTGAAAACGCTGCATGACGATTTGCATCGTCGCGTCCACATTCAATACGCGTCCCTCTTGGCTCGACACAATCGGCGTCAGCGCGCCATTGTCAAAATGAAAACGCGCGTCGCGCGGCGTTTGATTGATTTCGCGCGCCAACGCCTCCACCTGCAAGCGCAGCGCCGCCTCGTTCAAAAGCGCCCGATACGTCAACGAACCGTCGGCATTCGAAACCGGTTGCAGCGTCAACAAACGCGCGAGCGCGGCTTGGTCAATCGCCCACGCGCGGTCTTGAAATTTCAAAACCAGCGGCGTTTGCAAAAAGGCATTGATTTGCGCCTGCGCTTTTTTCGCGTCCACCGCGTGCGGCGCCAAATCTTGAATCGGCAGCGCGATTTCGCCGCCGGGCGCTTGGGCAAACTCTTTGATACGCGCCAACGTTGCCGCGCCATCCAAACGGCGTCCCGCCAGCGCGGGCGTTTCCAACAGCTGCATCCCTTCGAGCCGATACGACGCGTCGCGCGGCTGGCGGTCAATCTGCGCGGCAAGGACGCTCACATATTGCCGCGCCGTCGTCTCGTCGAACGCCGACGCCGCGCCGACATCCGCGCCGAACGTCAACGCGCGGACTTGTTCAATC
>JAJVIA010000041.1:43942-53896 GCA_022072245.1 Anaerolineae bacterium
CGGGCGGCGGCGGCGCTGCCTCCGCGCGTCGAGATTTGCGCGAATGAGGCAAAGACTTGAAAGGTTGATAGTTGGAATCGTTCGGGTCGGACATTTTTTTAGATGCGTTCGCGGAAACGCGATAACAGTATAATCATTTCGCGCGCGTGTGACAAGCCGCAAAATGTTGGCGCGTTCTTTCCGAAAAATCAAAAGGCGGCATCCGTTTATTGCATCAGCAGCGTCGGATTCGTCGCCGCCACATACGGTTTGAGATAATGCAGCGTTTCGTTAAACGTCGTCACGACATGATTGACGTCCGCTTGCGTCAAAACGGTTGACGTATTGAATTCGCCGCGTACCGCGCTCCAGACGCCGCGATTCGCCAATTCGAGATGCAGCAAATACGGCAAGTCGCCCGCCTGTTTGTGACCGCGCGCCACATCCTGCATGTTCAAAATTTCGCCGCGCTGCCAGTGCACTTGGACCAAAGAACCATACGCGGTCGTTTGCCCCATGATGCCCGCTTCTTGAAAGGCATCGTCGAAACCGCGCGCGAGCGCTTGGCCCAACGCGTTGATTTGGTCAATCGCCGGCTGGTCCAGCAAACGCAGCGAAGCCAAACCAGCCGCCATTGTCGCGTTATTGCCGTTAAAGGTGCCGGAATGAACGATGCGATTTTTGGCGCGCGGGTCAAACGTTTGCATTATCTCGCGCTTGCCGCCGAACGCGCCGACCGGAAAACCGCCGCCGATAATTTTGCCCAGCGCGGTCAAATCGGGCGTCACGCCCGCGAGATTTTGAAAACCGCCCGCGTTCAAACGCAGCGTAATCACTTCGTCAAAAATCAAAAGCGCGTTGTATTGATCCGCGAGCGCGCGCAAACCGCGCAAATAATTTTCGCGCGGCAGAACCAAACCGCCCGCGTTCGGAATCGGTTCGACCAAAATGCCCGCAATCGCGGCTGCGTGTTCCCGCAAGATATTTTCAACGGCTTGCAAATCATTGAATGAAGCGAAATAAATATCGCGATACATTCCTTCCGCCAGCCCGCGGTCGGCTTCGGGGTCCATCGTCGCGGCGGCGAAATCGTGCGAGCCGTGATAACCGCCAATCATTTTTATCATGCCGCTGCGCCGCGTGTAGGCGCGCGCCGCGCGCAGCGCCAACATGGTCGCTTCAGTGCCGGAATTGCAAAAGCGCACCATTTCTATGCTCGGCACGCGCGCCGCAAGCGTTTCCGCAAGTTCCAACTGCGGCAGCATCGGCGATGCAAACGCGGTCCCGCGCGGCAGCTGCTCCTGCGCCGCGTGGACCAGCGCGGGATGCGCGTGACCATGCACCAGCGACGTAAAATTATTCAGCAAATCGAGATATTGATTGCCGTCCACGTCGGTCAGATATTTTCCGCTGCCCTGCGCCATGAACGCCGGATACGGCGCGTAATAGACGCCGGTGCGCGTATCGCCGCCGGGGAGCACGCGGCGCGCGCGTTCATTCAACGCTTGCGATTTGGGCGTGCGCGCCACATAGCGCGCGAGAATTTCGTGATACCGATTCATTACAATATCAACTTTTGAGTTTGTACCATTGGGCGGTCGAGGCGAAACGGATTTTGTTGTTCCGTCAATTCGCCCGTAACAAGTTGAATCAAATGGCGCGCGGCTTGCGGCGCGGCTTCGATGCCAAAACCATTGTCGCCGGTGAGAAAATATAAACCACGCACAGCCGATTCGCCAATCAATGGTTTAGAGTCAGGCGTAATCGAATACTGTCCCGCCGCGACCGACACATCGCTTTTTCGCAAGCGCGCGGCAACGTCAAGCCAAAACGGCGAGAGACGCGCGCACGCGTCCAACGCGATGGCGCCAAAATCGGGGTCGGCGGGAACATTATCTAACGGCGGCTGCGCGGGTTCGTCCTGCGCCCAGCCCAAAAATGCGCCGCCCGTTTCGGGCCGCCAATACGCGCCCGTGTCGTCATCCGCCACCATCGGCGCGGCGGCGGGCGCGGCGCGCGTCGCCACAAACGCGCGCTGACGCCGCAGCAGCGTAATCGGCAAAGAAACGCCGCAGCGCGCGCCCCATTGCGCGGAATGGGGTCCCGCGCAAATTGCCACACGCGGCGCGAATAAAGCGCCGCGCGTCGTTTCAACGCCGCCGACATTTTCGCCGTGTAACGTAATTTGCAACGCGCGCGTTTCCAAAAACAATTTACCCTTGCCGTTCATTTCTGCCGCGCGCGCAAAACCCGATGCGGCTTCATACGGCGAAAGCCAACCGTCGCGCGCGCGAAAGGTCGCGCCGGTCACCTGTTCCGATAAAAACGGAAAACGCTTGCGCGCCGCCGCGCCGTCAAGAAATTCGCTGTCGTCCACGCCGAGCGCGCGCTGGCTCCGCTGCCAAGCTTGCAAACGCGCCGCGCCCTTTGCCGTCGCGCTCGCAAACAACCAGCCCTGTTGATGGATGCCAATCTCGTACGCGCCGAGACCGGTGAGCGCGCCAAAATTCTCGTACGCCTCGATGGAATTTTTCATCAAATAAAAAAAGTCGGGTTCAGCCCATTGTTTGCGGAAACACGAAACGGCTTGCGCGGTCGTATGCGCGGCGAGCGAATTGCGTTGTTCCAACAGCGCGGTTTTCAAACCCGCGCGCGCGGCATAAAACATTGTCGCGCTGCCCAAGATGCCGCCGCCGATAATGATGAGGTCAAAAGTTTCCATGCTTGAATTGTACACCCGTTCAGCGCGGCGTAAATTTCACCGCGTCCCACACAATTTTTGTACAGCCAAAACATTCGTACGTCGTATCGGACAACGCCACATATTCGCCGCCCTGCCCCGCGAACGCAAAAACGCCGAGCGAAACCCATTGGTCTTGATATTGCGCTTGCGGCACGGTTACAAAATCCATTTCGCCATTGTGATAAATCGTATAGCGCGCGTTTTGGGTCGTCGCCACCTGCGCCGGAATAAAGACATAGACCTCATAATTGCGCGCCTGCGTCAATGGCGGATACCAGCGGCCCCAATTGTACAACGGCTGCAAGAACGCATTGTTATTGGTCCACAGAGCGCCGCCGCCGTATCCGTTCGTCGTCGTGTGCCAAGCCGCGTCATTGCCGCCTTCCGTCCAGCCCGCGCCCTGCGCGTCCACAATCATTTCGTTCGCGGCGGCGGACGCGGGCAGCGCGGGCGCGACGACGCCCGGCGTCAGCGTCAATGCAATTTGCGCGCCGCCCGCGCTCTGAAAATATTCCACGCGCCATTGGTGCGCGCCCTGTTCCAAATAGACGGCGGTTGTATAGGCGGTCGGCGGCTGTTCGCGCCACGCGTCGAGAATCAAGGCGTCGTCTATGAAAACGCGCGCGCCGTCATCCGTGAACAAATTGAGCGTATAAAAACCAGCGGTCGGCGTCGTCCGCGTCGCCTCCCAGCGCGCGGAAAAAAATTGACCGCCGAGGCCGCACGGCGGCAACGCGTCGTTCCAATTGAATTGCAGCTGCGCCGCGTCTTGCTCGCATACGGCGGGCGGGGTGAGCGTTGGATTATCGAACCATGCGCCGCGCCACGTTTCGGCGGCGGGCGCGTCCGACGCTTGCGTCGCCGGTTTGATAAAAAGACTGACGACGGCGTTGCCGCCTTGTTCAAAGTATTCGACGCGCAGCGGTACGCGGCCGTTCACATACAAAGTGCGTTCGTAAGTTTGCGGCTGCTGCGGCGTCCACGCGTCCAGCGCCAACGTATCGCCGACCCACACGCGAATACCATCGTCCGCCGTCGCGGTAAAGGTGTAATTGCCCGGCGCGAAATTGTATTCACGCGTCCAGCGCGCGGAAAAATTATCGGCGGGCAGACGCGCGTCGGGACTGCCCGCGCCCCAATTGAAATTAATATCGGCGTCATTGACGCGAACACGCGGCGCGCCGAGCAAATACGGATTGTCAAAGTATTCGCCCATCCAATCGGGAAACGCGCCGGGCGGCGCGAAACGCAGCTGCGCGGTCATGGCGCCGCCGCCTTGATAATATTCCACGCGCGCCAGATGATAGCCCGCCGCAAAGTATTTGGTTTTGGCACGCGTCAGGGGCGCGTGGTCGTACCACATATCTATAACAAGTTCGTTATCAATCCACACGCGCCCGCCATCGTCGGCGGTAAAATAAATCGTCCACGCGCCGGGAGATTCCATTTGGTACCAACCTTCCCAGCGCGTCGAAAAATCGGTTGACGGCACGACGCCGGGCGCGGGCGAACTCGCTTCGGGATACGACCAATTCACGACCGGTTCCGGGCGCGTCAAAAGCGGCGCGCCTTGCAAATTGCGCCCGTTGTAATATTCTGCAAGAAATCCGTTCGTGGGAATTTGTGCCTGCGCGGGCTGCCAGCCAACGACAAACGCGCTCAAGCAAAATGCAGCCAAGCCAAAGGCGCGCAAAAATCGCGTCATAAAATCATCGCGGGAAAAATGGGACGAGAAAAACAAGGCGTGCGTCAATACGAAATTGACGCTGCGGAGCGAGGTTTCGTTCCAAGTGTAACACGCGTTACGCTTTTGTAAAAAAAACCTGACGGGAATGTCACCCGTCAGGTTTTGATTCTAGCGTTACGGACAAACTCTAAGGACCATGCCCGCGTAAATCAAGTTCGGATTAGAAATGTTATTCCACTGCATCAACTGCCAGACGGTCACGCCAAAACGCCAGGCAATGTTGGTGAGCGTGTCGCCATAACGAACCACGTACCAACATGAGGGTTGGGGCTGTGGCGGCGGCTGTGGTTGGGGCCAGGGCTGCGGGTTGTTGCAGGGCCATTGGCACGGCGGCAGCGCGGTGGGCCACAACGGCGGCGGTACGACAGTGGGTTGAACCGGCGGAGGCGCGGGCGGATACGGACATTTCCACGTATAGGGTTGACCTTTCAACGCCCACGAAACGCACGCGACCCCGGCATTGGGCGCGTTATAGTACTTTACCATGAACGGATACCAGCCCGGCGCGGGAATGGTGAAATCGCCTTGATGCCACGTTGGCCCTTGATTGTACCAAGCGTTCATGGCAATCGCGCCATTGACCCACACATTCATGCCGTCGTCGTTCAACGTATAGACGGTGTACGTTCCCGCCGTCGGGAAAAAGACTGTGCCGTTCCAACAACCCATGTAATTTGTGGGACCAATCACACCGGGCGCGGGAGAACTGCCTTCGGGCCAGTATTTGAAAATCTCCGAGTCCGCCGTCACAAACGACGGATTATCCGGGCAATACATTCCGCCCGCGTCATAATAGTTGTAATAACGCGTTTGGAAATTGCCGGTTTGCGTCGTCGGGGCAGCGTTGGTTTGCGGCGCCAGCGCAAAGGCAGTCAACAAGGCGAGGGCAGCCAGCGTCAAAGAAACGATTGCTCGTCGGTACATATAAAACTCCCTTCTGCACGTTTGCGTCGTGCGACAAGCGCTGTCACCGGCGAGGGCAATGGCTCATCGAGCGGACGCGGAACGATTCCCAGAGTCGTCAGGTTACACGCGCACTATACCACAAAATTCGATTTTTGTCGCGTCCAATTAAGGGACTTCGACCGACCCCGAATCGCGCTTGTTGCCTTGCGGCCGTGCGACGCCGCGCTGGTCCGTGACAATGCCGGGGATATTGAACGCGTTATTGATGGCGGGACTGCCCGCGAGCAAGAGATGCGTCTGCGTCGGTCCGCCATTGCTGGCGAGCGCGCCCAGCATTACATTCATGTTTTGTTTGTCGTGCGACTGGACAAAAACCGAACAATAGGTGTCGCTCGAAACGTTGCCGCCGAGCGATACCAACAGCGAGCCGCCGCAATTGCCGTTTTTGTTTTTCGACAGAACGACATTTTCCATTTGAATGCTGCCGCCGCCCAGCGATTCGCTGTACACTCCGCCGGCGAAACCCGCTTTATTGTTGGCAATCGTCACAAATTGCAAATCGCTGCCGCCGCCGTATTGATACAAACCGCCGCCGCCGTAACCGTTGCCGCTTTGATTGCCGCTGAGCGTCGAATTGCGAAGCATGGTGCTGACGCTGCTGTAAATCGCGCCGCCATGATAAGACGCGACGTTGCCGCTAAAGGTCGAAGTCAAAATCGTTGTGCTATTGCCAAAATCGCGCAATCCTCCGCCTGAGGCGGCATGGTTGCCGCTGAGCGTCGTCGTTTGCATCGTCAACGCGCCGCCGTGCGAAATGCCGCCGCCGGTATTGCTGGCGGTATTGTTTTTGATGACCGACATGGCAAGAGTGGTATTGCCCAAATTAAAAATCGCGCCGCCGCTATCGGCCGAAGAATTGCCGTCAAAGGTGGATTTGCCAATCGTGTTGGTCGTCCCAAAATTGGTGTACAACGCGCCGCCTTCGCCCGCAGAATTGCCGGTGAACGTGGAATTTTTGACGGTCAACGTTCCGCTGCTATTGGCAATCGCGCCGCCGTATTTCGTATTTACCACCGCGCGATTGTTATCAAACGTAGTTGACTTGACGGAAACCGTGCCGCCATCATTGTAAATGGCGCCGCCGTTCGCGCCTTGATTGCCTTTGAAGGTGGATTTTTTTACTTTGAGCGTCCCGTTGTTGTAAATGGCGCCGCCGTTGGAAACGCCCGTCGCGGTATTGTTGGAGAAAATTACATTCCTGACCATCGTCGTACCAAAATTTTGAATCGCGCCGCCCCCGGCGCCGCTGCCTTTGCTCAATGTGATATTTCTGAGATTCAGCGACGCGCCGTTAAAGACTTGCAAGTGATAGGTATTGCTGCCTTTGAGCGTGATTTTGCTGCCGCCGTCAATCACCGTATTGGCGTTGATTTGTTTGGCGAACGTGAGCGTAATCGTTTTCGGATTCGGACCGCAATTAAAAGTGACCAAGCCGCCGCCATTCAACGCGTTGCCGAACGCCGTTTCCGTACATGAAGCCGGCGAACCATTGCCCACCACGCCCGCGGCGGACGCGGGCTGCGCGCCCAACCAAACCATCCCCGCGCCCAAAAGCGCCAACAGTAACAGCAACCGTCCCAAATGTAATGACCGCATAACACACTCCTCTGTCTTGGATTTGTGAATCGCTCCGATTCACGGATTTGGAGAAATACGTATCGCGCGCCCAGCGGGTTACAAAGGGGGCTACGCGCACGCCTTGTATTGTAACCGCGTCACAGCCGCACAAAAATTACAGTTTGTTCACAGCGGAGGACGCCCAAACCCACTGTCGGCGCACAATGCGTTATAATAAAATTATCACCGTGTCCAATTCTTTCGCGCAGATTGTCGTGCGCGTGCCGCTCACCTTTTCGCATCCGGCGGATACCGCGCCGGACCTTGCGCCCGCGCCCTATGCGTGGGTGGAACGCAGTTTCACGTACAGCGTTCCCGAAACGATGCAAAATGAAATCTGCGTCGGGCAACTGGTCTGGGTTCCGTTCGGCGCGCGGCGTTTGCAGGGCGTCGTGATTGCGCTCGCGGCGCAGACCGAAATCGCCGGTACGCGCGATATTCAAGAAATCGTCGCCACCCAACCGTTCGTCACGCCCGCGCAAATTGATTTGGCGCGCTGGATGGCGCGCGCGTATCTCGCGCCGCTCTCGGATTGCATCTGGCTTTTTTTGCCGCCCGGCATTCAAGCCAAAAGCGAGACGTGGCTCGAACAAAACCACGCAACGCCTATCCCCGACGATTTAACCGAAAAACAGCGCGCGCTGCTCGAAAAAATATCGGCGCGCGGGCCCCTCAAAACGACGCAGCTCGAAGCGCACGAAAACGGCGCGGCGGACGCGCTCGTGCGGCGCGGCTTGCTAAACAAAAGCGCGCGCGTTCGTCCGCCTGCCGCCAAACCGCGCATTGTGGACCAAGCGCGTCTCGTCGTTGACGCCGCAACCGCGCGCGAAAAAATCGGCGCGCTCGTTCCGCCCGACCGCGCCACAACTTTTTGGTCGCTCGGCGAAAAATATCGCGAACAGGTCCCCGCGCTGCCCGTGCCGCAAGCGCGCGTCTGCGTCTATCTGCGCGAACACGCCAAGCCGGTTACGACGCGCGAATTGGAGATTGCAGTGAGCGCGTCCGCCGCAACGCTGCGCGAATTGGCAAAAGCGGGTTGGATCGTCCGCGCCGCGCGTCCGAATTTAGAGAGTCCGCTCGCGCTCCGCTTGAACGCGGTCGTCGCGCTGCTCGCGCAAACGCGCGCGCCGCTCCAAACCGCCGCCGTCTATGCCAATGCCAACGCGACGCGCGCCGATTTGAATAAATTGCAGAGCGCGGGCATCATCGCCATCGAACAGATTGAGATTGTGCGCGACCCGCTCGCCGCGCAAACCTATACGCCCGCCCTTCCGCCCACGCTCACGCGCGAACAAGACGCGGCATGGCAAGCCATCCGCCGCGCGCTCGACGCGTCCGCGCAAGGCGCGGCGTTTCTTGTACACGGCGTCACCGGTTCCGGCAAAACCGAGATTTATCTCGACGCCATCGCGCACACCTTGGCGCGCGGCAAACAAGCCATCGCGCTAATTCCCGAAATCGCCTTGACGCCGCAAACGGTTCGCCGCTTTGGCGCGCGCTTTGGCGAACGCATCGGCGTCATTCATTCCCAATTGTCCATCGGCGAACGTTATGATACGTGGCGGCGCATTCGCAACGGCGAAATTGATGTGGTCATTGGGCCCCGTTCGGCGCTCTTTGCGCCCTTGCCGCGTTTGGGGCTCATCGTTGTTGACGAAGAACATGACGCCTCGTACAAGAGCGACGTAGAATTTCCGTACATGCCCGCGTATCACGCGCGCGAGGTCGCGCTCCAGATTGCGCGCGCGCAAAACGTCGTCGTCGTTCTCGGCAGCGCGACGCCGGATCTGGAAACGTTCGACCGCGCGCGCCGCGGCGAATTGCAATTGTTGGAATTGCCGCAGCGCGTTATCGCGCACACCAACGCTAACGCGCCCGTGCGTTATCAAGCTTTGCCGCCCGTCGAAATCGTGGACTTGCGGCTCGAATTGAAACGCGGCAATCGCTCCATGTTCAGCCAAGCGCTGCGCGACGCGTTAAACGAAACGCTCGCCCGCGGCGAACAGGCGATTTTATTTTTGAATCGGCGCGGCACGGCGCAAACTGTGGTGTGCCGCGATTGCGGTTATGTGTGCAAGTGTCCGCGCTGCGACATTCCCTACACGCTGCACAGCTTTGGCAATCAAACCGCGCGCGATTTGGTGTGTCATCAGTGCGGCAAACGGCGCGCGATTCCGCGCAAATGTCCCGCCTGCGGCAGCGCGCGCATTCGCGGCTTGGGCGTCGGCACAGAAAAACTGGAGCAAGCCGTGCGCGACGAATTCCCAAACGCGCAAACGCTGCGCTGGGATTGGGACATGACGCAGGGCAAAGACGCGCATCAAGAAATTCTCGACGCATTTTTGCGCGGCGAGGCGAACGTTTTGATTGGGACGCAAATGATTGCCAAAGGGCTGGATTTGCCGCGCGTGACGCTTGTCGGCGCGGTGAACGCGGATACGGCGTTATTTTTGCCCGATTTTCGCGCGGCGGAACGCGCGTTTCAATTACTGACCCAAGTGACGGGACGCGCGGGCCGCAGCGCGTTGGGCGGACGCGCGATTTTGCAAACGTACAACCCCGACCATTACGCCATTCAAACGGCGGCAAAACACGCGTATCACGCGTTTTTTGAACGCGAACAGAGTTTCCGCCGCGCGGCGGCATATCCGCCCGCGCGCCCCCTGACGCGTTTAATTTTTACCGGCGCTTTGGCTGCCAGCGCGCAAGACGCAGCGCAAACGCTCGCGCGTCTATTGCTGGACCGCGTGCGGCGGCACGGCATTTTGGATGTCGAATTGCTCGGACCTACGCCCGCGTTTTATGCCAAACTGCGCGGCAAATATCGCCAACACATTTTGCTCAAAGGCGCGGGCGCGCACGAACTGCTCTCGCTTTATCCGCTTCCTATCGGCTGGCGGAT
>JAJVIA010000041.1:53996-67948 GCA_022072245.1 Anaerolineae bacterium
AGCGCCATAGTGCGATGGTGTGATTTTTGGTTTTTAATTTATGAATTCGACGCGTCTCATCCTCACGGTTATTTTGCTCTGCCAATTCGCGTTGGGCATCTTGTATGCGACGCGGACGCCGCCATGGCAAGCGCCGGACGAACCCGCGCATTTCAATTATGTGCGCGCGTTGGTCGAGACTGGCGCGTTTCCAGTTTTGCAGCCAGGCGATTACGACCAAGCGTATTTGGAAAAAATCAAAGCCGCGAAATTTCCGCCCGATATGGCGGTAGATTCCATTCGGTACGAGGCGCACCAACCGCCGTTGTATTATCTGCTCGCCGCGCCCGCGTATTTCTTTGCGCGCGCGCTAAATTTCGACGCGGTGCTTGGACTGCGCTATTTGAACGTGGCGCTGGGCGTGATTTTATCGGCGCTCGCGTTTTTAATTTTCACGCGCGTCTTTCCGACAAATCCGCTCTTGCAGCTCGCGGGCGTCGGCATCATCGCCACCGTGCCAATGCATCTCGCCATGAGCGCGGCGATTAACAACGACATGCTCGCCGAAATCGTGATGGCGGTCATTTTGTTATGCTGCCTCTGGCGCGCGCAGGGCAAACTCGACGCCAAACGTTTTTTTATTTTCGGCGGCCTCGCGTACGGCGCGGCGTTATTGACCAAGACGACAATTTATTCGAGCGTCGTTTTACTCGTCGGCGCGGAATATGCGTATCGTTACATTCAAAACGCCAAACAAAATTCTGGCGCGGCGCGATGGTCGGCGCGCCTGTTTCCCCGTCCGCTGTTGATTAGCAGCATCCGAACGCTCGCGCCGCTGTTTGGAATTTCGTTAGCGGTAGCGGGCTTGTGGTTCGTACGCAACGCGTCCGTGTACGGCGCGAACGATTTGCTGGGTTGGGCGCGCCACGATTTGGTCGTCGCGGGGCAACCGACCACCGCGCAATTTATCGCCCAATACGGCTTGCGAAATGTCGTATTTGATTTTTTTGCGATTTCGTTCAAATCGTTTTGGGCGCAGTTCGGCTGGATGGGCGTATTGGTCAACGACCGTTTCTATACGCTTTTGTTTGGATTGAGCGCGGCGGCGACATTCGGCGCGCTGTTGTGGGTCATTCGGCTGACGCGCGAGCGCAAAAATTTTTCTCTCGAAACGCGTTGGACGTGGATTCTGCTCGGCGCGGCGCTAGCGCTCGCCGTCGCGGCGCATGTGTATTACAACTTGAAATATGTCCAGCCGCAGGGTCGTTATTTATTCCCGGGCTTGGCGCCGCTCGCGGCGTTTTGGGCGGCGGGCTTGTATGAAATTTTTAACGCGCGTTACGCGCGCGCGCTGTTTGCCATGATATATCTCGGCATGCTCGCGCTCGATTACGCGGCGCTGATTTGGTTCATCGTGCCGCAATTGAGCCGCTAAAGGAGTGCAATGAGTTTTTTTGCCAAATTATTTTCGGGCGGCAAAGCGTCATTGCCGCAAGCGTCCAACCCCAGCGACCCGCACGCGTGGTATTTGTACGTGCAGTGCGGCAAATGCGGCGCGCCGGTCGCGATTCGCATTGACTTGCGGAACGACCTTAGCGTGGATTACGAAACCAACGGGCGCTATTTACGCAAAGAAATCATGGACAGCGTTTGTTTTCAATTGATGTATGCGCAAGTGCATTTCGACAGCGGCGGCCAAGTGACCAGTCAAACCATCGAACGCGGAAAAATTCTTGACCGCGCCGAATATGACGCAATCAAAGCCGCGTGGGACGCTCCCAAAAATGAAAAATAGATGTAACAATGTTTTTTTGCCCATTTTCAACAATTTTCTGTGTTTTAGAAAATTTTTGAAAATTTATAAAAACTATTGACAAAATATGTAATTATGATAAAATAATTTGCGTAAAGGTATTAAATTTTGGAGCGATTATGAATAAATTGCCTTCGCGCTGTCCCATTTGCGAGCAAGAAATGCACGTAACCGCGCTCGAGTGCGTCCACTGCGGCACGGAACTGCGCGGACGTTTTGAAATCGGCCGTTTTACCCGTCTCGCCGACGACGATATTCATTTCATCGAATTGTTTGTCAAAAATCGCGGGAACGCTTATCGCGTCGCCGAAGAATTGGAAATCCCTTATTCCGGCGTTCGCGCGCGCCTGACCGAAATCATCGGCGCGATGGGTTACGAGACCGAGCAAGAGCCGCGCGAGGAACCCGCCGTCACCGGCGAACGACGCAAAGAAATTTTGGAACAGGTTGCCAGCGGCGCTTTGACTTCAGACCAGGCAATCCAGATTTTACAAAATGCAACCCCACAAGGAGCGTAACATGGCAAATCCGCAACGTCAACCCATTCCATACGCGCGCGACAATACGCGCACGATTGAAATCGTCCAAGAACCAGCGCGTCAAGAACAGGTCATCAATATCGTGGATGACGCCAAACAGCTGCAAGCGATTTCCAAGGTTCCGCCAACGCGCCTTTTCCGCCGCCTGTTTTTTATTTGGTTTCGCGTCTATGTGCGCGAGACCAAGCACAACAAGACCGAACGGGTAAATATCAGAATTCCGCTGCCGATTCCCATCATCGGCGCCGCGTTCTCGCGCCAACTTTCGATGCAAAAAGCCGCCAAGATTGCGGCAGAGCTCCGCCGCGGCCGCGCGGTCGAATTGGACGAATTGTTGGAATCGGAAATGGGGTACGAATTTGTGCGCGTTCACGAAGAACATCCTGAACGCGGCAAGAGCGAATTGGTCGTAATCGGTTTCGATTAACTATTGCGGCATTGCAAATCACGCGAGAAATCACATGGTTGCTCAAATCGTCCGTCAAGGCAGCGCCAGTTTTAGCGGCGTGCGGCCGTTGAATCCGAGCCGCGATTTAGCGCAAGTCACCTTGTTGCTGGAAGAGGCGTTTCGCCAAGACCTCAGCGCGCTGCACGCGTGGGCGCGCGTACCCGTCTTGCGTAATATCGGCGCGGCGTTGACGGCAACGGCGTTTATGCCCGTATCCACCGACAATTTGCGCGGCTTTGTCTATGAACAAGACGGGCGCATCATCGGCAACGTGACGCTGACGCTTGACAATCAACGCAGCGCGCGTTGGATGATTAGCAATGTGGCGGTGGCGGAAAAGTTTCGACGGCGCGGTTTGGCGCGTCAATTGATGCAAGCCGCCATTGACGAAGCGCGCGCGCGCAACGCGCGGTGGTTGATTCTCAACGTGCGCCCGTGGAACGACAGCGCGCAGCGTTTATACAAAGCGCTGGGCTTTGAAGCGGTGGATACCGAAACGCAATACGTCCGCGCCCGCGCCCACACGTTCGAGGAAACGGCGCTGCCCCTCCGCCGTCTGCGCGTCGCCGAATATCGCGCGGCATATCAACTGGCTCTGGACAGCGTTAGCGAATTGCTGCGCGAATTTCGGCCGCCCCTCAAAGCGGATTTTGCTTTGCGTTGGGAGGATCGTTTGTCCGAACGCACGCTCGATTTTTTTGCGATGCAATCCACCGAACGCTGGGGTTGGTTTCAAGGGGATACGCTCACGGCGACCATGACGCTGCACGCGCAAAAACTCGGCACGCCGCACAAATTGGAGCTGTACGTTTCGCCGCAAGCGCGCGGCAGCGTCGAACGCGGTCTCGTCGCCGCGGCGCTCAAACGTCTCGCCGCTTTTCCGCAGCGCGACATTCACACGCGCGCGCTGATGGGACATTCTGAACTGGTGTCGGCGCTCACGGACGCAGGTTTTTCGGCGACGCGCGGGCTGACGTTGATGTATAAAAATTTTCGGTATTGAGCGCCAAAAGGAAGGTTTGCCGCGCGCCGTTATCCAGACGCGCGACGACGGCGCGATAAATAAATTGGATGGAGCGAACGGACAAATGACCGCGCGGCGCTGACAGCGCGATTTGTCCTACGAACGATTTAGCTCTGGCAAGGAGTCGAGTAATGGCTACGGCAGAAGAACGTATTCAGATTTTGAAAATGATTGAAAATCGGCAAATTTCCGCCGAAGAAGGCGCGCGCTTGCTCGCGGCGCTGGACGACAAGCCCGCGCCCGACTTGGCGCCGCCGCCTTCGCCCAGCACGCGCGGGCGCTGGCTGCGCGTGCGCGTGACCGACCTAAAATCCGGCAAGCGCAAAGTCAATGTCAATATCCCGCTCAGTCTGGTGGACATCGGGCTCAAGATGGGCGCAAAATTTTCGCCCGCCGGCTTGGAAGGGCTGAACATGAATCAAATCATCGCGGCGGTCAAAGCGGGCGACACGGGCAAAATTGTGGACGTCGAAGACGAACAAGACGGCGAACACGTCGAAATTTACGTGGAATAAATCTATGTTTCAAGCTCTCCGCAATCGCAACATCGCGCTTTTATTTGCCGGTCATACGATTTCCGTTGCCGGCGATATGGTGTTGTATATCGCGCTGCCGTTCTGGGTCTATCAACTCACCGGTTCCGCCATGGCGACGGGTTTCATGTTCGCCGCGCTAACGCTGCCCCAATTATTTTTCAGCCCGCTCGCCGGCGTCTTTACCGACCGCGTGGACCGCAAACGCTTGATGGTTTTTTCGGATTTACTGCGCGCCGCGTTGATGTTGGGATATTTCACCGTCAATACCGCCGACCAGGTGTGGATTATTTATTTGCTCGCGTTCGCGGAATCCACCGTCTCGCAATTTTTTCGCCCGGCGGTGATGGCGGTTGTGCCGATGTTGACGGACGGCGAAGAAGAATTGAAACGCGCGAATGCCCTGCTCGGCGCGTCGTGGGCATTGGGACAACTCGCGGGACCCGCGCTCGGCGGCATTTTGGTCACAACGGCAGGACCGCATGGCGCGGCGCTCTTTGACGCCATCACCTATCTTGTATCGGCAGCGCTGCTCGTTTTCATGCGCGTACCGGCGCGCGCCCATGTCGCCGCCAAATTCGAGGCGCTCAACCAAGCCCTTTACCAAATCGGCAGCGAACTGCGCGAAGGCATTCGCGTCGTGCTAGCCCGTCCGGCGCTGCGCGTCGTCTTTGCGGCGTTGGGAATTTTGATGTTGTCGCAAGGCATTATCAATGTGCTGCTCATTGTGCTGGTCCAAGAAATCTGGCACGTTGGCGCGACCGAATTTGGCTGGTTCGTCGCCGCCGAAGGATTTGGCGGACTCATCGGCACGGCGCTCGTCGGCGCGCTGGCAACGCGGCTCTCGGCAAAACGCATGATTGTTGGCGGCGGCGTCATCTCGGGTTTGATTCTGCTCATCATTGTCAATCAACCGTCCATCTATGTCGCTATGGTTTTGATGATCTTGGCAATGATTGCGATTGTGGCGTTCGACATCGGATTGACGACGCTGATTCAATTGGGCAGCGACGACTCGAATCGGGGACGCGTTTCCGGTTTGATGCAAACCATGATGGCGGCTTCGCAACTCGTCGCGATTGCGGCGACCAGTTTATTGGCGGACCAAGTGGGCGCGGTTCTTTTGCTCAATCTCTCGGCGATTCTATTTTCGGTCGGCGGCCTTGTGGCGCTCCTCGCGCCCAATATCGAAAAGGGTTCGCACGCGACGCCTGCCGCAGCCAAGCCCGAACATTTTATCGAAGACGTAACGACCGCCGCAACGCAACCGGCGGAATAAACAAAACGCCGCGCTAGCCAGCGCGGCGTTTTCATTTTTTTGTCCGAGCGCTCCAAGAGATTGCGCGTTGCGCGAATTTAACGCGTCGCCAATTTCGCAATCGTCACCCCTTCGCCGCCTTCGTTCGGTTCGGCGGTATGCGTCGAAACGACCAACGGACTCGCGTGCAAATAATCGCGCGCCAGTTTTCGCAGCGTCCCCGTGCCTTTGCCATGCACAATCCGCACATAGGGCAAACCCGCCAAGTACGCGTGATCCAAAAATTTTTCCAGTCGCTCTAACGCTTCTTCGGCGCGCATTCCGCGCAAATGCACTTCTAACCCCGGCGATTCCACGTCGGGCAAGACCACGCTCGTTTGCAAAGGCGCATTGAACTGCGGCGCGCGACGCGGCTGCAATTCCACTTGCGCGGGCGACAGGTTCATCCGAAACGCGCCGACCTGAACAATCAAATCGCTGCCCACCGCGACGACATCGCCGTACTGATTCAAGCGCGGCACATACACTTGATCGCCGACGACAATGCGCTCGGCGGCGTGCGCCGTTTCCGCGCGGCGCGGTTCGGGCGCGGGAACGTTTGCCGCGATAGTTTCTTCTAACGCGTCAAGGTCTTGGGCGGCGCGCTTGGTGGTTTCCCGCGTCGCGGGAATTTCGCGCCATTCGCGTTTGAGCCGATTCAATTCCGCGCGCGCGGCATCCAGTTCGCCGCGCGCCTGTTCGCGCGTGTGACGCAAAATTTCGCTGCGCTGCCGCTGCGTTTCCGCGAGTTCGCGCCGATTTTGTTTTGACGCTTTTTCGGCGCTCTCGCGCGCGGCGGCGGCGCGCCCCAGTTCGCGCGCGGTTTCTTCGCGCGTTTTTTTCAATTGCGCCAACAGCGTTTCGAGCTCGGCATTACTTGAACCCACATTGGCGCGCGCGCGTTCGACCAGCGCGCGGTCTAAACCGAGCCGCGTCGCAATGGCAAACGCGTTCGAGCGGCCCGGCAGACCAATCGTCAAGCGATATGTCGGCGCGAGCGTTTCGACATCAAACTCCATCGAAGCGTTTTCGACGCCGGGCGTAGTGTGCGCGAACGCTTTGAGTTCCGCGTAATGCGTCGCAATCAACGCCGGAATTTTGCGCTCTAGCAATTGTTCCACAATCGCACGCGCCAACGCCGCGCCTTCTACCGGGTCAGTGCCGGCGCCCAATTCGTCAAACAGAACGAGCGCGCGCTCATTCGCCGCGCGCAAGATGGCGACGATATTTTTCAAATGTCCTGAAAACGTCGAAAGCGATTGTTCGATGCTCTGTTCGTCGCCAATGTCGGCGAAGATGCCGTCATACACAGGCAGCCGCGAACCCGCGCGCGCGGGAATATGCAAACCGCTTTGCGCCATCAACGCCAGCAAGCCAACCGTTTTGAGCGAAACGGTTTTGCCGCCGGTATTGGGGCCCGTGATGATGAGAATGGAAAACGCGCGCTGCAATTCGAGCGAAATCGGCACGACCTTTGCCGGGTCGAGCAACGGGTGACGCGCTTTGCTTAGCTCGAGGTAGGCGGGTTGTTCGCGCGAGCCGCCGTCAATGACAGGCGCGACGGCTTTGAGCGCCGCGCTATATTTCGCTTTGGCGAACGCCAAATCCAACTGCGCCAACGTTTCAACCGTGTAATCAATCGCATCGGCAAACTGCGCGACGAGCGCGGTGAGTTCGCGCAAAATGCGTTCGACTTCGCGCTGCTCTTGCAGCGTCAACTCGCGCACGCGATTGCCCAACTCGACGACGGCGAGCGGTTCGATGAATAGCGTCGCGCCGCTCGCGCTGGAATCGTGAACAATGCCGTGAATCCTGCCGCGCGCTTCGGCGCGCACCGGCACGACGTAACGTCCTTCGCGCTGGGTGATGATAGCTTCTTGCAGATACTTGGCGTACTGGGTCGAAGTGATAATGTGATTGAGGCGCTCCATGACGCGCTGCTGCGCCACGCGCAAGTCGCGCCGAATCTGCGCCAGTTCGGACGAAGCGCCATCCGCCACTTCGCCCTGCTCGGTGAACACGCGTCCGATTTCGTCAATCACGCGCGGCGCGTCATCCAAACTTGCCGCGATAAAAGCCAGACGCGGAAACGCTTCGCTCGAACGCAAGATATTTTTTCGCAGATTACGCGCCGCCAACAGCGTCGCGCGCAAATCCAGAAATTCGTGCGGCGGAATCATGCCGCCGATGCGCGCGACGCGCGTCAGCGCCCGGACATCCCGCGCGCCGCCGACGCCCACTTGGGGCTGCTGGTCGAGCAGCGCGCGCGCTTCGGTCGTTTCCTGCTGCCATACGCGCACCGTCGCGATATCGTTCGAGGGTTCCAATTCCAGCGCCAGCGTTTCGCTTGCAGAGAACGCGGTATAGCGCGCCAATTGCGCGCGCACGGCAGAAAATTCGAGAGGACGAATCGCATCAAGCCACATACATTACGTATCCGAACAAGAATCAAAAGTTAAACAACGCGGGCAATCCACCCGGCAGCCACGGTTGAACCGTCAAGACCACCAGAGACACGGTAGAGTCGGTCAATTTTGCGAGCTGCGAACCGCTCACGCCGCTCGCCAGAACTTGGCGAATCGAGTCGCTTTGCAGCCAACTTTGCGTCGAAACCGCAAACACAATGACGCTCACGACCACGCAGAGAATAATCCACATACTCGCCACGCCCAGCGCCATCCCGCTGATACGATCCAAAAGCGGCGCCAGCCGGAGGCGCGTTGCCTTGTACGCATCCCGCCCCAAAAAATTTACGAGACTTAACGCTAAAAAAAAGATTACAAAAAAGGCGACCATATTGGAAAGCGTATTTGGCGCAACGCGCAGCAAGCCCGCGGCGGCTTGGGACAGCGCGCGGAAAAATTGCGTCGCCAACACCAGCGCCACATACAACGCGAAAATGCCAATCAGTTGGCGAATCAAGCCCTGCGAATACCCAACCGCCATGCCCACGAGGAGCATGATGATGATGACGAAATCAAACCAGTTGAACCCCGGCATGACGACCTCCCGTCAGGAGTATAGCACGGACACACGCGTTTGGACACAGGAAAAAAGGTGGATAGGAAAAAAGGGCGACTTGGCGTCGCCCCAAGGATTCAACCGCTGCGTAATTCGGCGCCGACTTGACGCGCGAGACGCGCCACGATTTTTGCGCGCGCTTTGGCTGCGTCCGCGTCCGACAATACTTGGTCGAGCGCCTGAAAAGTCAGCGTATATGCCAATGATTTTTTTCCGGGCGGCAGGGGTTCGCCGCGATATACGTCAAACAAATGCGCGTCGGTCAGCAGCGCGCCGCCGGTCTGCCGAATCAATCCTTCGACGCGCGCGGCTTGGACATTTTCGTCCACCAGCAGCGCGATGTCTTGGACGATGGCGGGATAGCGCGAAATCGTCCGCACGATGAAACGCGTTTCGGCGTGCGCGAGAATTTTTTCCAAATCAAATTCGGCGACCAACACCGCTTGCGCGGGCAAAGCCCATTTTTCGCGCGTGAGCGGATGCAATTCGCCCAACACGCCCACCGCTGCCGCGCCAATTCTCAATTCGGCGGCGCGACCGGGATGCAGCGCCGGATGCGCGGTCGCCACAAAATCCAAGTCGCGCACATGCAAGCCCGCGCCCAATTCTTGGACGATTCCTTTCAGGTCGTAAAAATCCATCAGCTCGACAGCGGCGGATTGCCAGGTGGATTCATGCCGCAAACCCGTTAAAACAATGCCGAGCCGACGCGGTTCGAGCGGCAAAGACGCGTCTTCGGGCAAATCGCCCGGCTGGGTTTCGCCCGCGCCGCGCGTCAAAAACACGCTGCCGATTTCAAACAACGCCACGCGTTTCGCGTGACGCAAATTTGACGCGGCAATATCGAGCATGTTTGGCAAAAGCGTTTGACGCAAAACGGAACGCTCCGCGCTAATCGGATTTTCCAACGCGACATAGGCGCGCGCGGGCAGCGGAAATGCCGTCGCGGCGGTTTCCAGCGGAACGAGTTGGCTTTCGTGCGCGGGATGCGTGAACGCATACGTGACGATTTCTTGCAAACCCGCGTCCACCAAAATATCGCGCGCCTGTTCCTCTTGTTCCAACGCGACATTGCCTTCGAGCGGCGGCAGCGCGTCGGCAATCAACGTGCTGGGAATTTTTTCAAAGCCGTAAATGCGGACCAATTCTTCCAGCACATCGTCCGCGCCGTCCACATCGGTACGATACGCTGGCGGCGCAACGCGCAGCGCTTCGGCGGATAGCGGCGTGACCGTGAAATCGAGCGCGCGCAAAATGCGTTCCATTTCGGCGAGCGGCATGGTAATGCCGAGCAAACGCGCGACTTCGCGCGTCGTAATCTCGACCGTGATGGACGGCTGCGGCGCGGGATAATTGTCCGCGAGCGCGGGGTCAATCGCGCCGTCCGCAAGGTCGCGCATCAATTCGGCGGCGACGCGCGCGGGCGCGACATTTTGCGACGCGGGGATGCCGCGCCCGAAACGCGTCGCGGCTTCGCTCGGCAATTTTTGTTCGGCGGTGGTGCGGCGAATGGAAATGAAATCAAAAATCGCGGATTCGAGCAAGACGTTTTTGGTCGCGTCCGAAACTTCGGTCTCGCTGCCGCCCATGATGCCGCCGATGCCAACGGGTCCGCGCGCGTCGGCGACGAGAATATCGTGCGCGCGAAAAGTTCGCTGCTGTCCATCGAGCGTTTGCATCTGTTCGCCCGCGCGCGCGGGACGCACGCAAATTTTTGGCATAGCGCCGTTGGCGCGCGCCAGCAACGCGTCATAATCGAACGCGTGCAAAGGTTTGCCGTAACCGAGCATCACGTAATTGGTAATGTCCACGATATTGTTGATGGGCCGCATTCCCGCGCGCAGCAAGCGCTGCTGCATCCAAAACGGCGACGGTTTAAGCGTGACATTGCGAATGAGCAGCGCAGAGAAACGCTGGCACAATTGCGCGTCCGCGATTTCAATTTCGACAAAAGCGGTTTGCGGCGCGCCGACCGCGTGCGTGTTCCACGTTTGCGGCAAACGCACCGTCTGCCCCGTCAATGCCGCGACTTCACGCGCGACGCCGAGAACCGATTGCGCGCGCGCAAAGTTCGGATTGATTTTGACGGTCAAAATCGCGTCGCCCAAATAATCGGCGAGCGGCGTACCCACCGGCGCGTCGTCGGGCAGAATGAGAATGCCTTCGTGTTCGTCGGAAAGACCCAGTTCTTTTTCGGAACACACCATCGCGGCGGATTCGACGCCGCGAATTTTGGATTTTTTCAGCGTCATTATTGCGCGCCCGTCTTGATGGCCGTCGTACAGTCGCGAACCTTCGAGCGCCAAGACAACCTTTTGCCCGGCGTCGCCGACGCGGATATTGGGCGCGCCCGTCACCATTTCGACCGGCGCGCCTTGCCCGTACGCGACGCGCACAATTTTCAAGCGGTCGGCGTTGGGATGCGGCAGCGCCTCGACCAATTGCGCGACAAAAATTTTTTCGCGGTCCCACGCCAGCGTTTTATTTGAACCCGCTTTGGCGGAGGGCAAACCGATATATTCAATGTCTTCGACTTCGAGACCCGCGAACGTCAATTTTTCCGCGAGCGCGTCGACCGGGAGCGTGAGGTCAACGAAATCTTGCAACCACGAAACGGGAACTTGCATGGCGAAATAATTCCTTTGGGTCGGTTATTGTATTTTGTTTCGTCGCGCGCCGTACCACAATACGGCAAAAATCACAATCACAATGCCTACAAAAATTACGGTGTGTCCGAATTCGCCCAGCGCGTCAATAAAGGGCGCCCATTTCACGCCAAAAAAAATTGGCGCAAGATGATAAATCAAATCCCACACGCCGCCGCCAAGAATGAGCGCCCAGCCGACGAGACCAAGCGGCGAAAACGCGGGCGAATTCAAAAAACGCATAAGCTAAAAAATTCAAGCTTTGACGCGCGCCGCCTCTTCGCGTTCGTGAATACGCGCGAGCTGCGCTTCTAGATCGCGCTGCGTCTCTAACAAGCCCGCGCGAATGGTGGGGAAAAATGCAAAGACAGTTGTGATGCCAAAGGCGAACCCCGTAATCCACCGCGCCCACGAATTGAACGAGCCGAGCATGTTGCCGTAATAAAATTCGGCGGGAAACGCGTTGAACGTCAACACGCGCAGCCAATCGTTCGTGTCGCGGAATCCTTGCCCCGAACTGCCCGCGAGAATGTCATTGACCAAATGCGTGCCGCCATCCAACGCGAGCGGCACGATGCCCACCGCAATCCACAACCAGAATGGCACGCGCGGCGAACGTTTGCCCAAGATGGCGTACAAAACTGCGCCCAGCCAGACGCCGCCATACGTCGAAATCATGCGGTCGCTCCACGCCATCTTCCAACCCATTTCGGGCGTGCCGACAAATTGGCGCAACACCAATTGATTTTCGGTGGACCACACCTGCCCGATTTGGTCGAGCGAGTACATCATTTGCGGCCCAAAGAAAAAGAGCGAGCGTTCGGGCAATTGATGACAGAAAAGACTGTATGTAAAGTACAAACCGTTCGCGGGCCCGGTCAAACCGATTTCCATAAAGACCGGCGCGAGCAGCGGCGCCCACACCCACGCGCCGTACAATAAAATAAAAAGCCCGAGCCAATGTTTCACCGCATACAGCGCGATGGTATCAATCCCTTTGATGATTTTGCGCGTGGTCGGGCTAACGGTTGAAGTTGAACTTGCCATTTCGTTTGGTACCAAACGCGTCCGGCGTATCGCGCAGCGTTAACGCGCGCTGGCGTTTTACGCGCGGCGATATGCGACGCGCTAAAACTGTTCCAAAAAGCGGAGGTCGTTGCCCCAAAAATATCGAATGTCTTGAATGCCGTGTTTCAACATCGTGATGCGTTCGGGGCCCATGCCAAAAGCGAAACCGCTCCATTCGTTCGGGTCGTAACCGCCGTTGCGTAATACGTCGGGATGCACCATGCCCGAACCGAGAATTTCGAGCCAGCCGGTGTATTTGCACAAGGGGTCGGTCCCTTTGCCTTCGCAAATGATGCAGCGCACATCCATCTGCGCGCTCGGTTCCGTGAACGGAAAATGGTCGCCGTAGAAACGCACGGGACGCGCGCCAAACATGCGGCGCGCAAATTCGGTGAGCGTGCCTTTTAAATCGCCAAATGTGATATGGCGTCCGACGACGATGCCTTCGACCTGATTGAATTGAATTTCATAGCGCGCGCTAATTTGTTCATAGCGATAACACATGCCCGGCAAAATGGCGCGCACCGGATTGGGATAGCCCGCGCGCATGGCGCGAATTTGTCCGGGCGAGGTATGCGTGCGAAGCAAAACTTTTTCCTCCGCGCCCGCGACATAGAACGTACTCCAATTATCGCGCGCGGGATGATAGGGCGGAATGTTGAGCAGTTGAAAATTCATCATGTCGGTTTCCACCTGCCGCGTGCGATACACCTGAAAACCCATTTCGCCAAAAATTTTGTAAATCTCACGCAAGGTTTGAATGGTCGGATGGACGTGTCCACGCGCGGGCTGCCGCCCGGGCAGCGTCACGTCCAACGGCTCGGCTTCTAACGCTTCGGACAATGCGCGCTGCTTGATGGCGCCGACTTTGGCTTGGAATGCCGCTTCGAGCGCGTTCTTGAGTTCGTTCGCCGCCTTGCCGAACGCGCCGCGTTCCGCTTTGGGCAGCGCGCCGATTTGTTCAAACAACGCATTGACCGCGCCCTTGCGGCCGATATATTCGACGCGCCACGCTTCGACGCTTTCATTGTCCCAGATGGCGTCGAGTTGTGCGAGCGCGCGGCTCTGGAGTTCGTGGACAGATTCGCTCATGCTTTAATCCCCAATTTTTCAGGCGGCAAAAAAGCGCCCGTCGCGTCGCGGCGCGCGATTTTGATTGCCACAATCGCATCGTGATTCAGTCCGCCGTAAATGTGCGGATACTGTTTTGCCGCGTCGTCATATTGAATTTTTGCCTTGACCCGACGCGTTTCGATATACAAATACACGTGCGGGCCCCGTTCGTGTTTGTAAAAGCGGTTCGCCACGCGCGCCATTTCGTCCGCGCGTTTGGTGCAGTGGATGAAACCGTCCTGCGCGAACGGTTTCGGCAAATAGACCGCGTTTTTGATTTGGCGCTCGTAAAAGCGTTTTGGAACCAGATGATAAATCAACATGTAACAAAGAACCGCGCGCGCGAATAAAAAAACTCTCATCCCGTTTGGGACGAGAGCGAAAATTCTCCCGCGGTACCACCCAAGTTAGCCGGTTTGCCGACTCGCTCTATCGCTTAACGCGCGTTATACGGCGTCCGTTAGGCGTCGGC
>JAJVIA010000041.1:68048-80577 GCA_022072245.1 Anaerolineae bacterium
CAAATCATTTAGAATGTTACAGCAACCGATTCCTGCGGCATTGCCGCGCTCAATGGCTCAAAGGAGCACAAGTTCATGAAACGCATCTTTTTTCCTCTAATCCTTTTGTGCGCGCTCGGCGCATTGGCGGCGTGTCAACAGGGGCAAAATCCGACTCCGACGCAATCCGCCCAAGCGAGTCGCCCGAACGTCATTATCGTATCGCCCGCCAGCAACGCAACGTTCCCGGTCGGCTCCGAAGTCAAAGTCCAATCCACCTCCGCCGACGGCCAGGGCATCGTGCTGATAGAGCTGGCGGTGGACGGGCAAACCATTCAAAATAGTCCGACGCCGAACGGGCAACCGCAAGCTCAATTTTCCGTCATTCAAGCGTGGACGCCTGATACGCCGGGCAAACATATCATTACGGTCAAAGCCACAAATTCACAATTAACGACGGGCGAAGCGTCCATCGCGGTCAATGTCGTCGAAAGCAATCTTGCGCCAACGGCTACGCTCGTAGTCCAGACGGCGGTGATTCCCACCGCGACGCGTTTCATTCCGACGGCGACGCCGCCCATTTCGGCGACGCCCACAGAGCCCGCCACGTGTACGCTCGCGGCAACCTTTGTTTCCGACGTAACGATTCCCGACGGCACGACCATTGCGCCCGGCGGTTCGTTCGTAAAAACTTGGGCGATTCAAAATTCCGGCACCTGCACGTGGGGCGGCGGCTATAACGTTATTTTTGTTGACGGCAATCCGCTCGGCGCCAGTTCGCCGCAGCCCATTCCCGCCGCCAATCCCGGCGACACGATCAACATTTCGGTCAACATGACCGCGCCGACCGCGCCCGGCAACTATACCAGCGTTTGGCAGCTGCAAGCGTCCAACGGCATTCCTTTTGGCGCGCGCTTTGATGCCGTGATTACGGTTCCCGGCGCGCCCACCGCGCCGCCGCCGCCGCCACCGCCGCCAACCAATCCGCCGCCGCCACAGCCGCCCGCCGGTTGTAACGGAACGCCGCAATTTACAAGTTTCATTGCCAATCCTTTGACCATTTCGCCGGGGCAAACTTCGACGCTCAGTTGGGGTTTGGTTCAAAATGCCTCGTCGGTCTTTATGCAATCGCCGAGCGGCACCCAGCCCGTCGGCACGCCCGGTTCGCTCCAAGTGCAGCCGTCGCAAACCACGACCTATACTTTGATTGCGTACTGCAACAATGTTTCAACGCAGCTACAAATCACAGTCAACGTACAGGGCGGCGGCGGCGGATGCAGCGGCACGCCCATCTTTAACGGATTCTTTGCCAATCCGCAAAATATCAGCGCGGGCAAACAAACCACGCTGAATTGGGGTTTGGTTCAAAACGCTTCGTCGGTCTTTTTGCAATTGCCCAACCGCACCGAAGGCGTAGCGTCGCCCGGTTCGCGCACGGTCACGCCCAACGCCACGACTACGTACACCCTCGTCGCGTACTGCGGCAATACCAAAGCGTCCATTTCAACGACGGTAAATGTCCAAGGCGGATGCAGCGGCACGCCGAAATTCAACGGTTTTACGGCGAATCCGTCCACCATCCAAAAAGGACAATCTTCGACGCTGAATTGGGGCATCGTCACAAACGCGAGTTCGGTAATCTTGCAAACGCCAAACGGCAATAGCGGCGTAGCGACGCCCGGCAATATTGTCGTCTCGCCCAACGGCACGACGACCTATACGTTGATTGCGTATTGCAACAACACCAGCAGCAAATTGACCGCCACCGTCAAAGTGAATACTCCCGCGCCGACGCCAACGCCAACTCCCGCGCAGCAGACCCGCATTCAAAATGTCAGCGTCGAACGCCTCGAACGCGGCAAGTGGCGCGTCACCGTCCAGTATTTTTGGAATGGCGAATCGCGGCCCGCGCGCATTGAATCGGTTGGGTCCGGAGATAACAACTTGCCCACGACCCAAACGGCTTCAACGGACATTATCGCGGGCTTTGTAAAATTCGTCGTTCAAAATCTCCAAGCGACCGGCAATGGTCGGACCGTCAATATCACTGCATGTATTGTCGGGCGCGGCGACACGGAACTCGCGTGTAAAACCGTGCCTGCTCCCTAAATCTTGAAGCGGACAGGTTCATCGAACCTGTCCGCTTTTTTTACTCTCTCGATGCAAACTATTCCGCTGCGACCGGCGTGGGTCGAAATCAATACGCGCGCGTTGGAGCAGAACGCGCGGCGTCTCAAAAACATTGTCGGCGCCAACGTTGAACTGATGGCGATGGTCAAAGCCAATGCGTACGGTCACGGCGCCATCGAAGCGGCGCGCGCGGCGCTGCGCGGCGGCGCGACGTGGCTCGGCGTGTATGCCGTCGGCGAAGGCATCGAACTGCGCGACGCGGGCATTGCCGCGCCGATTTTGGTTTTGGGTCCCGCGCTGCCCGAAACGCTTGCCCCCGCGTTGGTGAACGATTTGACGCTCACGCTGCCCGCGCGCGCGTATGCGCCGCCGCTAAGCGAGACCGCGCGCGCGCTCCAACGCCGCGCGCGCGTACATGTCAAAATTGATACCGGCATGACGCGTTTGGGTTTGGACGCCGACCGCGCCGTATCCGACATTCTCTCTTTTGTCCACGATGAACGTTTGCAGGTCGAAGGATTATTGACGCATCTCGCCGTCGCCGACGAACCGAACGCGCGCAATCTGCCGCAGTGGGGCGAAAATTTTTCGCGCCGCCAAATCGAATTGCTGTTGCGCATCGCGGACGAATTGGCGCGCGCGGGCGTTACGTTCCGATATCTTCACGCGGACAACAGCCCCGGCGCGGTGCATTATCCGCATCCGCGTTTGAATCTGGCGCGCAGCGGCATTTTGTTTTACGGCTTGCATCCGTCGCCCGACGCGCCGCGTCCCGATGGCTTTGAACCCGCGCTGTCCTTCAAGACGCGCATCGCGTTGACGCGCGACGTACCCGCCGGGCGTTTTGTGAGTTATGGCGCGACGTTTGAAACGCAGCGTCCATCGCGCATTGCGGTGTTGATGGTCGGTTACGCGGACGGCTTTCGACGCAAGCCAAACAATTACGGCGAAGTCTTGGTACGTGGAAAACGCGCCCCGATTGTGGGACGCGTGTGCATGGACCAAACAATGATTGACGTGACAGATATTCCAGACGCGCAAATGGGCGACGAGGCGGTATTGATTGGAAAACAGGGCGACGATGAATTGAGCGCGGAAAAAGTGGGCGCGCAATTGGGAACCAACAATTACGAAACTATCACGACGATTTCCGCGCGCGTGCCGCGCGTCTTTATTTGAACATGCCGGCGCGCCGATAATGGCGCTCGACCAATCCTTGAAACACAAAAATCAAGAGCCACCCAAAGCTGGCGTAATCGTCAATAAAAAAAGTCAAGCCGATGACAATCAACGACGCGAGCAGCATGGTCAAGGTGCGCGCTTGCAGGCGACGAATAAAACGCCCGTCCAAAGCCGCGTCCACCAACCGACGCGCGTGGGTGGCGTGATACCACAGCGCTTCGCCCGCCAAGCCCGCGCAAATCAAATTGAGCGCATACAGCACAATCGCAATTTGGAGATTGCCATACTCGCCCAAAATCGCGGTGGTAAAGGACAACAGCACGACAAAAAAGAGCCAAACTAGATTGAGCCGAATCAATCCTTCATCATAGCTTTTGATATAGCGAAAATAACGGTGATGAGCAATCCAAAAAGCGCCGATGATGTAAAAACTCAACGCAAAGGCGAGCAGGCGGGGCCATTCCGCCGCGATAGCCAGCCATAAAGTCTGCGAAGCGATGGCGTCGTTGGCAGTTTCGACAATCTCCGGGACGCGCAATTCAATCGCCAGCAGCGTTATGGCAATGGCAAACACCGCATCGCTAAAAAAAATAAGGCGCTCTAACCCAAAGGCGCGTTCCATTTGGGGTTCTGGCGATGAATCCATGCAGGGTTCAAACAAATCGCCTGACGCGCGTCAGGCGATTTATTGCGTTACGCTTTACCGACCGGGACGGTCAAGCCGCTTGCTCAATTTAACGAAAAGGTTCCCAACACATTGTCCCACATGTTCCGCACATAACTGTTGAGCGCGGGATTTTCTACTTCGAGAAATACATCGTCCTCTTGGTCCAAATCAAGATGTTCCGCCATCGTGGACATGAGCCATTCTTCGGCGGCTTCGCGCGCGGCTTCGCGCACCTCGCGGTCGCGCGCGTGACACAATTCTTCCAGCACCGGATACGCGCGGTCGTCGCCCGCTTCGCCGAGCGAAAGGATGGCGCGCAAACGCAGCGCCTTGTCCACGCCGCGCCCGCGCACGAGACGTATCAAAATTTCAGTCGCTTCCTGCAAACCCAATTCGCCGGCTGCGCGCACGGCTTCGTATTGCACCTCACGGTTCGCGCTGTGCAATTCCGCCAACACCAAATCGGTCCAGCGCAAATTGCCGCTGCGGCCCATCGCAAACAGCGCGCTCGCGCGATAACGCGGGTCGCTTTGGGCATACGCCCAATCAATCATTTCATCCACTTCGGGGTCATCCAAAAAGGCGAGCGCTTCAATCGCATAGCGGCGTTCGTCCACGCTCAATAACGGATTTTGCGCCGTTTCAAAAAGAAAATCCACCACGCGTTGAATATCGCCATCGCTCAAGGCGCGTTCTTCATTTTCCAAATCGTTAAACAACTCGATTTCGGCGTCCACAATGTAATGGCCCAAAGTCGAAAGGGCGCGCGTCCGCACATCTAAATCGGGGTCGCGCTGCGCTTTACTCAACAATTCTTCAATCCACATCGGGTCGGCGGTATGCCACAAACACGAGACGGCTTCGGCGCGCACCATCGCGTCGGGGTCGTCCAACAAGCGGAGAACGATTTTTGATGCGCGCGCGTCGAGCGGGCGCAAACCGTCGGCGATATCCGCCAGCCAATTCAATTTATCTTTTTTCGACATCCGGTGATTGCGATTCATATTTTCCTCGCGCGGAATAAAGTGGGTTGTTCCGCACACTGAAATTGTACGCGAAAGAGCAGAGAAATCAAGCGCGGATTTTGCGGGTCACAGCAGTTTTTCCTGTTTCCCATCGCGCGGAAATTCCGTCGCGGCGCGCACGAAATCGCGGAATAAGGGATGCGGACGTTCGGGGCGCGATTTGAATTCGGGATGAAATTGGCTGCCGAGCATAAAGGGATGGTCGCGCAATTCCGCAATTTCGACCAGATTGTGGTCGGGCGATTGTCCGCTGTACACCAGCCCCGCTTCGCCCAACATTTCGCGGTATTGATTGTTGAATTCAAAACGATGGCGATGCCGTTCGCTGATATTGTCGGCGCCGTACGCGGCGCGCGCTTTTGTGCCTTGCGTCAATTCACAGGGATAACTACCCAGCCGCATGGTGCCGCCCAAGTCCGCAATGCTGCGCTGGTCTTCCATCAAATCAATAATCGGATATTGTGTGCCGGGATCGAATTCGGTGGAATTGGGTTCGTCGCTTTCGAGGACGCTGCGCGCGAGTTCGATGCACATGACTTGCATTCCCAAACACAAACCGAGATACGGCACATTGTGAACGCGCGCGTATTGCGCCGCGCGAATTTTGCCTTCGATGCCGCGGTCGCCAAAACCGCCCGGCACGACAATGCCGTCCACATGCGCCAAACGCTCCAAGCCGCGCTCTTTTTCCAAATCTTCGGACAGAATCCAATCCAGCTCTATCGCGCGCCGATGATACAAACCCGCATGAACCAGCGCTTCGCGCACGCTCATGTACGCGTCGGGCAGTTCCACATATTTGCCCACAATGCCGACGCGTAATTTTTCTTGGGGCTGCGCCAACCGGTCCACCAGCGCTTGCCATTCGCCCAAATCTACGGCGCGATCCGCGAAACCAAAGCGTTCCGCGATAAATTTGCCGAGTCCGTGTTCTTCCAACATCAAAGGCACTTGATAAATGGATTGCGCGGTGGTCAAAGGCACGACGGCGCGTTTTTCGACATCCGTAAAGAGCGCGATTTTTTCGCGGATACTGTTTTCAATCGGCGCGTCGGCGCGCAGCACAATCGCGTCGGGTTGAATGCCGAGCGCGCGCAAATCGCGCACGCTGTGCTGCGTCGGTTTCGTTTTCAATTCGCCCGTCGCGCCGATGGACGGCACGAGCGTGACGTGAATGTACATGACGTTATCGCGCCCGACATCTTTACGCATTTGACGAATCGCTTCGAGAAAGGGCTGCCCTTCAATGTCGCCGACGGTGCCGCCGACTTCGACGAGCAGCACGTCGGGATGACTGCCTTTGGCGGCGAGCGCGATGCGGCGTTTGATTTCGTTGGTAATGTGCGGAATCACCTGCACCGTGCCGCCGAGATAATCGCCGCGCCGTTCTTTGGCAATCACTTCGGAATAGACCTGGCCCGTTGTGACGTTGGAATAGCGCGCGAGGTTTTCGTCAATAAAGCGCTCGTAATGTCCGAGGTCGAGGTCGGTCTCGGCGCCATCTTCGGTGACAAACACTTCGCCGTGTTGATACGGACTCATCGTGCCGGGGTCCACATTCAGATACGGGTCGAGTTTTTGCACCGACACGCGCAAACCGCGCGCTTTTAAAACGCGTCCGATGGATGCGACCGTTACGCCTTTGCCGACCGACGACGCGACGCCGCCGGTCACAAAAATATATTGGGTCATAATGATTCGAGCCCTGACAAATTTTGAATCAATGCCGGTTAGCTTGCTTGCATGACACAACAAAAACACGGAGCGTTGTTACTCCGTGTTTGAGAGAGACAATTATTAGCCGGCTGGATGCGACAGTCGGTTTGAGCAATTGGCGGGACAACGCCGCGCGTCGTCGTTCACACCCGTTCACGTTAAAGCATTACACCATCGCAGCCAAATCGGCGGCGGCGCGTTTGGTGTCCAAAAAGACCAAACCGAGTTTCGCGTCGCGGCGCGCCAACACGGTCAAGACCGCTTCTTCGCCGACCGCGTTCAACAAGACGTAACCGTTATCGCCGCGCACATACACCTGATCGAGGCCGCCGCGTCCAAGTTCCGACGCAATCCGTTCGCCCAATGACAACATCGCGGCGGACATGGCGGACACGCGGTCTTCTTCGGTCGTCGCGGGCAAATCGGATGCAATCGTCAAGCCATCTACGCTGACCACCGCGGACGCTTCAATGTCCGGACTGGAAGAACGCATGTTGCGCAAGCGTTCGATAATTTGTTGAGTGCGCGTCTTTTGGTCTGCCATAACCTTACTGCTCCTTGAGAAATGTCTGTGCGAATTGAACTTGGAACGTGATGCAAGAGTACCACAAGTAAAAAAGCATGTCAATTACTACATAGGACTAGGACAAAGACGCGCGGCAAGCCAATGCCCCAAGAGATTGGCGGGGCGCATACGCACCGCGTCGCGCCGCACGCTAAAAAATAAAGGAATATGCTATAATCATCCCAGGTTCAACGTCGAGCAACTCTATCGGTCCAGGAGGAGGTACGCCGTATGGCATTTGGTCTATCCGTCACGCAACACAAACGCGCTAGTGTGGTCCACGTCTCTGGTCGGCTTGATTCCAGCACCGCGCCCCAATTCGAAGCCGCCATCCAAAAATTGATTGACGGCGGACATTCTCAGCTCGTCATGGATTTGAGCGCGACCGAGTACATGAGCAGCGCGGCGTTTCGCGCCTTGATTTCCGCGCACAAACAGGTGCATAAAGGCACGCGGCGCGGCGATGTTCTCATCGCGGGCGCGTCGCCTAAACTCATCGAGACTTTCAAGTTGGGCGGTTTTGACGAGCTATTCAAATTTTACGACAATCAAGTGGACGCGGTAGGCAGTTTCTAGGCGCGTTCGCACGGCAAACAATGAGGATGATGGAAATTTACATTTTCCTTCATCCTTATTTTTGTGTACACTCTATCGCGTTATGAATGTTTCATGCTTTGGCAAACCAAACGGATTGCATTTTCTTTTATTTTGGTTTGTTCTCGGCGCGCTGGGCGCCTGTACGACGCCGCAAAATAATTTGTCCGCAACGCCGCCCGCGCCCACCGCGCGCGTTGTCGTCGTCGTTGCGACGAATCCGCCCGCGACGGCAACCGCGTTTTCATCGCCCACTACTCTACCCACCGCAACGCGCGCGCCATCGCAAACGAGCGCGCCGACGGCAACCATTCCGCCAACCGATAAACCCACCGACATTCCGCCAACGCGCGCGCTGCCCACGGTAACGCCGCTTCCCGCAACCCTCGCGCCTACCGATGCGCCGCCGACGCTCGCGCCTACCGATGCGCCGACGCTCGCGCCAACCATTGCGCCGACGCTCGCGCCCACTATTGCGCCGACGACTGCGCCGACAGAAGCAGTAATCGTCGCGCCGCCCGCGTCCTTTGCGCCCACCGAACTCGTCGTCATTCCCGAAGGCGTTTTGCGAATGGGCGGCAAGGGTCCCGAAGACGACGCGGACGAAAAACCATATCACGATGTGGACCTGTACGAGTATCGCATCGAAAAATATGAAGTGACAAACGCGCAGTATCAAGCGTGCGTCGCCGCGGGCGCGTGTCCTGCGCCGACAAAAAATTCATCGTACACGCGCGCGGCGTATTTCAACAATCCCGAATTTGCAAATTATCCCGTCGTCAATGTGACGTGGCACGGCGCGAACGCGTATTGTACGTGGCTCGGACGACGTTTGCCGAATGAAGCGGAATGGGAACGCGCGGCAAAGGGCGTGGAGAATTGGCGTTACACCTGGAGCAACAGTATCGGGATGCACTTTGAATGGAACGCGATTTTTCACGGCTCGCCGATTTCGTTTTGCGAAGCGAGTTGTCCGCTGCCCAATTATTGGGGCGACGTGAACGACGGTTTTCCCGATACAGCGCCGGTCGGACGTTTTGCCGAATACGACAGCAGCAGCGGATTCGGCGTGGTTGATTTGGCGGGCAACGTCGCCGAATGGACCAACAATTGGTATTACGGCAACGCGTACGCCGAGGGGATGGACGTTTACGGCCCGAACGACGCGACGGGCGTGAAAACGGTGCGCGGCGGTTCGTGGGCGGATGAGCCGCGTCGCAATTCGGACCGCGAGCCGCAAGCGCCAGACTTTTCTTCCGACCGCATCGGTTTTCGCTGCGCGCAATAGCGCGCGATTTTTTAACGCGCGTTTCGCAGCCATCGTAACGCGCAATGCGGTTCAGCGCTTTAATCGTTCCAGCCGCAATTCCAACTCTTCTTGTTTTTTGAAATCGCGCAGTTCTTGATAAAGGCGCTGCGCCGCGCGCGCGTATTCGATTGCGGCGCGGCGATTTTTTTGCCGTTCCGCGCACACCGACAAAAAAGCCAAGGCGTCCGCGCTGACGGCGTTAAAATGCCCCGCCCGACTCGCGTGGAGCGCTTGAGTCAGATATTTTTGGGCGAGATTCCATTTTTGCCACTGCACGTACATTTTGCCGAGCGTCAAGTGCGCGGTGGCGATGGCTAACCCCGGCGTCGCCGTTTGCAAACTTTGCAACAGTTCACGTTCGCTCTGTTTGTACATTTTCAAACCGGCGAACGCATTGCCCAAACCGTCGTGCAAAGTACTGGCTTGACGTTCCCACGCTTGACGTTGGGCGCCGGTGGAAAGGCGAATGTGGCGCTGCGCTTCCGCAAACAATTTTTCAAACTGCGCGCGCGCGGCTTGAAAATTACCGCGTTCCAATTCAATCGTCGCCAGATAACGACGCGTGATAAACGTCCACCACGCGTTACGCGTGGCGCGAAAATAGCGCTGTCCGGCGCGGATGCGTTTTTCCGCCTGTTCCCACCGCGCGCGCGTCAGCTCTAACCAACCCAATTCCGTTTCGATTTGCGCGGCGATTCCCGGATTGCGCGCGTGCGCGGCGGCGTCCAGACACGCCAATTCAAACTCGATGTAATCGTCCCAAAAACCCATCTCGTACAAATCCGTCGAAACCGGTTCATACAACAAAAGGATAGCTTGGAATTCACGGTATTGCAAACACTGGCGCACAAGGTGCAGCAAATTTTGACGTTCGTCGGCGCGATTCAAAATTTTTCGGTCGGCTTGGCACAACGCCAACCACCCCGCCGCGCTTTTGACCAAAGCCCGACGGAAAAAAGTTTTTGCCCAGCCGAGATTTTTTTCGCGGACGATTAATCCTTCCGTCAAAAAACGGCGCATGAGCGGATGGAGACTATAACGATGTTCCGATTCCGCCATGCTCCAAGTGGATTCCAAAATGCCCGCCTGTACGAGTTCGCTCAACGCGAGTTCCAAGTGCGGTCGCGCGAAAAGCGCCAAGCGATACAGCTGCGCTTGCCCAAGCGTCGTCGGAACGCCGAACGCGAAATAGTACCACAATTGTTTGGCGTGACGCGAGAGGGCTTGCCAACGCGCCGTCAAATACTTGGCGCTTGCTTGCGCGGCGGTGTCGCGGCGGTCGTCCAAGCGCGCCGCCAAATCCGTCAGTGCGCGCTCCAGACTGGCGCTTTGCAAGTCAACGAGAAACCAGTCCAGCAAAAGCGGCGAGCCCCACGTTGCGGCATGAATTTGCGACAGCGCCGCTTGGCTAAACTTGATGCCGTTGAGGCGGTCGCTGTTGCGCGTCTGCTGCGCGAGATACTTTTCGACGCCGCGCACATCCAAACCCTTTAACTCGAATTCGTGAACCAAACCGGCGGGATAGACGGGATGCGTGCGCGTGGTGACCAAGAGACGCGAGTTGCCGAGAATTGGATGCAATTGGCGCACGATTTCCGCTTCGTCCGCGCTCGCTTCTAAATTGTCCAACACAATCAAGTATTTATTTTTATACAAATGCGCGCGCAGCCGCCGCAGCTGTTCCGGCAGCGCAAGCGCTGTCAAGACGCCAAGATTCGTTTGTTCAATCACCTGCGCAATAATTTCTTGAAAGGTCAACGCCGCGTCCAAAGCGGTTGAGGTTACGCCGATGGGTTCGGCGCTAATCCACAGCGCATCCGTCCATTCCGCGCGCGCGGCAAGTCGTCCGGCGATTTCGCGCGCCAAAGCGGTCTTGCCGTTACCCGGGGCCCCATGAATCAAAATTATTGGCGGAACGTCCGACGCCGCGACAAGTTTCAGGAGGCGCGCGATTTCGCGCGCGCGCCCGTGCAGCGTCACGTAACGCGGTTGGGGCAAGAACATGCCTTTGACTTGGGTTGACGAAACGGGCGGCGTATGACGCTTGACGATGCGGGCGCGAAACGTTTGCGCGGCGGCGGCGAGGTCAGCCCAAGACTTGAAGCCGCGCAGGTTGGCGAAATCGAGCGCCAGGTTGATTTCCGTGAGAAACGCCGCTTGCCATGCAGCATCGGTCATTTGCTCGCGCTTTTGCGCGTACAAAAACGCGAGAACCGCCACATAATCGCGCGGCGGCGGAATATGGTCATTCTCGTATCGTCCAATCGTCGTACGTCCGATGCCGAGATGACGTTCGGCTTGCGTTTGAAAGGGAAACACCCTGTGCCGCAAATCGCCGACAAAATCCGCAAGGGTGCGTGAGGCAGCAAATTTTGGAAACATGCCAAACCAAATCGCGGACAACCCACCGTCAAGGGGGTGTGCGCACAGCTAAACTGAATCCGCTATACTATTTAGCTGAGGAGCATCGGTACCGCGCGGATTCTCGGCGAGCGCGCGAAAATTTTTTCTGGTGTGGGTCATGAGATTGACGCAAAACGCGCGCAGCGTGTGTATGCTCTTGTGTCACGCGCAGAATGGAGCAAGTAAAAGAGGTTCGACCGACGGAACGTCGCGGGCAGAGTACAAGCCGCTTTGCCAAAACCAGCTTTTGCATCGCGCGAGGTACGATCAATTGCTTGGGGCAGAGCGCGCGCAAACAGTAAGCTCATTTGCGCCAAACAGGGCAGAGTGATGAATATATAGCATTATTCTCCATTTGGAGCAAGTGTTTTTGGATGGGGGGAGCGGAGGATGTGGGGAGATGCTGAGCGTAATCGTGATGCCAATACGCGTAGGGTATCGCCAAGAGTGGGGGTTGCAGTGTTTTTCATTTGGCGCGCATACGGGCGGCTGGGCGCAATACGACGGGACATTCACACAGGGACGCTATCCGCAAACCGAAGTCTGGGATGAATATGTGGTGCGCTCGGCGTACGTTGCCGATTTGGAAGAATTTGCGCGCGAGCAAGGGTGGAAATTGATAAAAAAAATATCGGCGCGCCATTGAGCCCCGGCCGGCATTAAAATCAGCGCCGTTCGTCGTTTGACGAACGGCGCGTGATTTTTTTAAAATTAGAACAAATCTATATTTTTTCAAAACAATCCGTAAACCTTTGCTTGATATACTAGAATGAATTTCTGTATGCGGTGGGGACGCGGTTATTTTATCCGGCGCTATGCTTAATAGTTTTTTCGATTCAACCTCTGGAGGTCAACATGAAACGCGCGCTTTGCAAAATAATATCTTTTATCGTTCTCTCTATTTGGCTATTGATGGTTTTAGGACTTGGTACGATGATAGCGCCGCAAGGAATTTCTGC
>JAJVIA010000010.1:0-1755 GCA_022072245.1 Anaerolineae bacterium
TGGCTCGGACCGAACGTCGTTGTCACGAACGCGCGCTATCCGCAATCCAAAAACGTCAAGGAAAATTTGCGCGGCGCGCACATCAAACGCGGCGCGAAAATCGGCGCGAACGCGACGTTATTGCCGGGCGTCGTGATTGGCGAAAACGCGTTGGTCGGCGCGGGCGCGGTCGTCACGCGCGATGTTCCCGACGGCGCGGTCGTGGCGGGCAATCCCGCGCGCGTGATGAAAAGCGTGCGGGATATTTCTGAATATCAGAATTTAATCCACGAATAACGCGAATAACGCGATTTTTGATTTGTGTAATTCGCGTTATTCGCGGATTTCCAAAATGCCTCATTCTATCAACGACCTGCGGGTTAATTATCAACGCGGCGCGGTCGTAGTAGGCAATCCTGCGCGCGTGATCAAGACGATGGATATGATTGAGGAATATCAGTAAAACGCGAATCTACGCGAATCGTTACGAATCTGCGCGAACAAAAGAAAAAGATAAAGATTCGCAAAGATTCGCATTTTTATTCGCGTAAATTCGCGTTTTCAATCCGCTTATAATGTCAATCACAGAACTCCGTATCCAATACACCGGCGGTTCGCTTGACGAACACGACGCCGACGCAAATCCCTTTGTCATGTTTCAGCAGTGGCTCGACCGCGCCGTCGCCGAAAATTTGCCCGAACCGAACGCGATGACGGTGGCGACTGCCGCGCTGGACGCGAAACCGTCCGCGCGCATTTTGCTGCTGCGCGGCGTGGACGAACGCGGCTTTATTTTTTTTACAAATTACGCGAGTCGCAAGGGCAAAGAACTCAAAGACAATCCTTTCGCCACGCTCGTTTTTTTCTGGCAGCCGTTACATCGCCAAATTCGCATCGAAGGACGCGTCGAACGCGTGAACGCGCCGGAATCGGACGCGTATTTCAATTCGCGTCCGCGCGGCTCGCAATTGAGCGCGGCGGCGTCGCCGCAAAGTCAAGTGATTCCGAACCGCGAATTTTTGGAAACGCGCGTGACGGAACTCGATGCGAAAAATCCAGATCACGTTTTGCGTCCCGCGCAGTGGGGCGGCTATCGCGTGATTCCCGATGTCTTTGAATTTTGGCAGGGCCGCGAAAATCGTTTGCACGACCGCTTGCGCTACACGCGCGGCGTGAATAATGTTTGGAAAATCGAACGGCTTGCGCCGTGAGGGGCAGACGGCAGAGAACAGATAACAGATAACAGATAACAGACAACAGATAGCAGATACCGCCCTCACACTATCGCACCATCGCACTATCACACTATCGCACTATCACACTATCGCACCCTCGCACTATCACACTATCACACCATCGCACTATCGCACCATCGCACTATCACACTATCGCACCCTCGCACGATTGCCCTACTTCCGTCGTCTAATCAACGACGGTTTTTTTATTTCTCGCTCGCATCAATGTTACAATGCAGGCGCTTCAAAGGAGGTTGCCCATGCGCGTTTTATGCCGCATTTCTCTGCTTGCGTTTTTGTTCTTGCTCGCGTTCACCGCGTCCACCGCGTACGCGTGTGGCTGCGGCATTTACATTCCGCGCGAAGGCGATGCGCAGGTAGCGCAAGAACGCGCGCTCGTGCGTTGGGATGGAACGCGCGAGGACATTGTCATGTCGCTCGGCGTTCTGGGACAATCGCCCGAAGCCGCAATCATTCTGCCGATTCCCGCGCGCGCGGAGGTGAAACTCGCGCCGTCGAATTTGTTTGACGAACTCGCGGA
>JAJVIA010000010.1:1855-12330 GCA_022072245.1 Anaerolineae bacterium
CGCGCGAGGACATTGTCATGTCGCTCGGCGTTCTGGGACAATCGCCCGAAGCCGCAATCATTCTGCCGATTCCCGCGCGCGCGGAGGTGAAACTCGCGCCGTCGAATTTGTTTGACGAACTCGCGGAAATGACCAAACCGCTTGTGCGCGACGAGGTGGAATGGACGCTCGGCTTGGGCTTGGGCGCGAGCGCAATGCCCGATGCCGCAGGCGGCGCGCCGCGCGGCGTGAATGTTTTATCGCGTCAAAATGTCGGACCCTTTGATGTGGCGAATCTCGCCGCGACGGATCAAGCCGCGTTAAAAAATTGGCTGGATGAAAACGAATTTCAACTTGACGCGAGCGTGATTGATTTGATGCAGCCGTATGTGGAAGATAATTGGACATTCGTCGCCGTGCGTCTGCGTCCCGAAAACGCCGGGCAAGAGTTGGGCGGCGAATTGCAGCCGTTGTGGATTGCGTTCGATTCGGATGAATTGGTTTATCCGATGCGCGCGTCCGCCAACGCGCAAGATCCGCAGCAACTCTATTTGTACATTCTCGCCGACCATCGCATCGAAAAAGCAAACGCGTTCGGCGCCTCGCGCGTTGCGTATGCCGATTGGCTTGAACCCGCAAACGTTGCCAACACCGCGCTCGCGCCATTCGTCACGCGAAAATTTTTCCTGACCAAATTTACCGACACCGTGAATCCCGCGCAAGTGAATGATGATTTCAAATTTTCATTCGCGTCGCAAGATACGCAGTTCCGCGAGGTGACGCTTCGCCGCGTCAAACAAGACGTAACGCCATTCTTTTTGCTCGCGTGTTTCGGCATTGTCGCGCTCGGCGCGGTCGCATTGTTCGCCGCATTGATTTTTATCGGACGCCGCCGCGCGGTTCGCCCCGCGTAACCGCAATGGCGGTAGGGACAAGCGCAAGGCATTGTCTCTAAATTTTTTCCATCAGGTGATTCATGTCAAAAATTCCGCTCGTAGATTTACACGCGCAGTACGAAACGCTTAAACCCGAAATTGACGCGGCGATTCAGCGCGTGATTGATAAAACCGCGTTCATTCTCGGACCGGAAGCGAAACAGTTTGAAGAAAATTTCGCGCGCTTTTGCAATGTGAAACACGCGATTGGTTTGGATTCGGGCACCGCCGCGCTGCATCTGGCGATGATGGCGCTCGACATTGGCGCGGGCGATGAGGTGATTACGACCGCGCATACGTTCATTGCAACGTCCGAACCGATTGCGCTGCTCGGCGCGCGTCCCGTGCTGGTGGACATTGACCCGCGCACATACAATCTCGACCCGCAGAAATTGGAAGCCGCGATTACGCCGCGCACCAAAGCGATTATTCCCGTGCATCTGTACGGCCAACCCGCCGAAATGGATGCAATTATGGATATTGCGCGCAAACATAACATTCCCGTTATCGAAGATGCCGCGCAAGCGCACGGCGCGACCTATCGCAATCACAGCGTCGGGACGTTCGGTTTGCTGACGTGCTTTAGTTTTTATCCCGGCAAAAATCTCGGCGCGTACGGCGACGCGGGCGCGCTCGTGACGAATGACGATGAACTGAATCATAAAATTCGGATGCTGCGCGACCATGGCCGCACGAGCAAATACGAACACGAAATTAGCGGTTATGGTTTTCGTCTCGACGGCATTCAAGCCGCAGTCCTTGATGTGAAATTAAAACATCTGCCCGCATGGAACGCGGCGCGCCGCGCGCACGCGGATTATTACACCGAATTGTTGTCGAATGTGGACGCTTCGATTGTAACGCCGTACGAACCCGCGCACGTGAAAGCGGTGTATCACTTGTACGTCATTCGCACGCGTCAGCGCGACGAGTTGCTGCAATATCTAAAAGAACGCGACATTGAAGCGGGCATTCATTATCCCGTGCCATTGCACATGCAGCCCGTGTATAAAAATCTCGGTTATCAACAGGGCGCTTTTCCCGCAACCGAACAAGCCGCGCAAGAAATTCTCTCGCTGCCGATTTATCCCGAACTGACGCACGCGCAAATGGAACGCGTGGTCGAGACGATGCGCGAGTTTTATCGGAACAATCACGTAGCAGGTAGCATGTAGTAAGGAATAACTTTCTGCTACCTGCTACTTGCTACTTGCTACTTGCAATGCCCCCTCTCATCACCACCGCTTGGCTCGCCGAACATCTCGACGATGAAAATATTCGCGTCGCGGATACGCGCTGGTACTTGCTCGACCGCGACAAGGGCGCGCGCGATTATGCGAACGCGCATATTCCCAACTCAATTTATTTGCACATTGACCACGATTTGTCCGCGCAACCATTGCCCGATGCCACAACGGGGCGCCATCCGCTGCCCGACGCGGAAACGTTCGCCGAAACGATGATGCGCGCGGGAATCAGCAACAGCTCGCGCGTGATTGCGTATGACGACGCGGGCGGCGCGAATGCCGCGCGTTTGTGGTGGCTGTTGCGCTACTTTGGACACGAAAATGTTGCGCTGCTCGACGGCGGCTTGAATCAATGGCTCGCGGAAGGGCGCGCGTTGTCGTCGGCTGCGCCAAATTTTCCGCGCGGTCAATTTGCAGCGCGCCCGAATGAAAAGATGGCGGTGAGCAAAGCGGAAATGATTCAATTGACGCGCAACCCGCGCGCGCTCGTACTCGACGCGCGCGCGGGCGAACGCTATCGCGGCGAAACGGAACCCGTTGACGCGCGCGCGGGCCACATTCCCAGCGCGCACAGCGCGCCCATCGGCGGCAATTTGCGCGGCGGCGCGGATTTTCGTTTCCAAGACACGGCGGCGCTGCGCGAACGGTTTGCCGCGTTGGGCGCAGACGACGCGGGCGAAATCATTGCGTACTGCGGCAGCGGCGTGAACGCGGCGGCGGAAATTTTCGCGCTCCAACTCGCGGGGTACGAGAATACGCGTTTGTACGCGGGTTCGTTCAGCGAATGGAGCCGCGATTTCGATTTGCCGATTGTGACAGGAGCCAAACCGCATTGAGCGGCTTGATATTGCTGCGCGATGTTTCGCGCGAGCAATGGCTGCGTTTTGAATCCCCGCGCGCAATTGTCGCTGCAAATGAAATCGCGCGCGTCATTCCCGCGTTGGAACGCATACAGGCGTGGAACGACGCGGGCGGTTATGCCGCCGGTTTTATTGCCTATGAAGCCGCGCCTGCGTTTGACGACGCGCTCGTCGCGCACACGCTGAACGATTTTCCTCTCGTCTGGTTCGGTTTGTACGATGCCCCGACAATTTTTTCGTTTGAACATTTAGCGTCGAACGTCGAACGTTCAAGCGCAATCTGGACGCCGAACGTTTCACGCGAAACATACAACGCCGCAATTGCGTCCGTGCGCGAATATATTGCGCGCGGCGATACGTACCAAGTCAATTACACCATGCGCCTGCGTTCCGATTTCGACGGCGATGCGGCGCAATTGTTTTCGCAGCTTGTACGCGCGCAGCCAAACAGTTATGCCGCGTTCATGGACACGGGGCGTTTTGTGATTGCGTCCGCGTCGCCGGAATTGTTTTTATTGCGCGCCGATCAAACGCTGACGATGAAACCGATGAAAGGCACTGCGCCGCGCGGGCGTTTTACGCGCGAGGACCGCGCGCGCGCCAATTGGCTGCATCATTCCGAAAAAAACCGCGCCGAAAATGTAATGATTCTCGACATGGCGCGCAATGATTTGGGCAAAATCGCGGACGTGGGCAGCGTGCACGTTACGCGTTTGTGGGAAACGGAACGCTATCCGACGGTGTGGCAAATGACCAGCACGGTGCAGGCGACGAGCGCCGCGTCGTTTGTAGAAATTTTGCGCGCGACGTTTCCCTGTGCGTCCATTACCGGCGCGCCCAAAGCGCGGACGATGCAAATTATCCGCGAACTCGAACCCGAACCGCGTCGCGTGTACACGGGCGCAATCGGTTTCCTTGCGCCGCAACGCCACATGCAGTTCAATGTCGCCATTCGCACCGCGCTGCTGGACCGCGCAACGAAACGCGCCGAGTACGGCGTTGGCGGCGGCATTGTGTGGGATTCCGAAGCGGGCGACGAATACGACGAGACGCGGCACAAGGCGCGCATTCTCACCGAGCCGCCGTTCGAATTTTCATTGATCGAGACCTTGAAATGGACGCCGCAAGAAAATTTTTGGCTGTTGGATTATCATTTGCGCCGTTTGCGCGATGCGGCGGATTATTTTGATTTTCCATTCGACGAAACGCGCGTGTTGAACGAATTGGAACGCGGCGCGTCTCTTTTGCCGCGCGCGCCGCACAAGGCGCGTTTGCAGTTGGCGCGCGATGGCGCGCTGCAATTCTCTGCCGCGTTATTGGACGCGCAGCCGGAACCCGTGCGCGTGGCGTTGGCGCAAACGCCCGTCAATGCGCGCGATAAATTTTTGTATCACAAGACGACGCAGCGCGCGGTCTATGACGCGGCGCTGGCGGAACGCGGCGACGCGGACGATGTATTGTTATGGAACGAACGCGGCGAAATAACGGAAACGTGTATCGCCAATCTCGTCGTGCAATTTGGCGCCGAATTGTTTACGCCGCCGATAGAGTGCGGTTTGTTGGGCGGGACGTATCGCGCGTTTTTATTGGCGCAGGGAAAAATCTCCGAGCGCGTAATTTTGTGGGATGAATTGCGCGACGCGCGCGCATTGTTTCGCATCAATTCGGTGCGCGGGTGGCAGCGGGCGGAATGGGCGCGAGTGGGTGGATAATTGGGTGAGTGGGCGTTGTGCTATAATTTTTGTGTTTTTATGGAACAAACAATTTCCAATCTCCAACCCCTCTCTTTGGAATCCGCGCAGCCGTATCTGTCGGTCTTTATTCCCGCGCGCAATGAAGCGGGCAACATTCCGCCCTTGATGGAAAAAATCGCGCGCGCGTTTCACGATAATGCGTTGGACGGCGAAGTGATTTTGGTGGATGACGGTTCGACGGATGCGACGTGGCAAGAAGCGGTTGCGGCATCCGAAAAATATCCGTTCCTCCATTTGTATCGGCATCGTCGTTCATTCGGTTTGACGGAAGCGATGCGGACGGGTTTTCGTCACGCGCGCGGCGGCGTGATTATTTTTTTGCCCGCCGATTTGGAATCCGACCCGGAACAAGATATTCCCAAGTTGTTGGCGAAATTGAATGAAGGGTACGATGTCGTCGCGGGTTGGCGGCAGGGACGCCACGACGGCAAAGTGTTTGCGTCGCAAATTTACAATGGCGTGTCGCGCGCGCTCTTTGGCTTGCAAGCGCACGACATGAATTGGATCAAAGCGTTTCGCCGCGAGGTCCTGGACGATTTGCATTTGCGCTCCGACTGGCATCGTTTCATTTTGCATATCGCCGCGTCCAAAGGATACAAAATCGGCGAGACGCCGGTCAATTTTTATCCGCGTCAAAAAGGCAAGAGCAATTACGGGTTCGCGCGCATTCCGATTTCGTTTCTCGACGTGCTGGTGGTGAAATTTCTAATGACGTTCTCGCGCAAGCCAATGTTGTTTTTCGGCGGCTTGGGCGGCGCGTCCATTTTGATTGCGCTGTTGATTTGGGCGTATCTCACGATTTTGTATTTCAATACGCCCGGCAATATGCAGCAGCGTCCGTTGTTCACGTTCGCGGGTTTTATTTTTGTCGCGGGCATTTTGTTATTCATCGGCGGCTTTTTGGCGGAACTTGTCGCGTCGCAGGCGGACCGCCTCGAAGAGGTGGAACGCGCGCTGCGCGAACGCGAGGAGCCCTCGCCCTAACTCTCTCCGGCACGGAGAGGGAATTGGGCGCGCGTGGATTGATGCGCGTTCTATTGCTCACGCACGTTTTTCCCCGCGCCGCCGATGATTCGTTCGGCGCGTTTTTGTTGCATCTCGCGCAGGGTTTTGGCGAACGCGCTCACGTTTTGGCGATTGCGCCACATGCCGCAGGATTGGCGGAACGCGAACAGTTTGGCGCGGCGCAGGTCGCGCGGTTTCATTACGCGCCCGACGCGAACGAGACATTGGCGTACACGGGCGTTATGCACGAACAGGTCGCGCGCGGCGTCGGCGGAAAAATTTTATTTGCGCGTTTTGTGTGGAATTATTTTCGCGCGGCGCGACGCGGCGTACGCGAATTCAAACCGACGGTCATTCACGCGCATTGGTGGCTGCCCGGCGGTTTTGTCGGCGCGCTGGTTTCCAAAATGTCGCGCGTGCCGCTGGTCATTACCACGCACGGGACGGATGTGGAGCAATTGCGAAAAACACGTTGGGCGCAACCGTTCGCGCGTTTCGCGTTCGGGCAAGCGCGCGTTGTCACGTGCGGCTCGAATTATTTGCGCGAGCGTTTGTTGGAATTAGAGGTCGTGGACGCAGAATGCGTACGCGTGATTCCGATGCCGGTGAATCTGTTATTTGTAAATCAAAAACCGAAATTCGAAATTCGAAATTCGAAATTCGAAATCTTGTGCGTCGCGCGTTTGACCAAGCAAAAAAATATCGAGACGTTGATTGCGGCGTTGAAAATTTTGCGTGAACGTAACGTGGACGCGCATTTGCAGATTGTCGGCGACGGCGACCAGCGCGCGGTTTTGGAAAACAAAACGCATGAATTGCAGCTTGACGCCTGTGTGGAATTTTTGGGCGCGCGCTCGCAAACGGAATTACCGGATTTGTACGCGCAGTGCGACGCGTTCGTCTTGCCGTCGGTGCGCGAAGGGATGGGGCTTGTGCTGGCGGAAGCGTTATTGTGCGGCGCGCCCGTCATCGCAACGAATAGCGGCGGTGTGACCGATATTGTAATTGAAAACGAAACGGGGCTGCTGTTTCCCGAACGCGATGCGCCCGCGCTCGCCGTCGCGTTGGAAAACTATGCGCGCGATTCTGCGTATGCCGCGCGCCTGGCGCAAAACGGCCGCGCGTTGGTCTTGGAACGCTTTACGCCCGAACGCGTGGCGGCGCAATTTTTAGCTGCGTATGAAAACGCCATCCAATCCTAATTCGTCATCCGTCACGCGGTCTTGGTCGTCGGATAATGCCGTCGCATTCTTTCTGGCGTTATTTTTGTTTGGCGTCTATCTGCTCACGTTCAGCGGCCGCATCACGTCGTCGGACGGCTTGTCCATGTTTGCGGTGACGGAAAGCGTGATGAAACGCGGCGATGTTTCGACCGACCAGATGTGGACGTTTTTTGGGCAAAAGAGCGCGCCCGCGCCCGACGGCGAGACGTACAGCAAATACGGTTACGGCGTTTCGCTGCTCGCCGCGCCGTTGTATGTCATTGCGTTGTATGCGCCGTTTTTTGGATTAATGTCTCTGACGGTTTTGTCGTCTGCCATCGCGGTGGCGTTCGCGGGCGCAATGTTGTATCTCGCCGCGCGTCGTTTGAATTTTTCCGTCGCCGTTGCGCTGGTGACGACTTTGTTGTTTGGTTTGGCGACGCCCGCGTGGGTGTATGCCAAAGAATTTTGGAGCGAACCGTTCGCGCTGGCGGCGCTGTTTGCGGCGTTTTATTTTTTGCTCGCGTATCGCGCGGAACGTCGTCTATCGCAAGCGGTCGTGGCGGGAATTTTTCTGGGGATGGCGATTGCGATTCGCACGACGAATATGCTTTTGCTGCCGCTGTATGTGTGGTATGCGTTTTGGATGCCAAATCAAAGCGAACCCAAGCCGAAAAATCAAAAACGAAAAACGAATGTTCAAACGTCCAAATCGAATCGGCGCATGGATTGGCGCGGCGCGTTGTGGTTTGCGATACCGACGCTCGGTTTTGCGTTGACGATATTTTTTTACAATCAAATTCGTTTTGGCAATCCGTTGACGACGGGGTATCGCGCGGACGAAAATTTCAGCAACAATATTTTCTTGGGCGCATACGGCTTGCTGTTTTCGCCGGGCAAAGGATTGTTTGTGTACGCGCCCTTTCTCGCCGCGCTCCCTTTTGGCGTCTGGCAATTTTACAAACGTTTTCGCCGCGAATTGATTTTTATTCTGCTGCTTGCTACATGCTACCTGCTACTCTTTGCGGCGTGGTATTACTGGTGGGGCGGCACAAATTGGGGTTCGCGCTTTCTCGTGCCGACATTGCCGTTTCTCGTTTTGCTCGGCGCGCCGTTGCTGGAATTGCTATTCGAGCCGCCGCAAAATGTTTCCCGTAATACGCTGTACGCTTTACGCATTATTTTTTCGCTGCTCATCGCCATCAGTTTTGTCAATGCGCTCGCGGGCGTGAGCGTTCATTCTTTGACCTATCGTTTGGCGTTGTTGAAAAATTTTCCGAACGCGGATTGGGATTCTATTTTTCAGCCCGCGTTGTCGCCGCTCATCGGACATTGGCAAATTTTCAAGCCGACAAATTTGGAATTTGCATGGCTGCGCGCAAGTTCAGGTTCCGTACAAATAGACTGGATTGCGTTGGCATTGACGCTGGGCGTTATCCTGTTTGCGCTGTACGTGTTGGCGCGCGTATTGCGCGGACAGTCGCTGCCGCGCGCGGCGACGCGGGTGAATGTGGCATTGGCAGTTTTATTGACGTTGCTGGTGATGGCGCGTTATGCCGACGACCCGCGTCTGGGCGGCAATGACGGATACAAAAAATTGTTGGCGATGGCGCAGTCGCAAGCAAACGCACAAGATGTTTTGCTTTTGAATGACGACGCGCACGCGCGCTATTTTTTCAATACAAACCGCGCGTCGCTGAAATGGTACGGACTGTCACGCGACCCTGCGCGTTGGGATGCGCCGACGCAAGCGCTGGTGACGCGATTGGGACAGGAACACGCGCGCGTGTGGTTCGCCTACGATGATGCGGTGGACGCGCCGAATCCGATGCGCGATTGGCTGGCGCAAAATTGGAATGCGGTGCGGCGCGTTACATTTGAGAATGGCGTGACATTGGTGTTGTACACGCCGCATTAAGTTCAAATCGGTGAGAGCAGGTTAAAGTAAAGCCCGCGCGTGACAGGTTTCACGACGCGGGCTTCTTGTTTTGTGAATTTTGCGGTGATGAGCTTTTCTTTGCGGTTCTTACTTTGCTTGTTCCGGCGCCGACGGTCCGGGCGTCGGTACTGCTGAAACCTCGGTTTGAATGGGCCCGGGGTCAAAGTCTTTGGCGTTCGGGTCAATGAGCTGGTCAGCAGCAAGTGGTGTAAACGTTTTCGCATACGCGAGCAAGTTCTCGTAATCTATGCCGGTCTCCGATGCCTCGATGAGCGTAGGCGCCCCTGCGTTCAAGTCAATGACATAAAACAGGTATTTCGCCGGCTCGGGTTTCATCATTCCGCGTAACTGGACCTCGAACTTGCCCTCCAAGACCACCAACGCAAGCGGCGGTTCTTTTCCCCCAAAACCAATTTCCGACAAGCCCAATTTAGGCAATTCTTCTTTGGTGATACTGCGTGTCAAGAGAATCTGTGGTGTCTCAAGAACGCGGAATCTTGACTGGGTATAATCCAATGCTGCTTGTTGAACATCGGCTACCGTAGCCGTGAGCAGGGAATGTGGTTTGAACCCATCTTGTGCGCTTGCAGGAGAAAACCATCGAGAGACCACAACAGCTCCGACTAGGGTTACGAGAATCAATGCCGATAATGCGAGTGTAAATTTACGCATGATTTTTTCTCCGCGTGAATTTTCAATAGCTTGCTGTCCAGCTGTGGTCGCTGGAATTGCAAGCGGACAATGTTCCGTTGACGTTGTTTATAACGTATTGATAGCACCAAGCGTACCAGTTCCCGTTTCCACCATCTTTGTAGGTGTTATAGCGCGTCGTGATACTAGTATAAATAAATTCCCGCGCCGTGTCATCGGACCCATGTCCCATTTTTCATAGGCGCGCCAAAAGATGGGACGCGTGTCCCATACCTGAAAATTTCGTTCGATTTGTATTTTGGAGTGAGGATTAAGATTGCGTTACCCAACCATTGCGCCATGCGACGGCAATGAGTTCGGCGCGTGTATGCAAGCCTAGTTTTGCCAAGATGTGCGTGATGTGATGACGCACTGTTTTTTCGCGAATCGCCAAGCGTTCTGCAATTTCCGTATTGCTCAGACCGTGCGCTGCCAATGCCAATACTTGAAGCTCTCGTTTCGTGAGAGTGTCCATAGTAAACCTCCAAGCAAACAACTTGCCAAAAACTAACGTCGGCGGTGTGGTGAAAACAGTGTCGTTCCCTTGTTCCCGCAACAACACTTGTAGCACGAAACGAAACATGGCGCAAAGAGAATTGCGCTGGGTGTCGGACAAGCGGAATGCGTAAAATCCGTGCATGGGTCTTGTCAAGCGCGCAAAAGTTGTGTATGATTTGAACACAGTTCGCTTCGCCCTTTTATTTTCGGCTCGCCATCCGGACGCCATCTGATGGTGGGGCTGTGTCATTATCGCAAGCGCTTCCTGTGATCGTGTTTTGCGGAACAGGAGCGCTTTTTTTTCTGTTCCGCGTTCCAAACACAAAGTGCGCGGAAATTATTCACGGCGAAGCGAGGCGCGAAAAG
>JAJVIA010000010.1:12430-18360 GCA_022072245.1 Anaerolineae bacterium
GCAATGCAACGCATTGCAGCGCTTTTTCGTGTCCTTGTTGGCGCGATTTCTAATCGCTTCTTTCCGTCCGCCCAAAACTTTACGCCCTACCCCTAACCGCAAGTACTGTTGACGCTTTAATTTCGTTTAAGGTATAATCGCCCTGTACAATTTGTGCTTGGCGGCACGATGTCTGCATCGGCCGCGCCTTGTTAAAGACACTATGGCGCTCAAAGGTAATCTCCGCGATTTTTCGATTCACCAGCTCTTGAATTTAATCAATCTGGCGCACAAGACCGGTTCTTTGCAGGTCAAACCCGAACCCGTGTTGCGTTCCGCCAATGGTCACGCGTCGTCCGCCGCGCTCTTTTTCCGCGAAGGGCGTTTGATTCACGCCGCGTTCGAAGGCAAACCCACGCGTCTGACCGATGTCATGGTACAGGTCGGACGCTTGACGCCGGAACAGGCGCAGACCGTCAACGCGCGTTCGCGGGTGGATACGGATAAAGAACTCGGCTTGCTCTTGATTCAAAACGGTTATTTGACGCAGAACGATATTATTCAAGGCGTGCGCGGTTATTTATTGGAAACCGTGTATCAGCTCTTTACGTGGGCGGCGGGCGATTTTCATTTCGAGCCGAATCAATTGCCGCCGGAAGAACGCATCACGGTGCCGCTTTCGCTCGAAAACGTCATTCTGGAAGGCAATCGGCGGCAGCAAGAATGGGAACGCTTGCGCGATGAAATTCCCGACCTCGAAGTTCCGCTGCGCTTTGCCGAACGGCCCAGCGCGAACTTGCGCGATATTTCCCTCACGCGCGAACAGTGGCAAGTCATTTCGTTCATCAATTCCAAAAACACGATTAAACAAATTGGCGAATATCTCAGTTTGGACGAATTTCAAATTCGCCGCGTCGTCTATAGTCTCAAGCGCAATGGCTTGATTGAAATGGCGCAGCCGGTGCGCGTTGAACCGGTGGCGCCGCGCGGGCCGGTTCCTGGCGCAAAATTATCGCGCAGCGTATTGCTGCGTATCATTGACGGCGTTCGTCGTCGCTAAGCCGAGCGCAAGCCCTATTTTCCGTACTATCGCCTAATGAATTATGCAGACCGTCAAAATGGTAATCACCGGGCCCTTTTCCGCCGGTAAAACAGAATTCATCGGCAGTATCAGCGAAATTGCCGTCGTACGTACCGAGCGCAAAATCACGGACGAAACGCGCGCCGTCAAAGCCCAAACGACGGTCGCGATGGATTTCGGCCGCATCACCATTGACAAAGATTTGGTGCTGTATCTGTTTGGCACGCCCGGACAGCGCCGCTTTGATTTCATGTGGGAAATTTTGTCGGAAGGGATGCTCGGCTTTGTGGTGATGGTGGACAGCGTGCGCCCGGAAACCTTCCGCGAAGCGCGTTCGATTTTGGACACGTTCCGCCGTTACAGCGAAACGCCGTTCGTCGTCGCCGCCAACAAGCAAGACCACCCCGACGCGTGGTCGCCCGAAGATATGAAGATTGCGCTGGGGCTTGACGACGGCATCAAAGTATTGCCCTGCATCGCCAATCAAAAAGAGAGCGTCAAGTACGTTTTACTCGAATTGTTGTATACTATTTTGGAACGCGCACAAGATTAACCGACAACCCACCAAGGGAATTTTATGAGCGCCACACAACCTACCATTCCGGACCGCGGTATGCCCAGCGGCGCGCTGCGCCTGCTGTTTCTTTCGATTGAAGAAGTGATGGGCTCGGACGGCATCAAAGCGGTGCTGAACGGCGCCAAACTGTCGCACTATATCAACAACTATCCCGAAAATTCGCTCGAATACGGCGTGACGTTTGGCGAATACGGCCGCGTGGAGCAAGCGGTCGAAGATTTTTTGGGGCCGCGCGGCGCGCGCGCGATTTTGATTCGCGTTGGCCGCGAATTATTTCGCTACAGTTTGCGCGAACAATCCGCGCTGCTCGGCATCGCGGGCAACGCGCTGAAAAATATGCCGCTCATTTCGCCGCAGGCGAAAATGAAAATCCTGCTTCAACAAATCGTCGGCGCGGCAAACAAGACAGTGAATCAACCCGCGCATCTGGAAGAAGACCATGACAATTTTATCGTCGTGATTGACCAGTGCATGTGTCAATGGCGTCCGAAACACGAGAAACCGTGCTGTCTCGTCACCGTCGGCACGTTCAGCGAAGCGATGAAGTGGCTCACCGATAGACCGGTCGAGGTCAAAGAAATCACGTGTCTGAACAATGGCGCGGACGCGTGCCGCTATCAAATTCCGAAAAAACTGCCGGAAGAGGCGTGACGTAGAAAACATTGGAACGCGCAAGCCGCGCAAGCAAAACGAAAACCGCGCAAGGGAATTTCCCCGCGCGGTTTTTTTGTTTCGCAATTTTTTTGGCGCGCGACATTCAGAATCTGCCGTAAAATTTTTTGACAGCCCCGCGCCTTCATGCTAAGATAATTTCGGTAACTTTATAATTCAGCGGTAGGGGAGCTGGAGCGAGTCCGGCTGAGAGGAAGAACTGCAAACCTCGTTGATGTGATGAGGCAGCCCATCTTCGACCCCATGACCTGACCCGGATAATGCCGGCGTAGGCAAGTACGGAACATGCGCCACAATGTTCCTCCCATGCGTCGGCTCGATTCGAGTCGGCGTTTTTTATTTCATCACACAAGGAGTGCGGTATGGAAAAGCAAACCGGAACATGGGCAGTCAAAGCGGGCCACGCGCAAATGCTCAAGGGCGGCGTCATTATGGACGTGACGAACGCGGAACAGGCAAAAATTGCCGAAGAAGCGGGCGCGTGCGCGGTGATGGCGCTGGAACGCGTCCCCGCCGACATTCGGCGCGACGGCGGCGTCGCGCGCATGAGCGACCCAACCAAAATCGTCGAAATCATGCAAGCCGTCTCGATTCCCGTGATGGCAAAAGCGCGCATCGGCCATTTCGTCGAAGCGCAAGTGTTGGAAGCGCTCGGCGTGGATTACATTGACGAGTCCGAAGTCTTGACGCCCGCCGACGAAGCGCATCACATTGACAAACATCAATTCCGCGTTCCCTTTGTCTGCGGCTGTCGCAATCTCGGCGAAGCGCTGCGCCGCATCGGCGAAGGCGCGGCAATGATGCGCACCAAAGGCGAAGCGGGCACCGGCGACGTGGTGGAAGCGGTGCGTCACGCGCGCGCCGTGTTGGGCGAAATTCGCCGCCTGCAAAATCTGCGCGAGGACGAACTTTATACCGTCGCCAAAGAATTGCAAGCGCCGTTAGCTTTGGTCCAAGAAGTCGCGGCGACCGGCAAATTGCCCGTCGTCAATTTTGCGGCGGGCGGCATCGCCACGCCGGCGGACGCGGCACTGATGATGCAATTGGGCGTGGACGGCGTTTTCGTCGGCAGCGGCATTTTCAAATCGGGCGACCCCGCCAAACGCGCCAAAGCGATTGTGATGGCGACGACGCATTACAACGACCCGAAAATTATCGCCGAAGTGTCGCGCGGCCTCGGCGAAGCGATGGTCGGCATTTCTGCGCGCGACCTGCCCGCAGAACAACAGCTCGCCGTGCGCGGGTGGTGAGGCAGGCATCGGGGAACAAGTAGCAAGCGGCTCGACGCGCTTGCTACTTGCTCCCTGTCGTTCGAACAATGAAAATCGGAGTTCTCGCCTTGCAAGGCGCGTTCCGCGAACATATTGAAATGCTGCGCGGCTTGGGCGTAGAGACGGTTGAGGTCCGCTTGCCGGAACAATTGCGCGACCTCGACGGCTTGATTATTCCCGGCGGCGAAAGTACGACGATTGGCAAAGTCGCAACGCAGTACAACTTGATTGAACCTCTGCGTGAATTTGTCGCGCAAGGCAAACCGGTGTGGGGCACTTGCGCGGGAATGATTGTGTTGGCAAAAGAGGTGGGCATGGCGGGTCATGCCGTCATGCGCCAACCGCTCGTCGGCGTGATGGATGTGCGCGTCAAACGCAACGCGTTCGGGCGGCAGGTGGATTCGTTCGAGACCGATTTGGACATTCCCGAAATTCAAAACGGCGATAAAACTCCATTCCACGCGATTTTTATTCGCGCGCCGCTGTTTGAAACGGTGAACGCTAATGTGCGCGCGCTGGCAAAACTGGACGACGGCACGATTGTGGCGGCGCGCGAAAATAATTTGCTCGCGACAAGTTTTCATCCCGAACTCACGCACGACCCGCGCTTTCACCAATATTTTTTGAACATGGTTCGGGCTGCGCGAGGAACGGCGTGAGGACGTTCCCCGCGCGCGGTCTATCGTAAATGAACGCCGTTATCGTCGCCAATGGCGAAATGCAGGCGCACGCGCGCTTGAAAGAGCTCTGGCTGCGCGCCAAGCTGCGGATTGCGGCGGACGGCGGCGCGCGCAATGCGCGCGCGTTGCGTATCGCGCCGCACAGCGTCGTCGGCGATTTGGATTCGTTGGACGATGAAACGCGGGCGTGGCTGGAAAAAAACAATTGCGAATTTTTGCGCTATCCGCCCGCCAAAGACGAAACCGATTTGGAACTCGCGGTACAGCTCGCCCAAGCGCGCGGCGCGGATGAAATTACGCTGCTCGGCGCGCTCGGCGGACGCCCGGACCATTTTTTGGCGAATGTTCTCGTCCTCGCGCAAACGCGCGGTTTGAAATTGGCGGACGCCGCCGTCGAAATGTGGTTCGGCAGCGGTTTGGATGTCATTGACGGCAAAAAGGGCGATCTCGTTTCGCTGCTCCCGTTTGACGCGCGCGTCGAAGGCGTCGCAACAGAAGGATTGGAATATCCCTTGCGCGGCGAAACGTTAGAACGCGGCAGTACGCGCGGCGTCAGCAACGTGATGTTGGAAGAACGCGCCCAAGTGCTTTCTACGCGCGGCAAATTGCTAATCGTTCATCTGTTTCAATAAATCGTAAATCTGAAAACATAAAAACCTCCGGGGAGCTCGATTGCATCGGGCTGAGAGGGCAGTTGCGATACAACCGTGCGCGAAGCTGCCGACCCATTGAACCTGATTGAGATAATGCTCACGCAGGGAAAATCGGTAACGCGTAACCAGAACCGTCTCTCACAATCGGAGACGGTTTTTATTTTTACGCGCGAGAGCGCGGCATTAGAGAATGTCGCACACGCGCACGCGAAAAATTTTATCTCTTGTACAACGCGTTCTCTAACGCGTTCCGCAAATAAAAGGAACACTATGAAAAAATTCTTTATCTTGGCAGGGCTGCTCGGTATTTTCGCGCTCGCCGCATGTCAGAGCGCAGCGCCAAGCAATGCGCCCGCGCCGCAGAGTTCGCCCGCCACGCTCGTCGTCGTCACGCACGATTCGTTTGCGGTGAGCGATCAAGTATTGCACGAGTTTGAAACCGCCCACAACGCCAAGGTGCAAATTCTCAAAGCCGGCGACGCGGGCGCGGCATTGAACCAAGCCATTCTCGCGGGCGCGGCAAATCCGCCGGGCGATGTCTTTTTTGGCGTGGACAATACGTTTCTATCGCGCGCGCTCCAAGCCAATCTATTCGAAGCGTACGCGCCGCAAGGGCTCGCCGACATTCCCGCCGTTTATAAACACGACGCCGGCGCGCGCTTGAACCCGATGGATTTTGGTTACGTCTGCCTCAATTACGATAAACAGTGGTTCAAGGAAAAACAGCTCGCGCCGCCGCAAACGCTCGCCGACCTCGTGAAACCGGAATACAAAGGTTTGCTCGTCGTGCAAAATCCCGCGACTTCATCGCCGGGGCTCGCGTTCCTGCTTGCCACCATCGCCGATTTTGGCGCGGACAAGTATCTCGATTATTGGAAACAATTGCGCGCGAACGATGTCGCCATCAGCGAAGGATGGAGCGACGCGTATTACAATAAATCCACTTGGAGCGGCAACGGCGACCGTCCGCTCGTCGTGAGTTACGCCACCAGCCCCGCCGCCGAAGTTTTCTTTAGC
>JAJVIA010000010.1:18460-31153 GCA_022072245.1 Anaerolineae bacterium
TGCCGACGATTGTCATTGCGCCCGCGTTCATTGCGTTGTTTGGGCCGCGCGGCGCGGTCAATACGTTTTTGATGAACCTCTTGCATCTCGAAAACGCGCCGCTGCAATTGCTCGATACTATTTGGATTATTTTGCTCGCGCACGTGTTTTACAATTACACGATTGTGTTTCGCATCGTCGGCGATTTTTGGTCCAAACTTGACCCGCAGTTGGAAAATGCGGCGCGCGTGTTGGGCGCGGGGCGCTGGCGCGCGTTTCGAGAAATCACGCTGCCTCTGCTGCTGCCGGCGCTCGCCGCCGCCGCGCTGCTCGTTTTCATTTTCGATTTCACTTCGTTCGGCGTGATTCTGATTTTGGGCGGCGCGCGGCTCGCCACGCTCGAAGTCGAAATCTATCGCAGCGCGGCGAATCTGTTTGATTTGAATCTCGCCGCCGCGCTGTCGCTTTTGCAAATCGGTTTGACGCTCCTTTTGATTTTGGCGTACACAAAATTACAAGCGCGGCTCGCCGCGCCGGTGCGCCTGCGTCCGCAAAGCGTCACGCGCCGCCCCGTAAAAACGCGCGGCGAAAAAATTTTCGTCGCGCTCAATCTAGCGGCAATGTTGTTTTTTCTGCTCGCGCCGCTCGGCGTCCTCGTCCTCCAATCGCTGGTTACGCCGCAAGGCATCGGTTTCGCCAATTACACGGCGTTGAACGCCAATCCGCGCGGCAGCGCGCTGTTTATTGCGCCGACGGATGCGATTCGCAACTCGTTATTGTTTGCCAGCGTCACGGTCGCGTTTGCCGTCGCGCTCGGCTTGCTCGCCGCGTATGCGATTGTGCGTACGCGTCAAGGCGGCGGCGCGTTGGACGCGCTCTTTTTGCTGCCGCTCGCAACGTCGGCGGTGACATTGGGTTTCGGTTATATCGTCGCGTTCAGCCAGCCGCCCTTTGATTTTCGCGCCGCCGTCTGGTTGATTCCCGTCGCGCACACGCTCATCGCCTTGCCGTTGGTGATACGCGCAGTCTTGCCGTTATTGCGCGAAATCAAACCGAATATCCAAGAAGCCGCCGCAATGTTGGGCGCGTCGCCCGCGCGCGTCTTTCGAGAAATTGATTTGCCGATTGTGGCGCGCGCGGTCTTGATTGGCGCGGTGTTTGCCTTTACGCTTTCGCTCGGCGAATTTGGCGCGACCACGCTGCTGGCGCGGCCCGAATGGACGACGATGCCATTGGCAATTTATCGTCTGTTGGGTCAACCCGGACTGGGCAATTATGGGCAGGCGTTGGCGTTGAGCGTTTTGCTGATGCTCGTGAGCGCCGTCGCGATTGCGCTGATGGAACGCGTGCGCGTCGGCGACGCGGGAGAATTCTAAATGCAATCCACGCCCCTCTTGTCCGTCCAACAAATCGAAAAAACGTATGCGAACGCGGCTTTGCTGCGCGGCATTTCGTTCGACGCGGCGGCGGGCGAAATCGTGTGCGTCTTGGGCCCAAGCGGCACGGGCAAGACGACGCTGCTGCGAATCATTGCGGGTTTGGAACAGGCGGAGGGCGGACAAATTTTATTTCGCGGAATGGATTTGCGGAACGTCCCGCCGCACGCGCGCGGTTTCGGTTTCATGTTCCAAGACCTCGCGCTCTTTCCGCACAAAAACGTCGCGCAAAATGTCGCGTTCGGTTTGCGAATGAAAAACGTTTCCGCCGCCGAAACGACGGCGCGCGTCCATGAAACGCTCGCCTTGGTGGGCTTGGACCCGGCGGCGTTTGCGACGCGCGACGTGAATCATTTGTCGGGCGGCGAACAGCAGCGCGTCGCGTTGGCGCGCACGCTGGCGCCGCGACCGCCGTTAATTTTGTTTGACGAACCGTTGGGCGCGCTCGACCGCGGGCTGCGCGAGGAACTCTCTGCCGAACTGCGCGCGTTGTTGAAACGTTTGCAGGCGACGGCGTTGTACGTAACGCACGACCAAGATGAAGCGTTCGCGCTGGCGGATCGTTTGTTATTGTTGAACGCGGGCTGCATCGCGCAAAGCGGCGCGCCGGTGGAGGTCTATCAAAAACCGACGAATGAATTTGTCGCGCGTTTTATGGGTTTGACGAATCTATTGGAAATTCGGGCATCCCAAATACAAGGCGCTGCATGTCGCGTCGAAACGGACGCGGGAATTTTCGTCCTCGATGCTTTGGCGGCGGATACAACCGCGCGTTTTCTGTTGCTGCGCCCCAAGGCATTGGAACGCATTGTCGCCGAGAGTCCGCGCGGCGAAAATAGTTTGCGCGGGCGCGTGGTCGAAACGCAATTCCGCGCGGGTCATCAACAAATCATCGTCGAGACCCGCGCGGGAAAATTCGCGTTTGAATGGGATGCGGCGATAGAATTGAATCAGGAATATATTTTTGCGTTGGACGCGCAGGCGCTCCAACTCGTCGCCGCGTAAATCAGGGCGCTTGGTCTGTCATGCCGAGCATGATGCTAAATTCAATCTTTTGAAATTCGATGCCGTCCGCCGGCGCGTCCACGCGCAAGCGTTCTTGGATTTTGTCGTTGAGCGCCCGTTCATTGGCGACGAGACCGCGAATTTGCGGGTCCTCTGCCACCCGCAGCAGCGTCTGTTCCATCAACTTTGCCGCGTGTTTTTCCAGCGCGTCTTGGGCGGTTTTCACATCCAACGGCCGGGGCAGCAAAAAGGCGCGTGAACGCGGCAGATTGGACAGCACGCGGTCCCAAAACAGTTCGGGCGCGGCAACCTGATACGCCGCTTCTACGTGCGCGCTCAGCCAGCGCGTATCCCACTGAATCACATTGCGTTTGAAATTCGCATACGCTTGAACCTGCGTCGGAACGAACGCGACTACGTCTTGATAAAAGGGGATAAGCGGATGCACCCCCTTGTCATGGCACATCCAGACGCGTTCGTGTTCGACAAACACTGCCGCTTGATTTTCCTCTAATCGGATATAGAGTTGGCGCGCGCCGGCAAGCAGTCCAAAGGGAATGACAAAGAACGCCGCGCCGACGCCTAAACCAATGATCCACAAGGGCATCAAAGCCGTCTGGCTTTGCCAAAGGATTTGAAACGCCAACGTCAGCAGCCCCAATATCACGCCAAACAGAATACATGCGCCCGCAAAGGCAACCCACGCCCAAAATCCGAAACTGCGCTCAAGAATGGCGCGCGTCAAAGCGCGTCCAAAAGTAACGCAGCGGGGTTTGGTTGTTTGTTCGGCAGACGTTTTTTGTTTTGCATCCGGCGCGGCATCCGTCGGCGCCGCGCCGTCGGATTGATTTGATGGCTTGGCTTCCGAAGGCGCGCTGTGTGACGGTTCGGACGCGTTCGCCGCGGCGCCGCCTGGAGCGCTCGAATCAGTTTTCGCTTTTGGCGCGGCGCGTTCGTCCGACGCGGCTGAATTGGAATTTGGCGGCGGCGGATTGGCTGCGCGTTCGCCTGCCGATTGTTCTGCGGCAACATGACCGTTCGAGCCGCGCGCGTTATCGGCGCGCGGCTTTTCCGCGCCGGGCGGCGCGCCGGACTTGGCTTTCGTTTCCGCCATTCCGGGTTTCGCGTCAGCCGTCGTTTTCGTTTCGGCGGTTTTGGTTTTTGCGCCCGCCGAACTTGCGGACGCCGCTTCCGTCTCTGCCGCTTTGGCTGCGGCTTCTTGCGCCAAACCGAGGTCAACATATTTTCGACCCAGACGGCCGTACGCTTCGCGCGCGTATTCGGCAAACTCTTCAGAAGTTTCGCGCAGCAAAACAAACGCGTCCGTAAAACTGCGAAAGCCCTGCGTCCAGCGGTCTTGGTTTTTGTCGCACAGCGCTTCGCAGATGCAGCCGCGCGTCAAGTGGGCGATGCCGAGTTCGTGTTTGACTTGCGCCTGTTGAAAATGGTAGGTCGCTTTTTCGCACAGCTCGGCGGCGCGGTCCCATTCGTCTTGGTTCGCTGCGGAAAAATACGCCCATGCCATATGCAAGCGCGCCGCGCCCAGCACATAATCGTCGTTCAAGCGTTTCGCGCTTTCGATGCTCGACCAGAGTAACCGCAGCGCGGGTTGCAGTTGTCCTTTTGCCGCCAAGTCCGCCGCTTGATGATGCAGCAAACTATTGTTGTGGTCGCGCTCTTGCAAACCGTCGCGCAGAGTTTTTGAGATTTGTTGTGATGTAGTATCAGCCATAAGCGCCTCAGCTTTCAATCCATCCCTCCCCGCTAGGGCGTCGTCGGCGCGGGCGTCTCCGGCGTTGGTTCGACAATTGCGGCGGGCGGCGTTTCGCGCGGAGGTATTTCCTCATCGCGCGCCACGACCGTTCCGTCAACCATCTCGTCTTTTTTGAGTTCCCACAAATCATCCTGAATAAAATTCAGCGACAACCGTTCAATCGCTTCGATATAACGCACGGCGATTTCGGAATCCAAAATGACGCCGCGATGTTTGTCGCGCAGCGGGTCTGCAATTTGGCGCAGCAGCGCGTCGCGCAGCGCGGTCTTGGCGTCTTGCTGAATAATCATGGCGTCGCGGCGCGTTTGGGCGCGCGCGATTTTTACTTGACGATCCAGCTCGGCGTGTTTGCGGTCTTGGAGCGCCTTGACCATGCGCTCTTCCAATTCGATTTCCGTGACACTGAGCGCTTCAATTTCGATGCCCAAGCCGAGCATCTTGTTGACCACGCGTTCGCGCAGCGTCCGAATCAAGGCCTTGCGCGTCCCCGCGCCGCCGGTGTACAAATCTTCAAAATATTCTTCGCCCGCCAAATCGCGCACCTGACCAATCACATAATTTTCGATGGTCTTGGTATAGTCCGAATGTTCGGGCGTCCAAATTTTGTAGCGGATGATTTCCGCGTCGAATTCAAAGCGCTTGGTTTTGGGGTCAAGCGACGCGGCGCCGCCAGCCAAGTCGCGCGCGCCTTGCACTTTGTGTCGCACGACAATGGTGATTTTTTTAAAGAGCATCTGGTCGCGCGTCAACACATCTTTGACGTTGACGGTCAAGTTGCGCGCATACAGCGCCACCGGCATGGCGACAACCTCTCCTTGTTCCAGAGAAAATGTGCCAGAACCGACAACCCGCGAGATGCTGCCGCCTCTTTCCAAAATGGCGGCGTATCCTTCGTCCACCATCAATATACCGGGACCGCCGAGTTTGGGCGATTTGGTCGTCCCGAGATTTTCGATTTTGTTGCCGCGCACCGCCACAGTTAAAAGCGGTTTGCCTTCGCGCACATCCGTCACATATTGCCGCGCTTGATGCGGCGCAATCCCTTTGTTGGCGGCGAAATGAAAATCGGCGATGGTTTTATTGGTCGCCTTGAACGCCAACCACAAGAATCCGGCAAAGAACGCGGCGGGAATCAAGAGGGCAGCCAGCACGCGCGCCGCCGGCGAACGCATGAGCCATTCTTCCGCCGGACTATGCAACCCCGGCGTCGTGCGCTCGTCCATGTCCACAGACGTATATTGTTGAATCTTGGTCCCGTCGGGGGCGGCGGTAATGATTTGATTGTCGGCGTCCAGCGCGATAGCCATGATGTTGCGCGAAAGGGATTCGATGGGTTGCGGTTGAACATTTTCAGCCGCGAGGTCAAACAGGTACAAGTTTTCATCATCGCCCGCGCCGACAAAATAGCGATTATCTTGGGCGACGAGCAGCTTGGTAAATTCAATGCCCGTCACGAAAAATTCACGGACCAGTTCGCGTTTTGGCTGCGTGCGCCACACGCGCACCGTCTGTTGGCGTTCCGCTTGATTTTGATTTGGCGGATTTACGCTGGCGGTCACCAGATATTGTCCATTCGGCGAAAATGCCAACGCGCTCACGCGCAGCAAGTGCGCGTTCTCGAGTTGCGTTGGGGCGTCGGCGCGCAAGACCGCTTGCACCAGCGCTTTGGCTTTGGACGGGTCCACGTTCCACAAATAGACGTTGCCCTGACTGTCGCCGGACGCCATTTGTTTGCCGTCCGCGCTAAAGCCGAGCGCCGAAACTTCGGCGGGGTGTTGGCGCGAGTCCGCGTAAATCGCCGTAGCGGTATTCCACAAGCGCACGGCGCCGTCCGCATTGCCCAATGCCACAAGCGGCTGCGTGGGATTGACCGCCAACGCATTGATGGCGGAATTTTTCCAAATCAATTCGCGCTGCATGACGGCGCTGGAACCCGAACGAATCCATTGACGCACTATGCCTTCGCGGCTGAGCGTAATCAATTCATCGGCGCGTACCTGTTCGTCCAAATCAGGTTCGTCGGTCGTCGGCGCGGCGCCGGCGCCGGCAGCCGGTTTGATGGGCCCAAAAGCCAGCTGCGTAATGTCATCGCGCGCGCCGCGCAGTTCGTGACATTCGGCGGGCTGTTGAAAATCGAACGCCGTACAAATATGCACGACCTTGTTACGGTCCACCGCCGCCACCATCGGACGCGCCGAATTGCGATTCCACGCCAGCGCTTGAATATCATTCGCCACATTCGGCGACGCGGCGCTGAGCGTAAAAGCTTGTGGATGCGCCTGAATCTTGTACTTGACGCGCGGCGACAGCGCGATTTGAGGGCAGGCGATTTTATTCTGAGCATCGTAAGCGGTCTGACTGACGCGCGCCAATTGCCAAATCCGCACCTCGCCCGAAGTTTCGCCGGTCACCAAATAATTGCCCGCGGGATCGAACGCCAGACGCGTAACTGTGTCCGGCAATTCGAGCAAATCGTAACGGCAGCCGTAAGGATAATCGCGCAGAAAAATGCGTCCCTTGACGGCGTCATTCGCGGGTTTGAATAAATCGGGGCCCTCGGCGGTGGCATAGATTTGCGCCGCCGGGCTAAACGCGGCGGCAGTTAAATTCATGCGGTCGGGGCGTTGATCCACACGCGTTAAATCACGCATAAACTCGGGCGCGATTTGAGAATTGTGATTCACGCGCGTAGGCAAGACCCAAGATTCCACTTTGCCCTGCGCGCTGACAGAAGAAAGGCGCAGACGATTATTGTCCAGCGGCATAAATTCGAGACTCTGGATTGGGTACGGATGACCCTCAAAATCATAAACGAGTTGCTGCCGCGCCAGGTCAAACAGCCGAATCTGATAATCCGCGCCGCCCGTCGCCAAAAAGCGATTCGAAGGGTCCAACGCCAACGCGGTCACGGATAGGGCATGCACTCGGGTTTGGTCCAAAATAGTCGTCTCGTCAGCGCCATCCCGATTGATTTTCCACACCGTAAGGTCGCCGCTGTCAAAACCTGCGACCAAGATGATTTTGTTGAGCGACTGTCCGCGCGCGTCCGTTTCCATCCAAGTCCCCATTGCGAGTTGCGAAACGGCGCCGTGTTTGCCCAACAATTGACGTTTGAACGTGGTCCCTTCGGCATTCCAGAGCGAGATATTGCCATCCGTACCGCCGACCGCGAGCATATCGCCAAAGGGCGAATACGCGACGGCTTGGAAATTTTGCTGATAGGCTGGCGCAAGTTTGACCTTGTGCCGGCCGTCCGCGTCCATGATATAGGCGTTGCCATTGGCGTCGCTGGCGGCAAGCCGCGAACCATCTTGATTAAATGCCAGCGTGACGATGTGATCCGTCGTTTGGATGATCTGGCGCGGCGCGCGGTCCATCCGATAGTTCATGTAGGAATAGACAAACAGGCCAAAGAACAACGCCAAACACCCCGCCATAAAAAAGCGGCGCGGGCGCATCACATTCGGACGCGGCAAATTTTTCAGACGCGCATAGAGGTGCGGCCAGGCGATTTGCCGCATGAAAAAAAGCGCGAGGAGGACGCTTGCGGCGGCAAAAGGTCCGTCAAACTTGAGGCGTTTACCAAGGGGAATGCCTTGCAGGGTAAAATTTCCGATGGCGGGGTTTTCGTACAATTTGATTTCGTCCATTTGAAGGACATAGAGCAACCCGACAAAGCCGCCGATGGCGAGCGCGACTTTGAAAATCGTATCCGCGTTACGTTTCACGAAACTCATAGCATACCTCCTGAGGTTCCGGTCATTGCAGTTCTGCGTAACGTTCCGTTACGGGTTCTATCGTATCTTGCGAAAGCGGTTGCCGTATCAAGCGTTCATATTCCTGGACCCCGACAATCACGGCCATGGGCTGACCAAAATTTTCGACCAGGAAGGTTTCTTGATGAAAGCGCGCCCGCTGCATGATTTCGCGCGTCCGCGTGCGTAAATCCGTCGCGCTAATCGGTTTCAGGTTCATGTCTCACCTCCTTTCGTACAATTTGTACATTTCACACAATTGTAGCAAACAAATATTCACGATTTGTAATGAAATTGTAATGATATATTCTAATTTTTTTGACGGCGGCGCGCGATAAAAAAATCCCGAGTTGGGACTCGGGATCAGGATACGGACTGAAAGGCGCGCGGACGCTTTATAATTGATCGGTCTTGGCAGCCATGATGAAATCGTTGCGGTGCAGACCTTTGACGGCGTGCGTCCACCAGCGCACGGTTACGGCGCCCCATTCGGTGACGAGCTGCGGATGATGATCCTCCGCTTCGGCGAGCGCGCCGACTTGATTGGTAAATTTCAAGGCGTCCGCGAAATTTTTAAATTTATACTGGCGCGTCAATTGCGGCTCGCCATCGCGTTCAACGATGCGCCATTCGGGGATTTGCGGCAGCCATGTTTGGATTTCCTCTTCCGTCGCGCGCGGCGAATCGGCGCGCGCGGCGACGCATTTCATTTGTGCTAAATTCGGCATGTGGCCTCCTCACCCTTATTTTATAGCTGTTTAGAAAACGTTTTGGACCGCGCCGTAGAGAGCGCTTGGCAGAAAAAACCTCTTGACAATCCCATCTGTCCGTATTAAAATACTGAATGAACATTCATTCATTATTTTTACCGACGATGCCCCGCCTAACCGTTCACGCCCGCCGCGCGCTCACCCAAGAGCGCCGCCAACAAATCTTGACCGCCGCCGCGACTGTTTTTGCCGCAAAAGGGTTCGACCGCGCCACCATCCGCGATGTCGCGCGCGCCGCCGGCATCGCCGAAGGATCCATCTATAATTATTTCCGCGACAAGCAAGACCTGCTCGTCCATCTCCCCCGCCAATTTTTCTTGCCGCCCATTCAAGCCGTCCAAGCCGCCGCCGTCGCCGACGCGCCCCCCGCGCCCGACCAAATTTTGCAGTTCATCGCCCAAAACATGGTCAACATCGTCACGCAAAATCGCGAACTTGTGCGCGTGCTTTTTACCGCCGTTCCGCTGATGGATGAAACGCTGCGCGCCGAATATATTCAGCAGATGCCGCTGTATGCGATGGAAGCGTTGGAAAACTATATCCGCGCCATGCAAAAAACCGGCGTGTTTCGCGCCGACCTCGACGCAGCCATTGTCGCGCGCATTTATCCGGGCATGGCGCTCTTTTTTTTGCTGGTCCAAGAAGTTTTACAACCGCCGGGCATGACGCGGTTCGACTATGCCCGGGTCTTGCCGGTCATTGTCGAAATTTATTTGCGCGGCATCCTGCAAGCGGACGCGCCAACGCGCCAACGCCGGCGCCGACGAAAAAAAGCGCCGTCGCGCAAAACCCGGACCGTTCGCCGCCGCGCGCAGCCGCTCAAATAATTTTCGCTTTGTCAACTTGGCGCCATGAACTCGCGACTCTTTGCCATCACCTACAAAGAAATTATTCATATCTGGCGCGACAAACGCGCGCTCGTGGTCATGTTGTTTATCCCGGTCGTAGAGCTGTTTTTGCTCGGCTATGCGGCGACGACCGATATTCGACATCTCAATACGGCGGTGTACGACGCCGACCGCAGCGCGCAGAGCCGCGCGCTCATCGCCGCGTATCGCGCGTCCGATTACTTTGACATTAATCATTTCGCCGCTAACGAAGCCGACCTCGGTCGTTGGCTCGACAGCGGCGCCGTGCGCGCGGCAATGTTAATTCCGAGCGGCTATGGCGACAAACTCGCGCGCGGCGAAACCGCGCAAGTCGCGTTTCTGCTGGATGGTTCCGACCCGTCCATCGCAACCACCGCATTCGCCGCGTCGCAATCCATCGGTCAGGCGCAAAACACCAAAATCATCGAACAAACGCTCGGCGTGGATATAACGCAACTCGGCGGCATCGAGGTGCGCCCGCGCGTGTGGTACAACCCCGAACTCAAATCTTCCAATTACATGATTCCGGCGCTCATCGGTTTGATTTTGCAATTCCTCACCATCATGTTCACCGCCCAAGCGATTGTGCGCGAACGCGAACAGGGCACCATCGAACAACTTGTCGTCACGCCGATTCATTCATGGGAATTGATTGTGGGCAAGCTGGCGCCGTACAGTTTCGTCGCCTTTTTTTCGCTCGCCGAAATTTTGGTCATCGGCACGCTCTGGTTCGGCGTACCGATTCGCGGCAGCATCCCGCTTTTGCTCGGCGCATCTTTTTTGTTTTTGCTGACCACGCTTGGCTTGGGCTTGCTCATTTCCACGCTCGCCCAGAGTCAACAGGAAGCGATGCTGCTCACCCTAATCATCAATTTGCCCGGCATTTTTCTTTCGGGTTTTTTCTTTCCGCTCGAAGCCATGCCGCCGTTTCTACAATTCTTGTCGTATTTTATTCCCTTGCGCTACATGCTCTTGATTTTGCGTTCCATCGTTTTAAAAGGCGTCGGCATCGAACCGATTTTTCCCGCCATCGCCGCGCTCGCGGTTTTTGCTTTGTTCATTCTCGGCGCCGCGGCGCTGCGCTTTCGCAAACGCTTGGAGTAGCGAGAGCGCGCTATCGTCAGACAGGGCGCTAGAACACGGATACAACCCACCTATCGCGCTATCGAACAGATACGCCATCGCGCTGTTTTATGATTAACCTCGACCAACTCACCAAAACCTTTGGCGAAACGATTGCGGTCAACGCCGTTTCCTACGCCATTGCCGCCGGCGAAATTTTCGGCGTCATCGGACCCGACGGCGCGGGCAAAACTACGACTTTGCGCGTCATTGCGACGGCAATGCAGCCAACGCAGGGCAGCGTGACGGTGGACGGATTGGACGTGGTTAAAGACGCGGAACGCGTCAAAAATATCATCGGCTATATGCCCCAACGGTTCGCGCTATATCCCGATTTAACCGTCGTCGAAAATTTGAATTTCTTTGCCGACATGTTTGGCGCGCCGCGCGCCGAACGCGCCGCCCAGATAGAACGCTTGCTGGGTTTCGCGCGTTTGACCGATTTCAAAACGCGCCGCGCGCAAAATCTTTCCGGCGGCATGCAAAAAAAATTGGCGCTCGCCGCGACGTTGATGCACCGCCCGCGCGTGCTGCTGCTCGACGAACCGACCACCGGCGTTGACCCCGTGAGCCGCCGCGAATTTTGGGACCTGTTGACGAATGTGCATCTCGACGGCGTAACGATTGTCGTTTCGACGCCGTATCTCGACGAAGCGGAACGCTGCGCCCACGTTGCGCTGATGCATCGCGGCAAGCTCGTCGCGTGCGACGAACCGAATCGTTTACGCGCGCAGCTCGGCGCGTTTGTGTACGAAGCGCGTTCAACGCAGGCGCGCGCGGCGGAACGCGCGGCGCAAGCTCTCGCCGGCGTCTTGAACGTGAATACGTACGGCGACATTGTGCGCGTCATTGTGGACGACCCGGCGCGCCGTGCGGCGCTTGAAAACGCCTGGCGCGCGCGCGCCATTTCCATACAGCGCTTGCAGCAGGTCGCGCCGCGACTCGAAGATGTGTTTGTGTTGAAAATTAGCGGCGCGTTCGATTGAATCAAGCGCTAGACCGCAAGCCCACTAAACGCTATGCAAGCTCTTGTGATTGACCAGCTGACAAAACAATTTGAGCGTTTCACCGCCGTTGACCATATTTCGCTCGAAATGCAGCGCGGCGAAATTTTTGGTTTGCTCGGACCAAACGGCGCGGGCAAGACGACGACGATTCGCATTTTGCTCGGCTTGCTTTTACCCACGTCGGGCCGCGCGACGGTCCTGGGTTTGGATGCGGTCAAGGACGCGGAAAAAATTCGCCAGCGCTCTGGGTACGTGTCGCAAAAATTCGCGTTGTATCCCGACCTCACCGCAGCGGAAAATTTTGATTTTTACGCGCACGTGTACGGCGTGCGCGGCGCGCGTTTGACGGAACGGCGGCGCGCGTTGTTGGAACAGGTGGGGCTCGCGGGCGCAGAAAAGCAGCGCGTCGCCGCGCTGGCGGGCGGCTCGCGCCAACGACTCGCGCTCGCCTGCGCGTTGGCGCACGAACCGGAATTTTTATTTCTCGACGAACCGACGGCGGGCGTAGACGCGCTTTCGCGACGCGCGTTGTGGAATTTGGCGTACGACCTTGCCGAACGCGGCACGAGTATTTTGGTGACGACGCATTACATGGACGAAGCGGAAAATTGCAATCGCATCGCGTTTCTCTATCAGGGCAAAATCGTCGCCGAAGGCGCGCCGTTTGAAATCAAACACGCGCAAGGGCGCGCCCAAGTGGTCGAGGTGGCATGTGAGCCCCTCGACCTTGCGTTGAACGCGCTGCGCGACGCGCAATGGTTCGACGAAGTGGCGCTGTATGGCTCCAATCTGCATCTATTATCGCCCGACGCGGCGGCGCGCATTGAAATGGTGAAACAACTCTTGGCGGCAAAACAAATTCATGTACAGCGCGTGGAACAAATCGAACCGTCGCTCGAAGACGCGTTCATTGCGCGCTTGCGGAGCGCGGACCGCAGTCGAAAATAACGCGGCGCCCTATCGCCCGCTTGCTCTA
>JAJVIA010000010.1:31253-34302 GCA_022072245.1 Anaerolineae bacterium
CGCCCGCTTGCTCTACCGCGAAGCGAGGTTTTATGCACCCCAATCCAAAACAGATTATCCCGGTCGTTCTTGGTCTCACGCTCCTGCTCGGCGGCTATTGGTTGTGGAGCAGCGGACATTTGCCGTTCGTACCGAATGTGACGGCGACGGAAAACGAAAATACCGCGTCCGGTTACATCGAGGGCAAAGAATACAAAATTGCTTCGGAAATTAGCGGACGCGTCAACGCGGTGAACGCGGAGGAAGGCGCGCGCGTGCGCGCGGGCGCCGTCCTGATAGAGCTCGACCACGCGCTGCTCGACGCGCAAATTGCCCAAGCCCAAGCCGCCGTGAAAACCGCCGCGGCGCAATTGATGTTGGTGCAAAATAGCGCGCGTCCTTCGGACCTTGCCGCGGCGCAAGCGGCGCTCCACGCCGCCCAAGAAAACTATGCCAAAATTTCGGCGGGCGCGAATTCCAGCGACCTTGCCGCCGCGCAAGCGGCTTTGAACGCGGCGCAAGAAAATTACGCCAAACTTCAGGCGGGCCCCAATGCCGCCGATTTGGCGGCAGCCCAAGCCGCGTTGAATGCGGCGCTGGAAAATTACGCCAAAGTAAAACGCGGTCCGACGCCCGAAGAGCTCATGCCCTTCAAAACGCAAGCGGACAATGCCCAAGCCGCGCTCAATCAAGCCCAAGCGGCGTATGACAAAGTGGGCGGCGCGTCGAACCCAAATATCCATTTGCTGCCGCAAGCTACGCTGCTCCAGCAAGCCACCAACAATTACAACGCCGCGCTCGCCGCGTACAATAACGCGCGCAATCATCCTACCGCATCCGAGCTTGCCGCCGCGCAAGCGCAGGTGGACAATGCGCGCGCCGCGCTCGACCGCCTCACCGCCGACGACGCGCAATTGGCTGCGGCGCAAGCGGCGGTGGATAACGCGCAAGCGGCGGTAAAACGTCTCACGCCCGATGCCGCGCAACTCGCCGCCGCGCAAGCGCAGGTGGACAATGCCCAAGCCGCATTGAATCGTTTGACGCCGTCCGACGAAGCGGTGGCGGTTGCCCAAGCGCAAGTGAATCAAGCGCAAGCGGCGCTCGACGTTTTGAACGTACAATTGGCAAAAACAAAAATCTATGCGCCCGCCGATGGGATTGTCGCGCGCCGCGCGGTGAATCCCGGCGAACTGGCTGTCGCCGGCGACGCCTTGTTGACCTTGACGCAACTTGACCCGGTACAGCTCACGATTTATGTTCCCGAAACGCGGCTCGGCGCCCTGCAGCTGGGTCAGCCGATTGGCGTCCAAGTAGATTCCTTTCCGGGACGCACCTTCGATGGACGCGTAATTTATATTTCCGACGAGGCGGAATATACGCCGCGCAATGTGCAGACCAAAGAAGAACGCGTGACGACGGTCTTTGCCGTCAAGGTGGAAATTCCGAACGCGCAACTCGAATTGAAACCCGGAATGCCTGCGGATGCGGCGCTGCCCGCGCCCTAACGCGCGCGCTTGACGCCGCGCGCGCAAATTGTCTTTTGTCCAACATGGCATAGAATGGGCGTTACAGCCCCTTGCGGGCGTCCATTCCAACCAAAGGAAACAGTGTTCCCATGAACAAGCAGCTCGTACGTCTTGGACTCTTGGCTTGTGTTGCCCTTGGCGCCATCCTCTTGTTTGTCCGCGTCAGTTTTGCCGAAGGCGGTACGGGACCCGCCGACGCGCTCGCCATCACCGACGCGTCCGTCGCCGCGCCGCCCAATTCGCAAACGTGGTACAAGTTTCACGAAGCCGGCAACGCGCAGCGCGTTAAAATCGCGCTGGACGCCAATACGGTCCCCGGCGTCACCTTTAGCGTGTACACTCCCGATTCGATTGCGCGCTGGATCGCGCAGTATGGTTTGCACCCGGTCGGCGTCAGCAGTCCTTCGCCCGGCAGCGATCAAGCGTGGACCGGAAATTTTGAATTCGAAGGCGATTATTACGCGGTCGTCGAAAACGCCAATCCGTACTATGTCGCCTATCGTTTGTCGGTCACCGGCGACGGCGTTAAAAGCGTTACGCCGCCAACGCCCTCGCCGACGCCGCTGCCCAATCCATTTGCCACGCCCGTGCCGGTTGGCGCGTTGAACGACGGTGGAAAAATTGTGTTTCAACAAGCGGCGGGCAGCGGCATTTACACCGTGAACGCGGACGGCACAAATTTGAAACGCGTAACGTACGGCATTGACCCCGCCTTTTCGCCGGATGGAAATAAAATCGCGTTCGCGCGCGAAGGCGCGCGGTCCGGTTTGTTTGTCAGCAACGCCGACGGCACGAACGAGCGTCTGGTGTACGGCGCGAATCAAGTGCGTTCGCCGACGTGGGTGGACAATGCCCGCATCGTGTTTTCTACCGCCACCGGCGACAAGACCAGCGCGCCGATTTGTTTTGCCGGAATCTGTTTTGGCGGCGGCACATTCACGAAATGGTCGCTCAAAGAGCACAATCTCGCGGACGCGTCCACGAACGATGTCATTACGCCGCCGACCGGCGGAACGGTTCCAAGCTATAATCGCGTTTTGAAAAATATCGCGTTCATGAATCCCGAAAAGGGTTTGATGCTCACGACGTTGGACGACAAGGTCGTGCCGCAGCTCATCAATGACGATTTGACCATCAATACGCCGGTCATGTCGCCCGACGGTTCGCGGCTGACGTACATTGTGAGCCAACCGCCCGCGTGGCAAACGGTTGTTTCGGTGTGGGATGGCACAAATCCAACGCTATTGACCAAAAACGATTCTCTGTCGTCGCAGCATCCCGATAGCGTGTCGCCGACGTTTTCGCCGGACGGCCAAGAAATTTTGTTTCTCTCGAATCGCAACGGCAAGTGGGAATTTTTTGCCATGAACGCGGATGGCTCAAATCTGCGCCAAGTTCTGAAAAAGGTGACGGATAGTTTGAGTCTGAATTACAATTACGCGGCAGAGCGCATGGCATCGTGGGTCGAAAGCGAATAACGCAGCCCGCGTTTATAAAAATCAAAAATATGCGGCGCAAGAAAAAGCTTGCGCCGCAATTTTTTT
>JAJVIA010000010.1:34402-63556 GCA_022072245.1 Anaerolineae bacterium
TTGAATGATTTATCTTGACCATTCTGCCACGACGCCGGTTGACCCGCGCGTGCGCGATGCGATGCTGCCGTATTTTACCGAATTGTTTGGAAATCCGTCGTCGCTGCATCGCTACGGCCAACAGGCGCTGGCGGCAGTGGACGCCGCGCGGCAAACCGTCGCCGATATTTTGGGCGCGCAGCCGCGCGAAATTATTTTCACGGGCAACGGCACCGAAGCGAATAATCTCGCGCTGCGCGGCGCGGCTTTTGCGGCGCGCCGCGCGTTGGGCGCGTCCAACGAACGACCCCACCTGATTACGACGCCCATCGAGCATCACGCGATTTTGCGGACGTGCGAACAATTGGAACGCGAGTTTGGTTTTGAAATCACGTACGTTCCGGTGAATCGTCACGGTATAGTCAATCCCGATGACGTCGCGCGCGCCATCAACGCCCGTACGATTTTGATTTCGGTCATGTACGCCAATAACGAAATCGGCACGCTTGAACCCATCGCCGAAATCGGAAAATTGGCGCGGGCGCGCGGGATTTATTTTCACACCGACGCGGTGCAAGCGGGTGGGTACTGCGAGTTGAACGTTAAAGCTTTGAAGGTTGACGCGATGTCGCTTGGCGCGCACAAGTTTCATGGGCCCAAAGGCGTTGGCGTATTGTATCTTTGCACCGACGCCAAGATTCTGCCGATGCAAACGGGCGGCAATCAAGAACGCGGCCGCCGCGCGGGCACCGAGAATGTGCCGTACATTGTCGGTTTCGCCAAAGCGCTGGAACTCGCGCAAAGCGAACGCGCGGCAAATAACGCGCGCTTGCGCGCGCAGCGCGAACGTTTGACGCTAGAACTTTTAGAAAAAATACCGGGCGCGGAATGTACTGGTCATCCGACGGAACGCTTGCCCGGACACGCTAGTTTTGTCATTCCCGATGCGGTGGGCGACGAGATGGTCTTTGCGTTGGATTTGGCGGGCGTCGCCGTTTCAACCGGTTCCGCTTGCACGGCTGGCTCGCCCGAACCGTCGCACGTTCTCGCCGCCATGGGGTACGCGCCCAATGTGGCGCGCGGCGCGCTGCGAATCACCCTTGGCCGCGACAACACCGACGCGGAAATTGACGCGGCAGCGCGCGTCATTCCCGCGACCATTCAAAAAATCAGAAATCAGAACGCGCTGTCATTTCGCGCGACAATCTGACCTCTGACATCAGAAACGGAGTTTCAACATGTTTTCTCAATCTTTGCAAGACGCGCTGAACGAACAAATCAAAAACGAATTCTACAGCGCGTACATGTATCTCGCCATGTCGTCTTGGTTCGAGGACAAGGCGCTGCCCGGCTTTGCCAAATGGATGCGCGTGCAGTATCAAGAAGAGTTGACGCACGGGCTCAAGATTTTTGATTTTATTTTGGACCGCGACGCGCGCGCGCTGGTGCATGGTTTCAACGCGCCGCCGGCGGAATGGAAATCGTCGCTCGACGCGTTCGAGAGCTCGTACGCGCACGAACAAAAAGTGACCGCGATGATTAACAATCTCTATGCGTTGGCTGTCAAAGAGAACGATTATCCGACCATCGTGCTGCTGCAATGGTTCATCAACGAACAGGTCGAAGAAGAAAAGAGCGTGAAATTGATTGTGGATCAATTGCGGATGGCGGGCGACAGCGCCACCGCGCTGCTATTGCTCGACCGCGAGCTCGGCGCGCGCGCGGCTTGAACGCAATGCCGTAACGTTTGGGGGGCGTTCCGTGTGGACGCTCCCCTTTTTTTATCGCGCCGCGTCATTCGTTTTGCTATAATGAATTTATGTCCAAACTCTTGATTCTCCACGCCGATATTTTGGTCCCCCACGAACCGTCGCGCGTTTTGCGCGATGCCGCCATTGCGATTGAAAATAAAAAAATTGTCGCGCTCGGCGAAACGCCGCCCGATTTTCACGCGGACGAAATCATTGACGCGCGCCATCACGTCGCGCTGCCCGGTTTTTTCAACGCGCACGCGCACGCCGCCATGACGCTGCTGCGCGGTTCCGCCGAAGACTTGCCGCTCGACCGCTGGTTCAACGAAGGCATCTGGCGCACGGAATCCGCGCTGACCGAAGAGGATGTCTATTGGGGTACCGCGCTCGCGGCGTGCGAAATGCTGCGCGGCGGTACCGTCGCGTTCGCCGACCATTATTTTTGGATGACGCAAGTCGCGCGCGTCGTCCAAGAATCCGGCATGAAGGCGCTGCTCGCGTGGTGCGTGTTCGGTTCGGATTTTGCGTCGGAAATGGGCCCGACGACATTGGAATTGACCGGCGATTTTGTCGCGGAATTTCAAAACAGCGCGGGCGGACGCATCAAGACGATGCTCGGACCGCACTCGCCGTACATTAGTACGGAAGCTGCGCTGCGGCGCGCCGCCAATCTGGCGCGTAAACTCGGCGTCGGCTGTCACATTCACGTCAGCGAATCGCCAGCCCAAGTAGAGAACGCGTACAAACAATTTGGCAAATCGCCCGTCGCCTATTTGGATGACTTGGGCGTGTTTGAAAATCCGTCCATCGCCGCGCACGCGATTTATCTGGACGACGCCGACATTGAAATTTTACGCGCGCGCAACGTTACCGTCGCCGCCTGTCCAAAAACGCATCTCAAACTCGCGATGAAAACGACGCGCCTTGTGGATCTGCTGCGCGCGGGCGTCAAGGTGGCGCTCGGCACGGACGGCGCGGCGTCCAACAATGATTTGAACATGTTGGAGGTCGCGCGTCTCGCCGCGTTATTGCAAAAACACGATACGGGCGACGCGACGGTTCTGCCGTCCGCACAAACTCTGAATCTGGCATCGCGGCACGGCGCGCTGGCGCTCGGTTTTGTCAACAGCGGTTTGATGCAAGTCGGCGCGGACGCGGATTTGATTTTGCTCGATACGGACAAGCCGCATTTCGCGCCGTGTCACGACCTCGCCGCGAATGTGTTGTACGCCGCGCGCGCGGGCGATGTGGATTATGTGATTGTGGACGGCAAGCCGCTTGTCCGTAAAGGCGCATTGACGACGCTGGACGAGGAAAAAATTATGCGCGAGGCGAACGCGCGCGGCGCGCGGATGGTTCGCAGCGCGCTCACGCAGACGCAAACATACCGCGCGTAAATATGTTCGCGCGCCAAAACCAAAACGCGACGCGACTGAATTTCAGCCGCGCCGCGTTTTTGGAGGAGGAAGAATTCAACCTTTGACTGCGCCGGTCATGCCGCGCACGAATTGCCGTTGAAGGAAAATAAATAAAATCAAAATCGGAATGATGGTCATGACAATGCCCGCGGCGGTCGCGCGCAAATCCGAGGCGAACATGCCTTGCAGCGCGGCAAGGCCGACGGGCAGCGTTTTATTGACCATCGTCGGCAGCATCAACGAGGGCCACAGAAAATCGTTCCACGAAGTGACGAATGTGATAATGGCGGCGGTGGCGAGCGACGGCCGAATGACGGGCAGCAAAATTTGCCACCAAATCCGCAATTCGCTCGCGCCGTCAATTTTCGCCGCGTCAATCAAATCGTTCGGCACGCTTTTGAACGCTTGCCGCAACAAAAAGATATTGAACACTGTGGCGAGATTCGGAAAAATCAGCGCCAGCAGCGTGTCGTAATATTGAAACACATTGCGCGCCAGCACAAAGCCGGGAATGTATGTCAATTGCGGCGGCACAATAAACGTCGCGAGCAGCAAATAAAAAATAACGTCGCGCCCCCAAAATTTCATCTTGGCGAACGGATACGCGGCGAGCGCGGTGAACAAGACATTCAGCGTGGTGGTGGCGGCGGAAACGATAATGCTGTTGATAAAAAAATTGGCGACGGGCAATTGTTTCCACACGCGCGCGTAATTGTCGAGCGTCGGATCTTTCGGAAGCAGTTGCAGCGGCACGGCAAAAATCGCGTCATTCGGGCCTTTGAGCGATGTGAGCAGCGTCCACGCCAACGGCAAAATGGTGATGGCGGCGATAAACAGCAACAGCGCGTACCAAAAAACTGTTTCCGCGATTTGACGGCGTTTGCGCGCGGCGTTTCGGGCTGCTACATTCGGTTGGGCGCGCGCGGCGGTTTGCGTCTGATTCATTAGTCTTGCTCCGAACCGCGTTCCAACGAACGAATGTTAAAGACGGAAAAAAGCAGCGTAATCACGAGCAGCACAATCGCCAGCGCGGACGCATAGCCCGCGTGCTGCAAGCGGAACGCCTGTTTCCACAAATAAAACACCATCGTCACGCCGCTATTCAAAATGCCGCCGAGCCCGCCCGTCAAGGTGTAAATTTCGTTAAAGACCTCTATCGCCGCGAGCGACGAAATGACCGCGACAAAAACGATTTGCGGGCGCAAGCCCGGCAAACTCACGTTCCAATGTTTTTGAAACGCGTTGCAGCCGTCAATCAACGCCGCGTCATACAATTCTTCGGGGATATTTTGCAAGCCCGCCAAAAAAATCATCATGTAAAAACCCAGCCCCAGCCAAATGGTCAGCGACATGGCGAGCGGCAAAGTCAGCGCCGGTTCCGCGAGCCACTGTATCGGTTCTTGCAGCAAGCCCGTCGAAAGCAGCACGCCGTTGATTAAACCGTTCGTATCAAACAACATGCGCCACGCATAACCGACGGCGATACTGCCGCTAATGACCGGCACATAATAAATCGCGCGAAACGCGTTGATGCCGGGCAGTTTGCGGTTGACGGCGATGGCGAGCAAAATGCACAAGATAATCAAAATCGGCGTGACCAGCAAATAAATAAACGAATTACGCAGCGCGAGCCAGAATACGTCGTCCTGGAACAGCTGCGTATAATTTTTCAAACCCGTCCACACCGGCGGCGTGACGATATTGAAATCGGTGAAACTGTAATACACCACCGCAAAGATGGGATACAGAATAAACACGCCGATCACCAAGAGCGCGGGCGCAAGAAAAAGATAGGGCGTGAGATTGAGCTTTTTAGTCATGCCAGAGCCAACTGTATTTCGCTGATTGAACGGAGCGCGCGCGCGCCCCGTTCAATCAAAAAGTTATTCGTTTATTGCGCCAGTAACGCGTTGGCTTTGGTTACGGCGTCGGTGAGCGCTTGCTGCGCGGGGACATTGTTGAACAATGCCGCTTGAACGGCTTGCAAAACAATATCGTTCACGTCGGCTTTGTGCGGAATCGTCGGCACAATGTCGGCGTATTTCGAGATAATGTCTTTGGCAATCGGTTTCGCGCTGTCTTCAATCGCAATCGGTTTGGCGGCAAAGAACGGGTCTTCGTACGATTTCGGCGTCGAAGGATAGATGGCGACCTGCTTGCTAAATTCCAACATGCTTTGCGGATTGGTAAAGAACTGCGCGAGCGCGAGCGAGGCGTTCGGGAATTTCGTATCGTTCTTGACCGAGAGACTCATCAACCCTTTGCCCAACACGCCGGATTTGCCGACGGGCGCGGGCACTGCGGCGAGATAGCCGTACAAACCGGGATTGTTGGCGCGCACTTCACGAATCAAGTTCGGACCGGTTTGATAGAACGCGGCGTTGCCGGACGAGAACAGGTCGAGTCCCACGCGGTCCTGGTCGGTCACCAACACGGATTTGTCCACCGTGCCGGCTTTGACCATGTCCACATACATTTGCAGCCAGGCGACGCCTTCGGGCGAATCAAAGGTAAAGGTCTTGCCGTCTTCGCTAATGACTTTGACGCCGCCTTCGTACACCATCTGCGAGAGCAAATCGTTCGTCGTCAAGCGAATGTCGCACAGCGTGCCGGTTTTTTCTTTGATGGTTTTGCACAGCGCGGGCAAGCCATCCACCGTCTTGGGGAAATCTTCGAGTTTCAAACCCGCCGTGTCGCTATAGATTTTCATGTTGACGAGTTCGACGCTCAAACCTTGATACCACGGGAACTGATAATTTTTGCCGTCCACGAGTTGTTCATTCCACAAGCCGGGGAAATACAAATCTTTGACGTCTTGCGAAACCTTGTCGTCGAGCGGCAAGAGCAAACCTTTGGTCGCGTAATCGCTGACCCATCCTTCCGAAACGGAAAGATTAATCACGTCGGGCGCTTTGCCGGCGGCGAACGCATTTTTCAAATCATCCTGGAACGTCGCCTGATGGTCTTCCCAATTTACTTTGACGCCGGGGTACGCTTTTTGGAAACGCGCGATGGTGCTCTTGATGTAATCGTCAAACGTCGGCGAGAGCCAAAAGGTCCAGAGCGTCACTTCGGCATTGGGTTCGACATTCGGAATGACCGCTTCGGGATTCGGCGCGGCGGTGGGTTCGACGACGACGGTTTGTTGCGCGACGACCGTTTGCGGGACGACGACGGTTTTTTCCGCCACGACAGTTTGTTGGGCGACGACGGTTTGCGGAACGACGACGGTTTCTTTGATGACTTGCGCCTGCGGGGGCGGCGCGGCGGGCGCGCCGCAAGCGGCGAGGAAAATTGCCGCGACCAATAACATGGCGAGCGCGCTAAATGAGACACGGAATTGCAACTTGCGATTCATTTTCTCCTCCTTGAATTGGCGAGACGCAGTTGGGTTTTGTCTCGCGCCGATACGAATACGACAAACCAGAAGCCAGAAACCAGCAAAAGCGTTTTACCAAGCTATGCGCTACCGCAGCGCGTTGATGCCCAATTCATAATTCAAGAGCAGCGCAGAGGCGCCGAGAATGACGCTGTCATCGCCGATGGCGGATAATTCGATAACCGTATTTTCGGTCAAAGTATTGAACGCGCATTGTCGAACGGTGGCGCGCACCTCATCCAACAGCGTTGGTCCGAAACGCGCGCCCTGATCGCCGATGAAAATATGCGCGATATTGAGCGCGCCGACCAAATTGGCGGTGGCGATGCCGAGATATTTTCCGGTCTCTAAAACCACCGCGCGCGCAGTCGGGTCATTTTCGGCGTTCGCCTTTACCACGTCGTCAAACGTCATTGCGGCGAGCGTTTTTCCGGGGACGCGCAAGCGCGTTTTGCGAACGGTTCTTGCGGCGGCGCGCGCGCGCGCGGTTATGGCGCCCGTGCTGACCAACGCTTCGAGACAACCGTAATTGCCGCAATTGCAGCGCGGCCCATTTTCCAAAACGCGCACATGCCCGATTTCGCCCGCCCCAAAGTTATCGCCCTTCCACAACTGTCCGTCAATCACAATGCCCGCGCCGACGCCGCGCCCGACTTTGATGACAATCAAATTGCGATAGCGTTGTTCGCCAAAAAACGATTCGGCGAGCGCGGCGACTTGGGAATCGTTCGCCACATACACGGGCACCTGATAGCGTTTTTGCAATAAATCGCGCAGCGGCAAATCGAGCCAACTTAGGTTGACCGCCCAATGAATGGAACTGCCTTTGGTGGGGTTGATGACGCCCGGCACGCCGACGCCGACGCCGAGCAGGGGACTGGTGACGCGCGCTTGCAGCGCGTCAATCAATTCGTACGCCAACTCGAGCGCATCCTGACCCTGACGGCCTTCGAGCGGCAGACTGAGGCGGTGGCGCACGTGGCCGCGCAAATCCACAATCGCCCCGCTAAAGGCATCGCTGCCCAAATCCACGCCGATCAGATTGCGCGCGTTTTGCGGCACGTTCAAGAGGATAGGCGTTTTGCCGCCGGTGGAAGCGCCCTGCCCGATTTCACGGACCAGGCGTTGGTCGAGCAACATCCCGACGGCTTGCGAAACGGTGGTGCGGGTCAAGCCGGTGACGCGCGCTACGTCGGCGCGGCTGATTTCGCCGCGGTCAAAAATGGTTTGCAAAACAAGACGCTGATTGTAATCGCGCGTCTGTTGGTGGGTGGCTTTTTGGGGATTTGGGTCCACGTTTTTGACTATGTTTGTAAATTCTACTTACAGTGAGTATAAATTATATTTAGTTGTTTGTCAAGTGAATTTACAAAGATTCTGAAAATAACCTTTGTTTTGGCGCGGCCGCGCGCGGGCGGCGGTGGACGCGCGCGGGGATTGCTCCGTCGTTGGCGGAAACGTCGGGAGGTTGCGGATTTCTTGAGGAACCGCGCTGCGCGGTCGCAAAAAGGGCAAAAATTATCGGGGGCGCTGCTTGCGCGCGGCGCTTGAAATGCAAGGGGGCTTGCGAAAATTTACGCGGGAGCGTTTTGGAGCGCGCCGCCGCGGCGGATAAAGTTGCATAAAACACGCCGCGTCAGCGACGCGGCGTGTTGGTTAGAGCATGGATTGATACAACTCGACCATGCGGTCGGCGATGTTGGGCCAGGCGTACTCTTGCGCCTCTTGCACGCCGCGGCGGCCCATTTCGGCGCGCAGCTTGGGGTTGTGCAGCAAGAGTGAAATTTTTTCCGCGAATTTTTCGGCATTGCCTTCCGGCGCCAAAAAGCCGGTAACGCCGTCGCGCACCAAGAACGAAAGGCCCCCCACATCCGAAGCGACCACCGGCGCGCCGCACGCCATCGCTTCCAACGCGGCAAGACCGAACGATTCATAACGCGACGGCATGACAACCGCCGCCGCCGCCGAATAATAAAATGGCAAGGCGGCTTGGGCGCGACTGCCCAGAAACGTCACAATGTCGCCGATGCCCAATTCCTCTTTTAATTCCACCAAACGCGCGAGTTCGGAATCGGGGTCTATGTCGTCGTCCAAATCGCCGCCGATGAGACAGACGCACATGTGCTGCCGCAGCGCCGGGTCGTCGTCCACCACCAACTTCATTGCGCGAAACCAGGTGTCGAGTCCTTTAACCGGGTCAATGCGTCCGACAAACAAAACCGTTTTTTCATCATACTTGCCAATCAAATCGCGCGCGCGCTGACTGGGAATCGGATGAAACAAGTCCGTGTCCACGCCGGGCGGAATAATCACAATTTTCGCGCGCGGCGCGTCGTACAGCTGGATCATCTGCTCCATATCGCGCGGCGTCGAAGCGATTACGCGCGCGACGCTTTGCATCAAGCCGCGTTCGGTGACGATGCGCGCGTCCGTTTCGGCTTCGGTCGCGGTGCGCGCGACGCGGTTCTTCATGGCGCCGAGCGTGTGAAACATTTGCGCGATTGGCGCGCGCAAACCCTTTGCCTGCAAACACTGCGCCGTCGCGCCGCTCAACCAGTAATGCGCGTGCCAGACGTCATACGTTAAATTTTCGCGCGCGGCAAAATCATAAATGGCTTGCGCGAACGCGCCGACATATTCGACGAGTTGATGTTTCGAGACGGGCGCGCGCGGCCCAGCGGGCAGATTGATTACGCGCGCGTGGGGCATCCCCACCGAAGCGGTGTCCACCAGCGGCGCGGTTTCATCGCACGCGCGCGTAAAAATGTCCACCGCCACGCCGCGCCCGGCGAGCGCGCGCGACAATTCGCGCACATAAACGTTCATGCCGCCGGTTTCTTTGCCGCCCAAACGCGCGACCGGCGAAGTGTGCATCGAAAGCATGGCAATGCGTTGTGGCTGTTTCATCAGTGATTTAGAAAAAAGCGCGTCGCGATTCTTACGTGCGACAGCGCGCCGCGTTTGTTTTTAGGGCGTAAGCGTCAGCGTCGGAAAAATGGGCGTGCCGTTGGCGTCGAGCTCCAAAGTGGGCGTGATGGTGGGTGTATTCGTCGGGGCGCGCGTGGGAATTGGCGCTTGGGTCGGCGTAGCGACGAGGGTGCTGGCGGGTAAATTCAATGTGGGCGGAACGGTTGGCGCGGCGACCGTGCGCGGCGCGATGGTCGGAATTTGAAAAACGACCGTCGCGGCGGGCGGCGTTGCCAATAACGCGGGGCGCGCAAAAAAACTAATCAGCCCCAAACTATACAGACATGCTGTCACAATCAAGATTGTTCCGGTGCAGCCGACGGCCCATTGTTGGCGCTGTGAAAGCGCATCGAACCAAATTCGCAAGCGAGACATGTGTGAACCGCTCTAGGATAAAACATTCGCGATTATATGGGGGATAGAACAAAAACGCAATCACGCGTATAATCGGCATAGGCGCGCTGGTTTGGCTTGGCTTGCAGAAAATAGAAAAGCGCAGACGCGTTGGGGAACCGCCGTGTCCCGAATATCAAATCCACGTTTATCCGAAACAGATATTCTCGCTCGCTTGCGTCGAATTCCGTTTTTCGCGAGTCTCTCTGAAAGCGCGCTGACCGAATTGGCGGCGCAGTATCCTTTGCGCGCGCTTGACGCAGCCGAAATTCTTTTTCGTGAAGGCGACTCTGGCGCGAGTTTATTCATTGTTCTCGACGGCGAGATTCAAATTACGCGGCAGCTGAATGGCGCGCCGATTCTTTTGAGCGCGATTGCGGCGGGCGATTTTTTGGGCGAGATGGCTTTGTTTGACGATGCGCCGCGCAGCGCGACGGCGCACGCCGTCCGTCCCGCCTCGCTGCTTGAAATCCCCAATCACGCGTTTCATCAATTGCTCCACTCCAATCCACAAATTGCGGATGATACCCTGCGACTGCTGAGCCGTCGGCTCCGCGCTTCCAACACGCGCCATCTGGACGAATTGATGCGTCAGAATCGCGCGCTGGAAGAAGCCAATCGCGTCCTACAAGAAAATTACGCGGCGACATTGGAAGCGCTCTCGGCGGCATTGGATTTGCGCGATCGGGCAACGCAGGGCCATTCCCAACGCGTTACGGCGTACACGCTTTTGCTGGCGCGCGCGTTGGATGTGCCAGAGAGCGAACACGAAGCGCTGCGACTCGGCGCGCTGCTGCACGACATTGGCAAAATCGGCGTTACGGATGCGATTTTGCGTAAACCGACCATGCTGACGCCGGACGAATGGAGCGAAATGCGAAAACATCCCGAATGGGGCGCGGCGTTGGTGGACAAGATTGATTTTTTGCGCGGCGCGCGCGCGATTGTTCTCGCGCATCATGAACATTTTGACGGCAGCGGTTATCCCAACGGATTGCGCGGCGAAGATATTCCGCTCGGCGCGCGAATTTTTACGGTCGCGGATGTGTTTGACGCCGTGACGACCTTTCGTCCGTACCGCGAACCGATGACGCCGCAAGCCGCCGCAGCTTTGATTCGCGCCCATTCTGGTACGAAATTTGACCCGCGCGTCGTCGCCGCGTTCGAGCGCGCGCTGCCCGACATGCTTGGCGTTATGCGCGCTTCGTTTGAGGATTGAGCGTATGTCTCTTGCGCTTGTCACCGCGCCCGCCGGCGCGGGCAAAACTGCCGCCGTCATTGAAAAAATTTGCGCGCGCCAACGCGCTCAACCGCTCGCGCGCGTTCTCGTCATTGTGCCGTCGAACGCGCATACGCTTGCCCTGCGTCAGCGGCTCGCGCGACAGCCCGCGCTGCTCGGCGTGACGCTGCGCGAATTCGATACGTTGTATCGTGAAATTTTGGATACGGCGGGCATGACGGTCCAAGTTTTGGCGCACGCCGCGCGCTATCGTTTGCTGCGCGCGCTGCTGCGTGAACGCGCGGCGGACGGCGCGCTCGAATATTTTGCGCCGATTGCGACCAAGCCCGGTCTGATTGACGCCGTGGCGCGTTTTATCGCGGACGCCAAACGCGCGCGTCTCTTGCCCGAAACTCTGTCCGCCATCGCCGACTCGCCGCGCTTGCGCGACTTGGTTGCGGTGTACGCCGCGTACCAACAATTTCTCCACGCAAAAAATCTCGCGGACGACGAAGGCGTCGGTTGGCTCGCGCTGCAAGCGTTGGAAACGGACGCCGCGTGTTTTGCCGATTTTGCCTATATCGCGGCGGACGGGTTTGATGAATTTGACCCGACGCAGGCGGCGCTGCTGCAACAACTCGCCGCGCGCACGCCCGAACTGGATTTGACGTTGACGTACCAAGAGGGCCGCGCGGCGCACGCGCGTTTTGCGCGCAGCGTCGAACAATTTCCCGACGCGCCGCGCCGCGCTTTGCCGACGACGGCGCCGCCGCGGCGCGGCGTTTTGGACCAAATCGAACGCGCGTTGTTTGAAATCAATCCGCCGCGCGTCCCGTGCGATGATTCCGTTCAGCTCGTCGCCGCGGCGGATCGTTTGAGCGAAGTGCAGACGATTGCGCGCGCCGCCAAGCGCGCGATATTGGCGGGCGCGGCGCCGTCCGATATTGCGGTCCTCTTTCGTTCGCTCGAAATCTATCAACCGCTGGTGCGTGAAGTCTTTACGGCGTACGACATTCCCTTTCGCGTGCGCGGCGGTATGGCGTTAAATTCAAATCCGCTGATTGCCGAAATTATCAATTTGTTGGCGTTGTCGGCAAACGATTTTCCGCGCCGCGAAACGATGGACGCGCTGCGCGCGCCGTATTTTGCGTGGCGCGATTTGGACGCGGCGGCATTGTCCGACCTGGACCGCATTACGCGCGAAGCGGTGGTGGTGCGGAGCCGCGCGGCATTTTTGGACGCATTCGTCAAACCGCGCGCGCCATTGTCTGGCGAAGAAACGGATCGCCGTCGGGTGGCGGCGCTGGACGCGTCCGCGTTGGCGGCGTATCGCGCGTGGCTCGACCAATTTTTCGCGCGCGTGACGCCGCCCGCGTTGGCATCCGTCGCCGCGTACGTCGAATGGATCGAGCGTTTGCTTGGGCCCGACCCGGCGACGCGAGAAAATGAACGCGCGCCCGTTTCCGAGATGTGGGACGCCGCAACCGAAAGTTTGGGCGTCATTGCGCGCGTGCGCGCGGCGGACCCGGACATCGCGGCGCGCGATCTTGCCGCGCTCTGCGTGTTCAAACAGGTCTTGGGCGGTTTGGTCCAAGCGGCTCAGGTGTTGGACGAACGCGCTTGCGCGTGGCAAGATTTTTTTCAGGATTTGCGCGATGCGCTGGCGAGCGCGGTGTACGATTTGGCGCCCGCGTTTGACGGGCGCGTCTTGGTGGCAGGCGTGACCATGACGCGCGGAATTCCGCAGTCAATCGTTTTTCTCGGCGGCTTGGTCGAAGGGGAATTTCCCGCGCGCGCGCCCGAAAATGTTTTGCTCACCGAACGCGCGCAGCGCCGTTTGGAGGAGGCGGGTTTGACGCGCGCGAGTTTTCACGCGGGCGACGAGAAAACCTATTTTTATCAAGCCGCGACGCTCGCGCGGACCAAATTGTTTTTATCTTTTCCGCGACGCGATGAAAGCGCGCGGCTCTTGATTCCATCGCCGTATGTCGGCGATGTGCGCGCCTTGTTCCAAGATTTAACCCCCGTCGAAATTCCGCTCGACGCCGCCGTTACGGCGTCGCAAGCGGCTTCGCTTGCCGAACTGGCGATTGCTGTGGCGCGCGCGCAAGCGCGAGATCCGTCCCGCGTGTCCGCGTTGGACCGCGCCTTGCGCGCGGCGACGCCGATTTGGGAGCACAGTTTGCACGCGCGCGCCGTCGAACAGCGCCGCGAATCGGACGCGCCGCACGACGCATACAGCGGCGTTTTTTCCGCCGACGATTTGCGCGCCGAGCTGCGCGCGCGTTTCAATGCCCGGTATCCGTGGAGCGCTTCGCAATTGAACGAGTGGGGCGCGTGCGGGTTTCGCTTTTTTGCCGCGCGTTTATTGCGCCTCGAAGAATTGCCCGAACCCGAAGAGGGTTTGGATGTCTTGCAGCGCGGCGCGTTGTATCACGCAATTTTGGAACAGACGTATAAAAAATTCGCCGCGCAAAAAATTGCCGTCACGCCCGCGACGTTGGAAACGGCGCGCGCAACGTTGACTGAAACAGCCGCGCAGGTGTTGGAAACCGCGCCCACACAATTTGGCTTTCGCCCGACGGCGTGGTGGCGCCAAGAACGCGCCGAGGTGACGCGCATTTTGCGCGCGTTGTTGGATGCGGAAGCGGCGCGCGCGGACGGGGCTGCCGCGCTGCCTGTGGCGTTCGAACAAAAATTTGACGTAACTTTAGAGTTGGACGGCGAAACGCTGCGCGTGCGGGGTTTATTGGACCGCATAGACAAGCGCGACGATGGTTTGACGCTATTGGATTACAAATCGGGTTCGACCAAAATCGGCAAGCGCGAGGTGTATGAAGGACGCAATTTACAGCTGCCGGTGTACGTGCTGGCGCTGCGCGCGCAAGGATTTCAAGTGGCAGAGGCGTTCTTTTTGCATATTGCAAACGGCGAAAGGAGCGGCGAGGTGAGTCCGGAGGAACGCGAGGCGTGGCTGGCGCAGGCGCGCGCACACATGCGCCGTTATCAAGACGCGGCGCGTCAGGGTCAATTTCCCGTCAAGCCGACGCGCGCGCAGGATAATCTGTGCGTGCGTTATTGCGATTTCGCCGCGTTGTGTCGCGTGGGCCGCTGGAGCGCCAATAAATGAGCGCGCCTTTTGAATTAACGCCGAGTCAAGCGCGCGCCGTCCACGCGCGCGGAATGAATGTGGCTGTCGTCGCAGGCGCGGGCGCGGGCAAGACGCGCGTTTTGGTCGAACGCTATCTCGCCTTGTTGACGCGCGCGCTGCCGCTGCGAAAAATTGTCGCCATTACGTTCACCGACAAAGCCGCGAGCGAAATGCGTGACCGCGTGCGCGGCGAAATCGAAAAACGCGCGGCGCAAGCCGACGCGCCCGCGTTCTGGCACGAACATCGGCGCGACATGGACGACGCGCGCATCAGCACGATTCATGCGCTCTGTATGCGCCTCTTGCGCGCGAATCCGGTGGAGGCGCGCCTTGACCCGCGTTTCGAGGTCTTGACCGAACAGGATGCCGCATTGTGGCAAGCCGACGCGCTCGACGCCGTATTAAAAGATTTGGCGGAACAGGGCGGCGCAGAGCTCGCGTTGTTTGACGAATATAAAATTTCACAGGCGCGCGAGACCTTGACGCGGCTGCTGGCGCAAGGCGCGGCTGTGGACGAGGCGTTTGCGCGGCTGCCCGATAATGCCGCGGCGATTTTGGATATGTGGCGCGCGCGTCTGACGCAGGCGCAAACGCGCGCGTTGGAAAAATTGAACGCGTCCGGCGAATGGCGCGCGGCGGCGGCGTGGGTTCAAAATAATGCGGCGCAGGATGCCCAAGACAAATTGGAAGCGACGCGCGCGAACGCGGCGGCGGCATTGCAGGTCCTGAATTCAAATTCGTATGCCAACGCCATTCACGCGATTCGCAACTTGAGCGAGCTGGATTTGCGCGGCGGCAGTAAAAAAGTTTGGGACGACTTGGCGCTTGCCAAAGCGCAGTTGAAAATTTTGCGCGAACGGGCGCGCGAATTTTGCGAACAATTTGATTTGGAATTTGGCGAACCGGATGAACGCGCCGCGCAGTATGCGCTGTTGTGGCGCGCGTTATGGCGGCGCACGCGCGCGGCATACGCCGCGCGCAAAGAGAACGCGCGCGTTCTGGATTTTAACGACCTCGAAGAAAAAACGTTGGCGCTGCTGCAACAGCCGGCTGTGCGAGAACGGTATCAAACCGAATTTGCCGCCGTGTTGGTGGATGAATTCCAAGATACAAACGCGGCGCAGCGCGAAATTGTGTATGCGCTCGCGGCGCCCGACCAACCGGAGCGTCTGTTTGTGGTCGGCGACGGCAAACAATCCATCTATGGTTTTCGCGGCGCCGATGTCGCCGTGTTTGAAACGACGCAAGCCGACGTGACCGCGCAGTGGGGACCCGCGGCGCGCGTGGTCTTGCAGGAATCGTTTCGCGCGCACGCGCGTTTGCTCGACGCGTTTAATTTTTTGTTCCAAGCGATTTTCGCGGTGGATGGCGAACGCGAATTATTTCAGGTTTTGTTTGAACCGCTGCGGGCGGTGCGCGCGTCGAGCGCGCGCGAACCGCAGCTGGAAATTATTGAATTCCCCAAAGAAATCGAACGCGCTGGCGCAATGGTCAAGGTGACGCTGTCCGACGCGCGCGAATGGCAGGCGCGCGAACTGGCGGCGCGTTTGATGGAATTGGTCGCGCAGCGCTTTCCGGTGTGGGACAATGCAATGCGCGCGTATCGTCCCGTGCGGTGGGGCGATGTAGCGCTTTTGTTTCGGTCCAGCAATCTCTTTCCCATTTTCGAGGACGCGTTCAAAGCGGCGCAGCTGCCTTATCTGACGTTGGCGGGCAAGGGCTATTACGACCGTCCCGAAGTGCGCGACTTGCTGTATTATTTGCGCGCGTTGGAAAATCCGCTAGATGATTTGGCGCTGGCGGTTATTTTGCACTCGCCATTGTTTGCGTTGAGCGGCGAAACTTTGTACCGTTTGCGGCGCGACGGCGAGACGCCGCGCCATTTTTGCGATGCGCTGCGCGCGATGCCGCCCGATATTCCATCGGCTGAACGCGCGCGCGTCGAATTTGCGCGCGCGGTTTTGGAAAAGGGTTGGGCGCAAGTGGGGCGCGCGCCGATTTTGGATTTATTGCATCACGCGTTGACTGCGACCGGTTATCTTGCGACGATTTCGGCGTTGAACGACGGCGACCGGCGGCGCGGCAATGTAGAAAAATTATTGGCGTTGGCGCGGCGCACGCGCGCGGCGCGCGTCGGCGATTTCAATAATTACATTCGTGATTTGACGACGCAAGAAGCGCGCGAGGGCGAAGCGTTGTTGGAAGCGGACAATGCCGTGCGTTTGATGACCATTCACGCCGCCAAAGGGTTAGAGTTTCCCATTGTGGTTTTGCCGGACGCGTCAAAGGGGACGACTCACGGCGAATCTGCCATTTTGCTGCCGACGCGCGAAATGGGCGCCGCGCTCCAAGTGCATGACGCCGCGCATAAAACGGTCAAAACGGTCGCGTATCAATTATGCCGCAACGCGCAACAGGAACGCGAAAGGGCGGAAGAAAAACGATTGTTGTATGTGGCGTTAACGCGCGCGCAAGAGTATGCGCTTATTCTTGGCGCGGCGGAGGCGGAAGAACGTTCGTTTTTGAGACAAATTAAACAGGCGCTCGGCGCGCAGCGCGAATTCGCTTGGGGCAAAATCACGGTGCGCGAACCGCAGCTGCGGATGGATGAAATGCCCGCGCCGTTGGCGGACGCGGAACGCGCGCCGGAAACGCAAGAACGCGCGCGCGCCGAAATTCCCGCGCTCGCGCAGCCGCTCGCCGCGCCGCGACTGCGCGACCTTGCCGCGTTCAGCGCGACGGGCTTGGAAGCGTTGACATCGCGCCCGGATGATTTTGTGCGGCGAGTTTTGGAAGGCGCGCCCGACCGGGCGCCGACGGTGACGCGCCAAACCAAAACGGCGTACGTGCCGCAGTATATCGTTGGCGACATGACGCATCGCGCGCTGCGCCAATGGCGTTTTCCGCACAATACGCCGGAACTGGACAAGATATTGGCGGAATATGCGCGCGGCTTGGGCCTCGCGGACGAAAAATTGATCCAAGCCGGCGTTTTAGCGACGCGCAAACTGTTGACGCGTTTTACCCAGAGCGAATTATTTCGCGCAATGGATACGGCGCGCGTGCGGCGGCATGAAGTTCCTTTTGTGTGCGAATGGCAGGGGCGAACCGTTCACGGCAGTATGGATGCGTTGGCGCAAACGGCGGAGGGCGAATGGTTTATTGCCGATTTCAAAACGGATGATGTGCGTGGGCGCGCGCTGCGCGCGCACGCGCTAGAAAATTATGCCGTGCAGTTGGGCTTGTATCAATACGCGGCGGCGCAAGTTTTGAATCAAGCCGTCTCGGTGCGCGTGCATTATGCGCAGCGCGGCGAAACGCTGGAATTGCGCGCGGCAGAATTGCAAGACGCGTTGGCGCGCGCGGCGGATGCCATTCAGACGTTTGACGAGACGGCGCGACGACGCTGAATTTCGGCGCGCGCGTCGCGGCAGGCATCGCGCACCACCTGCGCGCTTTCTTGCGTTTGCAGCTGCGTCAATAATGGTTCGACGCGCGCGTCGCCCAATTGGCCCAACGCGACGATGCAATCCCAACGTACAAAAACATTTTCTTCGCGCGTCAAAGCGTGAACGAGTTCGTCCACCGCCGCCGGATTGCCGAGATTCCCCAATGCAATCGCGCACGCTTCGCGCACGCCGGGGTCGCGGTCGTGATGCAGACCTTCGACGAGCGGCGCATAGACGGCGGGCGTATTGAGTTTGCCCAACGCGACGGCGGCTTGTTGCCGCACAAAGCGAATTGGGTCCTGCTGCCGCGCGCGCCATAACGCTTCGAACGCGTCGGCGGCGCGACGTTTGCGTAACACGAACGCCGCCATCCAACGCGCCATCGAATCGGGATGCGTTTGCAAATGTTCGATGACTTGGGGCGTGGGCAGCCCGCTTAACCATTTTGGCACGTCGTATTTTCCGCCGTCGGGAACGCCGTTGGACGACGCCGCGAATTTATTCCAAAGAACGCGCCAACGCGGCGCGGGAAGGTTCGCGGCTTTACCGATGCGTTGTTCCATCGCGGCGCGATGCGCGGGACAATAATCGGACGCGGCGGCGTCATTTTGACAACGCAATTTTTGCTCGTCGAGCGCGCGGCACTGCATACGAAAATTATACTATAATCAATATCAATTTTAGACCGATGTTGTATAATGTATGTATTACACTGACCCGTAATGAAAAAAAAAGGTCCGACGCGCGCTTGTCGGACAAGGAGCGATAAAATGGCAGCCGATATTCAATCTCTGTTGGGCGCGCAAGCCGAAACGTTACTCGGTTTCAATACGCCCAAAATTTCCAAAAAACGTTTGCATCTGCCGGGGCCCGATTTTGTGGAACGCATCTTTACGTCGTCCGACCGCAATAATCGCGTCTTGGGAAATCTGACGCGACTGTATCGCAACGGTCGGCTCGGCGGCACGGGCTATCTTTCGATTTTGCCGGTGGACCAAGGCATCGAACATTCGGGCGGCGCGAGTTTTGCCAAGAATCCCGATTACTTTGACCCCGAAAAAATTATTCAACTCGCCATCGAGGGCGGCTGCAACGCGGTCGCGTCCACGTTCGGCGTGTTGGGTCTGATGGCGCGCCGGTACGCGCACAAGATTCCGTTCATTGTGAAAATCAATCACAACGAATTGCTCACCTATCCCAACAGTTTTGAACAGATTTTATTTGGCACGGTCGAGCAGGCGTATGACATGGGCGCGGCGGCGGTGGGCGCGACGATTTATTTCGGTTCGGACGATTCGCACCGCGAAATTATTGAAATCGCCGAAGCGTTCGCGCACGCGCACGAATTGGGCATGGCAACCGTCTTGTGGTGCTATCTGCGAAATTCGGCATTCAAAAAAGACAAGGATTATCATGTGTCTGCCGATTTGACCGGACAAGCGAATCATCTTGGCGTCACGCTCGAAGCGGATATCATCAAACAAAAACTCGCCGAGAACAATGGCGGCTATCTCGCCATGAATAGCGGCGGCGTTTCGTTTGGCAAATTCGACAAACGCATCTATTCGGAATTGACGAGCGACCATCCGATTGATTTGTGCCGCTATCAAGTCGTCAATTGTTTTGCGGGCCGCGTCGGTCTCATCAACAGCGGCGGCGCGTCGGGCGAAAATGATTTTGCCGAAGCGGCGGCGACGGCGGTGATTAACAAACGCGCGGGCGGCAGCGGTTTGATTTCGGGACGCAAAGCGTTCCAGCGCCCGATGGCGGACGGCGTGAAACTTTTGAATACGATTCAGGACGTGTATTTGGACCAGAGCATTACGGTGGCGTAAAGCGGGGACGCTATCTTGACAAAAAGGCGGAGCGCAAATTTGCGCTCCGCCTAATTTTTTCTTGGCGCGCGTTCGTCGCGCGGCGTTTAATCTTTGGGCTTGAGCAAGCCGCTTTGGACTGCAAACACAACGGCTTGGGCGCGATTGCGGAGATGCAATTTTTCGAGGATATTTTTGAAATGATACTTGATGGTGTTTTCGCTCAGATTGACGCGCGCGGCAATCTCGCGGTTGGTCAATCCTTCGGCTGCCAACGTCAACACTTCTTTTTCGCGTTCGCTCAACGCGTCTTCGTTGGACATTTCGACCGTTTCGCGATTCATGTGTTTTGCAAATTCGCGCAAGATGCGCGAGGCGAGCCGTCCCGACAAGGGCGTTTCGCCGCGCGCCGCGCCTTCGATTAAATCAAAAAAGGCGCGCGTGTCGGAATTTTTCAACAGGTATCCTTGCGCGCCGCTTTTGATGGCTTCGAATACGTCGTTGTCGTCGTCCGAAACCGTCAAGATGACGACGCGAACCTCTGGCATTTCGCTCGTCAAGATGCGCGTCGTCGCCAAGCCGTCGAGCTCGGGCATGTGAATGTCCATCAAGACCAAATCGGGATGCGTGCGGCGAATCAATTCGAGCGCCTCGCGTCCGTTGTTCGCTTCGCCGACAATTTCAAAACCGCGCGCGCGCAAGAGCGACGCGATGCCGTCGCGGAATAAGGGATGATCGTCTGCCAACACAACTCGCACACTCATACGTCTTGTCCTCGATAAATAATGGGTACCGTCACTTGGATGCGCGTGCCTTGCCCCGGCGCGGAATGAACGGCAAACGCGCCGTGAATAGATTCCACCCGTTCGCGCATGGACTGTAAACCGAAACGCGGCCCAAAACCGCGCGTCGGATGCGCGGGGTCAAACCCTTGGCCGTCATCGCGAATTTCCAAAAGCGCTTGGTCTTGGGCGCGCCGCAGCGAAACCCACGCGTGTTTGGCGCGCGCGTGTTTGCGGACGTTGCTCAACGCTTCTTGGACGACGCGGAGCAATTGCACTTCGACGGCGGGCGGAAAGGTTACGTCCAAATCGCCGCGCTCGAACGTGGTCGGCAAATTGCAAAATTGACTAAAGCGTTCTAGATACGTTTGAATCATGTCCGCGAGGTCGTGGGTCGCGTCCGTTTCGCCGTGCAGCCCCAGAACCAATTCGCGCGTGTCTTGATACAATTCTTGCGACAAGCGCGACAATTGTTCCAGCTCGGTTTGCGCTTGCGCCAAATTGCCTTGCGTGAGCCATTCTTGGACGACGCCCGTTTTGATGTGTACGAAACCGAGAATCTGCGCGAGCGTGTCGTGAATTTCGCGCGCGAGCCGTTCGCGTTCGGCGGTCGCGGCGCGGCTGCCCATCGTTTGCAGCGCGCGCGCGCGTTCCACCGCCAGCGCCGCTTGACTCGCAATGCCCATGAGCAACGCGCGTTCTTCCGCTGAATACTCGCGCGGCGTTTGACTCGCCACGCACAAGCAGCCGACGATGTGTCCATTGCGCCGCACCGGCAAATCGAGATGCGCCTGTCGAAATTTAAAGCGCACGACGGGACACTCGACGCGCCCGCCGTCGCCGCGCTCGAATTGTAAAGTTTCGACCGCAAACGCTTCGGGCGTGCCGCTCGTGCCTTGCACCACCCAAATCTCTTTTTCTTGATTCCACAAACAGAGCGCGGACGCTTCGGCGTGAATCAGTTCGCGCGCGCGTTCCACAATCGTTCGTAGGACTTGATCATAATCTTCGGTCGCGGTGACTTCGAGGCCCGCTTCCCACAAACGTTTTTCGTCCGCCAATTGCGCGCGCGCATGTTCCAGCTCTTGCGCGGCTTCAAGTTTTGCGGCGAGCGCGCGACCGACGGCATAACACCATTCGTCCGCGAGCGTACGCAGTTCGCCGCGATGGCGCGCCGCGATTTCCAACATGCCGACGACTTGGCGCTGCCACAAAAGCGGAATTTGGACGAGTTCGACAAATCCTTTGGCGGACAAATTGGGCAAGGCGTCGAGCGCGCTGAAATGTGAAATTTTTTCCGACGCGGCGGGAACTTGGGTAAAACTTTCGGGAAACAGACCGCGATGAAGGTACGGCGTGAATGACGCGGCGGAATCGGATTTGAACCACACTTGGGCGGCGGCGGCGTGCGAATATCCCAAAAGCGCGTCCAGCGCGTCCGCAACAGCTTGAGAACAATCTGCGTTGGTCAGGCGTTCTTGAATATGGGTTAGCGCTTGTATGTCGCGCGTCTGCGCCGCCGTGCGGGCGCGCGCCTGTTGCAGCGCGCGCCCTAGCCAAAGGGCGAGCGCGCCAAGCCCCGCGCAAAGAATTATTCCGAACCCAAACGGCACAACATTCGGTTCAACGTTGAACACGCGCAACTCCATTTATTCGTGCATAGCGGCAATTGCATGGCGGACGTTCAATCTGATTTTAGAGTATAATCAAATCCCAAATGATGGGTTGGCAGTATCCGATAGGGTGGGGCGGAAAAAAAGCAAACTACTACAGAGGTCAAACGCAATTACTCGATGTAGGGTGGATTCTCGCCAATGAATGAATATACTTGTACGTTCCATTATACCCACAATTAAAATAAAATCTATGTCATTTCCAAATACAGCAGACACGGTAATTATCGGCGGGGGCGTTATAGGCACGAGCGCGGCGTTTCAATTGGCGGCGCGCGGGCAGCGCGTCGTCCTGGTCGAAAAGAATTTTCTCGCCGCCGGTTCGACGGGACGTTCTTCGGCGATTGTGCGCCAGCATTATTCCAATGCGCTGACCGCGCGCATGGCGCTCTATTCGCTGCGGATGTTTCAAAATTTTGACGAACGTGTGGGGGGGAATGCGGATTTTCGCAATACGGGATTTGTGGTGTTGGTTTCTGCGCGCGACGAGGCGGGCTTGCGCGAAAATGTCGCCATGCAGCAAAAGGTCGGCATTCAAGTAACGCTCATTTCGCCGCAAGAATTGCGCGAGCTCGACCCGTCCTTTGTGGCTTCGGAATTGGTTGCCGCCGCGTATGAACCGGAAGGCGGTTACGCGGACCCGGTGGCGGTGACGCAGAGTTTTGCGGAAGGCGCGCGCGGGCGCGGCGCCGAGATTTGGCAGGATACGCGCGTGACGCGCGTCTTGCTGGAGCGTGAGCGCGTCGTTGGCGTGGAAACGACGCGCGGCATGATTGCCGCGCCCAACGTCGTCAATTGCGCGAATGCGTGGGCGCCGGACATTGCCGCGCCGTTGGGCATCGCGCTGCCGATTCAAGCGGAGCGGCACCAAATCGCGTTGTTTCAACAACAACCGCAGCGCGAAAAACCGCGTCTCGTCGTCGGCGATTTTACGCAGCAAATTTATTATCGGCCCGAAGGTCCCGCGCTGACATTGGTCGGCTCGGTCGCGCCCGATGGACAGGCGATTGCGAATCCCGATGCGTACAACAGCGGCGCGGACGATGAATACATCGAGCGCGTGGGGGAACAATTGATGCATCGCCATCCTGCGATGGCACATTCGTTTTCCAAAGGCGGCTATGCGGGGATGTATGCCGTAACGCCCGATTGGCATCCTATCATTGACGAGATACCGGCGGGCAGCGGATTTTTTGTGGCGGCGGGATTTTCAGGACACGGCTTTAAATTGAGTCCAGCCGTCGGGGTAATGATTGCGGATATGGTGACGCGGCAAGCCGAGCCCACCGCGCAATTGGAGCGCGCGCTCTTTCGTTACGCGCGTTTCGCGGAAAATGACCCGGTGCGCGGAAAATACGAGTACAGCATTATCGGCTAATCCGCGTTACGCAGTCTATTCCAAATTTTGGGACGCAGATTACGCGGATTCACGCGGAAAAAAGAAAGCAACGCCCGGCGCGGTCAAGATCTGTGGTATCTGTGACATCTGTGTCCCAAAATGTGCCGCCGACCGCAAAGTTTCTTTTGCAAAACACGATGGCGTGCGCGTTAGCCCGCGCCTTGAATGACGATGCGACACTGCGGGTCGCCCAGCGCCAGACATTCCACCTCTTGCGACGTTACGGCACATTCAAAAATACCGCTCGCCAATCCGGCGAACACGCCGCGCAGCAAATGACAGACGCCATGTTTTGATTTGCCATGCGCGGCGGCGAACGGCGAACTCGCGACGGTGATTTCCAAAATGCGCGCGTCCAAATCCAAGCGCGCGATTTCGATTTTCCCCCAACCGATTTCCGCGCCCATGCGCGCCATAAATTCGACCGACTGCCGCGCGTCCAAGCCGAATACGTCGCGATATTTTTGCGCGCTCAAACTACCGCCGGTGAATCCGCCGCGGTGCATCGCGTCATGCGCGTCGGCGCCGATTTTTTCCTCCACCGCCCGATAAAACATGTCAAGCGTTTCGGGGCGAATCAATAGATAGCGCACGCCTTTGTACCACAGCGCGCCGCGTGCAGAATCAAATTCGAGTTCAGCGAGAATTGAATTATCCATTGTCCAGAGGGGGATTAAAAATCGCAAGCGCTTCCAATTCTTCCGCGCCGGTATTGCGAACCGAGTGCGGAATGCCCGACGGCGCGCAGCCGCAAACGCCCGGTTCGAGAATAAATTCCGCTTCGCCGATACAGCACACGCCGCGGCCGCGCAGAATATAAAATGTTTCGGTAGACGATTCGTGCGTGTGCGTGGCAAGGACGCCGCCCGGCGCGACGCGCACCAAATTTAACGTGAGCCCCGGATTCATCTCGCGCGTAATCAGCGGTTTCAAAAACACGCCGGCAAAACGCGGATGCGGTTTCCAATCGTTTGTCGAGTTCATCTTTGATTCATTTGCCCTGTCGTTCACACCAAAAGATATTTGCTGCGGATCTCTTGATTCTCGCGCAGTTCATTGATGCTGGCGGCAAAGCGAATATGTCCATCGTCAATCACATAGCCGCGGTCGCTAACGCGCAGCGCCGAATTCACCGCTTGTTCCGCCAACAGCACGGTCAAGCCCGCTTGTTTTAATTTGAGAATCTGCTCTTCGAGCGCGCGCACCAACAGCGGCGCCAACCCCTCCATCGGTTCGTCCAGCAAAATGAATTCGGGATTGGTCATGAGCGCGCGCGCCATCGCCAACATTTTTTGTTCGCCGCCGCTGAGGTGGCCGCCTTTGCGCGCTTGTTTTTCTTGCAGCACGGGAAAAAGTTCAAAGACGCGCGCCTTGTCCCATTCCGCTTTTTGGTTAGCGTGACGCGCGGCGATTTCTAAATTTTCGCCCACCGTGAGGTCGGCAAAGATGCGGCGGTCATCGGGAACATACGCGATGCCGCGCCGCGCCAAAAGATAGGGCGGTACGCCCGCCGTTGTCTGCCCTTTGAACGTAATCGTGCCGCGTCGCGGCGGCGTCAAGCCCATGATGCTCCGCATCGTCGTCGTCTTGCCCGCGCCGTTGCGTCCCAACAAGCAAACCACTTCGCCGCGTTCGACGCGCAGCGAGACGCCAAAGAGGATATGGCTCAAACCATAGTAGGTGTGAATATCTTGGACCTCAAGCATCGGCGCCTCCGAGATACGCTTCTTGCACCTGACGATTCTGGCGCACCTGTTCTGGCGTGCCTTGAATGATGGTTTGCCCGTGTCGCATGACCATGATGCTTTGCGCGACGGAAAAAACAATATCCATATCGTGTTCGCAAAATAGAATCGTGATGCCGCGCGTTTGCGCGAGCTGTTTTACCAAACTCATTGTCGTCGCGGTCTCTTCGGGCGACATGCCCGCGGTGGGTTCGTCGAGAATGAGCAAGCGCGGTTGACTGCCGAGCGCGATGGCGATTTCGAGAATGCGTTGGTCGCCGTGCGAGAGCGCGCTGGCGATATGGCGCGCCTTGTGCTGCAAGCCCGCGCTTTCCAAAATCGCGTTCGTCTCGGCGCGCGCGAGCGTGTGCGCGGGCTGCAAGAAATTGCGGCTCTGACGCTGTTGGGCAAAGACCGCGACTTGGACATTTTCAAACACCGAAAGACGCGGAAAGATATTGGCAATCTGGAACGCGCGCGCGATGCCGCGCCGACAAATTTCATACGGCGGTAGTCCGGTAATGTCTTTGTCGTCAAACGTAATCTTGCCGCGGTCGGGTTTGAACAAGCCGATGATTAAATTAAAGAGCGTCGTCTTGCCCGCGCCGTTGGGCCCAATGACCGCGACGAGCGCGCCGTCCGCGACGGTCAACTGCGCGCCATTCACCGCCGTAAAATCGTCGAACGATTTAACTATGTTTTCGACGCGCAGCATCTAACTGCCACTCCCTTCTTCAACTCGCTGCGGATGGGGCGCCTTGTTCTTGGCGGCGACGCGTTCTTGGATAAAGCCCATCACGCCTTCGGGCAAAAAGAAAATCAAGAGAATCAGAATGATGCCCAGAACCATTGTCCAGTAATCGGTGTACCGGCTCGCAACGGTGCGCAGCGCGACGACGATTGCCGCGCCGAGAATGGGTCCGGCAAAAGTGAACCAGCCGCCGAGCAAACACATGACGAGAATTTCGAGCGACAGGACCCAAAACAAGAGTCCGGGAAAAACTGAACGCTCTAACGTGGCGAACAATACGCCCGCGACGCCGCCGAAAAACGCGGCAATGACGATGGCAATCAATTTGTGATGGCGCACGTTGATGCCAATCGCTTCGCAGCGCTGCGGATTATCGCGGATGGCTTGGAGCGTCGCGCCGAACGGCGATTTGATGAGCAGGAACATCAAACCCACACAAACCACGACGACGGCTAAAATAAAATAGTACGCGCCCTGAAACGTCGTCAACCATTCGGGCATTGGAATATCGTGGATGCCGTTATCGCCGCCCGTCACGTCGTACCAGCGATAGACAATGATCCACACCAGCGAGCCGAGCGAAATTTGCAGCATCCCAAAATATAATTTGGTGAGCCGCACGCAAAACCAGCCGATGATGAGACCCGTCGCCGCCGCGACAAAGGGCCCCGCGAGGAGCGCAATCCACCAGGGCAAAGAGGTGCGCGTGAGAATCAACGCCACCGTATACGCGCCGACGCCGTAAAAGACGGCATGATGAAATTGATAAATGCCGCCGTACCCCAGCACGAGATTGAGACTCATTGCCAACAGCGCCGTGACGAAAATGACCGAGAGGATGTAAATATAAAATAGCGGCGCGCCGAACGGAATCAGGAGCAGTCCAAGCAGGATTATTCCGGTCGCAACGAGCCAGCGCGGTTCGACGAGTGCTTTGAGCATGAATGAACTCCGTGATTTACCAGGCGGAACGAAGCAAGCCGCGCGGCCGCAGCAGCAGCACAATGACGACTACGGCGTACGGAAAAGCGATTGCGAATTGCGGAAAAAAGAGCAGCCCGAGCGATTGGCTCACGCCAAACAAGATAGAACCAATTAGCGCGCCCCACGTGTTGCCCAAGCCGCCGATGATGACAATGAGAAAGGATTCGATAATGATGGTCAGATCCATGCCGAGCGAAATGCTCGTCGTCGGCGCGACGAGCGCGCCGCCCAAACCCGCGAGCGCGCAGCCAATGACAAACGCCGCCGCAAAGACCCAGCTGACATTGATGCCCAACACGCCCACCATTTCGCGGTCCACCGACGCCGCGCGCGCGATTTTGCCGAGCCGCGTTTTGTTCGAGAGAAACCACAAGCCCACCGCGACCAACGGGCCCACGAACAAGAGGAATAGACTGTAACGCGGGATATTGAAACCGAACAACGTAACCGCGCCGTCCAAAATTTCGGGCGGCGTCACCGAACGATATTCGGCGCCCCAAATCAGTTTGACGAGATCGTTCAGAATCAGCATCAATCCAAAGGTGAACAAGATGAGCATTAAATGTTCACGTTGATACAGGTGCGACAGCAAACCGCGTTCAATAATCAACGCCACGGCGGCGACGACGAGCGGCGCGAGGATGAGCGCGAACCAAAACCCCGCCGAGCTTTGGCCAAAGGCCGTCGCGATGGTGAACGCGACAAACGCGCCAATCATGTAGAGCGAACCGTGCGCCACGTTCGGCACGCGCAGGACGCCCAACACAAAGGTCAAGCCCGCCGAAACGATAAACAAAATCATGGCGCGCGCAAGTCCCACCAACAACAAACTTATCACAGCGCTCGGGTCCATGCGGAAGGTCTCCTTTGCGAGAGTGTGCGGCAGAGAGAGCTTGGCTCTCTCTGCCTTTATTCCTTATTGGCTGCGTTTCTTTAACACCTCTTCGCAGCTCGGCATTACATCTTTGCCGGCTACGCTGACAAGGTCGCTGGCGGTCATGAATTCAAATTGCGGATTCTTTTTGGTGACGCCCATGAACAGCGGTTCGACGACTTGATGGTCGCAGGCGCGCATTTCGATTTCACCCGTGGGCGAATCAATTTTGAGCCCTTCCATCGCGTCAATGAATTTTTCCTTGTCCAAGGCGCCCGCTTTTTTGAATGCTTCCGCGATGAAATGCGCGGTGTTGTACGCATGGAACGCGGGAAAGCCGGGCGGCGCGCTGTAGGCATCTTGGTACGCCTTGACGAAAGCTTTATTTTCCGGCGTCTCGGGATAATAGAATAAATAATCCATCGTCCCCATCACGCCTTCAGGCGCGTTCGCGCCCAGCGGTTTGAGCACCGACGTGTCAATCGCGGTGTGAATCCAAATCGGAATTTGGTCCGACAAGCCCATCGCTTTAGCCGTCTTGAGTACGTTGGTCATGCCCGCGCCGCCCGTCGCAAAAATAATCGCGTCGGGTTTGGCTGCCATGATCGCGGTCAAGTACGGCGTAAGGTCCGGTTCGCCCGTTTTCCACCACGTCTCGCCCGCTTTGGTCACATCGGGTTTGAGCGCCTTTAGATTGTCCCACGCCGCATTGGCAATCGCATGACCGTACTCGTAATCTTCGCCCGCAATCCAGTACTTGGTGTACGGTTTTTGCGCCAATGCTTCCGCGCCCGCTTTGCCTGCCATCGCCGAATTTTCGCTGGTCGAAAAGACATAGCGATGGCCTTTGGCTCCCGTAATCGCTTCGCTCTTGGCAATCCATACGATGTATGGCACTTTTTGCTCTTTGGCGAACGACGAGATTGCCAATGCCGCCGCGCTGTTCACCGTGCCGACAAGCACATCCACTTTTTCTTCCAGAATCAATTCTTTTGCCATGCTCAACGCCGTGTCGGGTTGATATTTATCGTCGCGCGTGACAAACTCGATATTGGAACCCAAGACGCCGTCTTTGTTGATTTCACTGAGCGCGAGCTTGAAACCATTGAGCGCGTCATTGCCAAACGCGGCGGGCGGCCCGCTATACGTGTCCACGATGCCGACTTTGATAGGGCGGGCGGCGGATGCGGTCGTGGCGGGCGGCGCTGTTGTCGCTTGTGGCGCGCTGGTTGCGGGCGCGCTAGTCGGCGGCGCGCTAGTTGGCGGCGCGCCCGTGCAGGCGAGCAAAGCTGCTGTGAGCGCCAGCAGCGTGAACAGGACGAAAATTTTCCTTGACATCTCTCTCCTCCTTTGGCGGATTATTCACCATTTATACTAAATCGATATTGTCATACAACGCAGTTCGCTGAATCGCATCACCTCCTTTAACGTCTCTGCCAATCAAAAA